>NIUT01000001.1 GCA_002254365.1 Nitrospira sp. UW-LDO-01
CAGGAGACGGTCGGTCTTCCCGAGGCGGGCGGCGATCTCTTCCCAAGGATGGTCGGAATAGGCCGTGCAGATCACCACTTGAATCTCAGGATCCGCATTCCAGATATGTTCGATGGTCTCAAGACCTGTTTTCAGGCCAACCGTGCGTTGCAACACAGCCCGTCCGAACCACGACTGTAACGCAGAAGCCATGGCGATACAGAGGGCAGCCACAGTAGCTGAGGACTGTAGGGGAGCGGCAGTGACCGAGAGGTTGAGCGTAAGAGATCCCAGAACGATCCACGGAAGCGTTGGACTTCCCCAGAGATAGGCCGCTGCGATGGCCAGACCGGCAGGTGGAAAGATTCCTGAGGCGTACCCCGGCTGAATGGCCAGCATGAGCCCGAGTTTGCCCAGGACGACATAGGTGGCGGCCAGTATAAAGCCGTAGTAGACATAGAACGAAGGTGTCATCTGTTCGTTCATGGCGGAACCGGTGGTCCGATCTTCGACCCCGCCGGGAGTGACCGGTGCTTGAGGCGCAAGTGAGTGGTCGTCTTGTATCCCAAAGGCCATAGCTGGAAGGTGTGGCATCGAACAGATTCCAGGTGCTTGGGGTCCTGCTGCAATGTGAAAAAGGATTTCTCCTGTTGTCGGATGATTTCCGCCCTTCTTGAGTTGATGTGAGCACTAACATCGCGAATCTGCTCAGATCATCTCCGACCGAGCACCCTGTCAAGAATCGATAGCAACCGACCGATAAAGCCAAGACTTTACAGGAGTGGGTAGGAACGTGGCGCGTCGCATTCACCTAGTGGAGTAACTATGGACTATGGGATTACATCCGACGAGTTTCTCCGTTTCCGTAAGCTGATTTATGACGAAAGCGGTATCTCGCTCGGGGACCAAAAGCAAACGCTGTTGGCGTCTCGGCTGTCGAAACGATTACGCGATCTCGGGCTGACAACCTTTACGGAATATTATGCGCAAGTCACGGGTGATGCGACCAAGGAAGAGTTCACCAGGATGTTGGACCTGATTTCGACCAACAAGACCGACTTTTTCAGAGAACCCAAGCACTTCGATTATCTGCGCGAACGGATCTTGCCGGAATTGGAGAAAGACAAGCGCGTTCGTATTTGGTCCTCCGCTTGCTCGACCGGTGAAGAGCCCTACACGATCGCCATGACGCTCTACGAAGGTGTCTCTGATCCTCAACGGTGGGACTTCAAGATTCTGGCGTCTGATCTGTCGACCCGCGTCCTGGCGAAAGCGGCAGCGGGCCGGTATGAGGCAGACCGCGTGCGCGATCTGTCGCCCGAGCTTGTTAAACGGCATTTTTTACGCGGGCGAGGGGACAGTGAAGGTTTGTTGAAGGTCAAGCCGCATCTGGCTTCGATGATTCAGTTCCGACGGTTGAATCTCATGGATGCGCGGTTCCCGATTAAGAGCCCATTGGACCTCATTTTTTGTCGGAATGTCATGATCTATTTCGATCGCCCCACTCAGGAGCAGCTTGTGAACAAGTTCTATCGGTATCTGAAGCCGGGGGGGCATCTGTTCATCGGGCATTCCGAAAGCCTGCAGTGGGTCGAGCATCCATTCAAGGTCATGGGCCCCACCATCTACCAGAAGGAGCGCTAATCGCATGGTACCCAGTGCCGCGAACCCGTTTTCGCATATTCGACGGATGCGAGATAGTCGGTTTCCTCATGAGATCGCGGCGATCTTGCCCGGGGAGTTTTTTGTCAGTTCCACTCCCATAATTGTGTATACCGTGCTCGGGTCCTGTATCTCCGCCTGTATCCGTGATCCGATCACGGGTGTGGGTGGCATGAATCACTTCATGTTGCCCAAGCCAAAAGACGGCGGAAACGACTCCTGGGGTGAATCGACTCGATACGGTTCCTATGCGATGGAATCATTGATCAATGAAATCTTGAAGCTGGGAGGTGTAAAGAGCCGGCTGGAGGTAAAGCTCTTCGGGGCGGGGAAAATCTACGAGGGGAATATCGACGTCGGAGCTCGAAATGCTGAGTGGGTCCTCAACTTTCTTGAAACAGAGGGACTCAGGGCGGTGAAAACGGATTTGGGAGACGTCTGTCCGCGCAAAGTTTATTATTTTACAGACTCCGGCCGCGTGCTCCTTAAAAAGATAGAACGGTTGAAGAATAAGACCATTCTTGAACGTGAGAATGAATATGCCACAAAGATCCAAACGGTCGAGAAGCCGGTGGAGGACGATGTGACGCTCTTTTAGCTGACGTAGGCGGTTCTCATTTCATGGTCCTTGTTGGAAATTGTCCGAGAACAAGAAGCCTGAAACCTGAAACGTAGGGGTGTGCATGAAGAAGATTCGAGTCCTCAACGTGGATGATTCGGCATTGATGCGCCAGGTCCTGGCATCGTTGCTCGCAAAAGATCAGGAGATCGAAGTCATCGGTTCGGCGCCTGACCCCTATATCGCGCGGGAGAAGATCAAGGCGTTGAATCCCGATGTGATTACCCTGGATGTTGAAATGCCGAGGATGGATGGCATCACGTTCCTCGAAAAACTCATGCGGGGGCATCCGATGCCTGTCGTGATGGTGAGCTCTCTTACCGAAGCAGGCTGTCAAACGACGCTCCGAGCCCTCGAACTCGGTGCGGTCGACTTTATTACCAAACCGAAAATCGACCTGCGTGAAGGCATGGATGAAGTGGCACAGGATCTGATCGCAAAAATCAAGGCGGCCGCCTGTGCAAACGTGAAGCGTGAGGCGGTAGGCGTGAGGCGTGAGGCGAAACCCCTTCCGTCAGGCAGCGCCATGATCAAAACGACCGATACGATCATCGCCATCGGTTCATCCACCGGGGGGACGGAAGCCGTCAAAGACGTGTTGGAGCTCCTTCCTCCCAATACGCCGCCGGTGCTGATTACGCAACACATGCCTGAGCGGTTTACAAAAACTTGGGCTGATCGGATGAACGGGCTCTGTCGGATCTCCGTCAAGGAGGCAGAAGACGGGGACAGCGTGTTGCCGGGACATGCCTTGGTTGCTCCCGGCGGCTATCATATGGCGCTGGAACGGAGCGGCGCCCGCTATACCGTGCGGATCAATCAAGATCCTCCGGTCAATCGGCATCGGCCATCGGTGGATGTGCTGTTTGCCTCCGTGGCGCGCTATGCCGGTGCCAATGCCGTTGGAGTGATTCTGACTGGGATGGGAGGGGATGGTGCAAAGGAATTGCTGACGATGAAACAGGCGGGTGCGTTCACGATCGCGCAAGATGAGGCGAGCTGTGTCGTGTTTGGTATGCCGAAAGAAGCGATCAAAGCAGGGGCGGTGGATAAGGTGCTCCCCTTGGGCGATATCGCCGGGGCCATCTTGACGCATGTGAGCCGTTAATGAGAGTGACGTGACGTGTGAGGCTTGAAGCGTATCTCGATGTGGATTCGGACGCTTCACGTGCATACAGCAATCGAGATGATTCTTAATCAAGGAGGTTGATATGGCGATGCAGACGAAAGAGCGCCCGGTCTTGAATGGCGTGGTGCTCGAGTTGGCCGGGGATCTCACCTATGCCAATCGTGAGCAATTTAAAACGGCGGTGGAGGCCATTCGGCAAAAGGGCTGCCGGCATTTGATCCTGAATATGGCTGAAGTCCGCTTTGTCGATAGTTCAGGGCTTGGTCTGCTTGCGCTTGTGTCTCAGAATTTTAAGCTGAGCCAGGGTAAAGTCAGCATGTTGAAACCGCAAAGCTATGTGCGTGAAATCATGAGTCTTGCAAATATTCAGAAACTGATCCCTGTGTATGACAATGAGCAGGACGCATTAGCTGCACAGCAGAAAGCAGCCTAGACGGACGTTGTGCCGCCTTGTTCGTGAAACGTATTGTGTGTAGGAATCGTACGGTTCGAGTTGCTTGTTTCAGGGTTCATACTGCCTACACAGGGCCTCCAAGACCTGGAACTCGAAACCCGAAATCTAAAGCCCCACACCAACTCAGGATGCCCAATGTCCTCAACCTCGGTTGAACACAGGACGCACGTCACACCTCAAACCGTACTCATCATAGACGATGAGCCGACGGCTCGTGTTGCGTTGGCGGCTCGACTCAAACGGCTAGGGTATCGAGTCCTACAGGCTGATGACGGCAAGGTCGGGTTGGACATGCTCCGCCGTGAGCGTCCGGATTTGACGATCTTGGACTGGATGATGCCCGAGATGGATGGCCCCTCGTTCTGTGAACTGGTTCGCCAGGACCCAGAACTCTTGTCGAGTCAAATTCTGATGATGACGAGCAACGATCAACCGGAGCAGATTGCGGAAGGGTTGGCTCGCGGAGCGGATGATTTTCTCAGCAAGGCCGCCAGTAAGTATGAAATCACAGCTCGCGTGCAAGCCGGGATCCGCGCTGCGGGTTTGATCAGACGCCTGGAAGACGTCACGGCGGAGATCCGTCGAAAGCAAGACACACTCGAACGTGAATTACAGTCGGCGGCGCGGTATGTCGAGTCACTGCTTCCCGTGTCGGGGACGATCGTTCCCGGTGTAGAGATGGTTCGTGTGTATCGGCCATCACTCGGGTTAGGCGGAGATCTCTTTAACGTGGTCCCGTGGAGTGACAACCTGCTGGGGCTGTATCTGCTTGATGCGTCTGGTCACGGCGTTTCACCGGCCTTGCGATCTGCCTCATTTGCCACGTTCCTTCGCCGAGAGAGCTTGGTTCGTCATGTCGGGTCGAGTGATCCCGGGGCAATCCTGACCGAAGCCAACAAACACTTTCCACTCACGGAGAACGGGCACTATTTCACGATCGTGTTTGCGACGCTTGATATCCGCTCTCATACCCTCTCTTACGCGACAGCGGGGCATAGCGGGGTATTTCTTCATCGCAAGTCCGGCGAGATCTATTGGATCGCGAAACCGAATCTCCCGTTGGGGTTTGATTCGTCGACAATCTACGGCACGGAAGTGCTTTCGGTTGAAGCCGGTGATCGGCTCTATATGTTGAGTGACGGTCTCTATGAAGTGCCGGACGTAACAGGCAATCTGTGGGGACAAGATCGTTTAGAGCAGCTCGTTTGTACGCTTGGCAGGCAACCTCTGTCGGAGGTCTTGTCCCGTGCGGTCAACGAGGCAGTTCGGTGGCTGGGGCATGAGCAATTCCCTGATGATGTGGCGGTCATGGCGGTGGAATTGAGGGAGACACAGACTCATGAGTGATCGTCTGAATCAGGAACCAGCGTTTAACTATGAAGAGGCGCTTGCTCGTGTGGATCAGGACCTCGAAACGCTCCTGATGATGATTGAGCTGTTTCTAGAGCATGGTCCCAAAGATTTGGCTCAAGCCCGGGCGGCTCTTGCCGCTGGAGATGCTGCTGCGGTGGCGCGATCCAGTCATCGATTGAAGGGGGCAATTTTACAGTTCTGTGCTCCGGCTGCTCTCCTGGCCTGCAAAGAATTAGAAGAGTCCGCGAAAGCCGGAAACCTGACCCAGGGTGGGGAACTCTATGCCACGTTGGAGCAGGAGCTTCATCGCCTGCTGGCTAGCCTGCGTCGGATCCTTGACCAAGGGATGGCTGCATGAAGATGCCACTACCAGTCAATTATCTCCTGGTCATTGATCCCTGTTTGGAGGCCCAAGCTCGTATCGCTCACTATGTGCAAGGCCGAGGGGTATTGATCCTAAACGCCCGAACCTTGTAGCTGCAATCCTGTACCACGGAATGACCGCATGAATATACCGTTACCGGTCGACCATCTCTTGGTTATTGATCCCTGTTTGGAGACCCAAGCTCGTATTGCGCGCTATGTGCAAGGCCGAGGGTTTTCGGTGATGAGCGTTCCCGATCCTGTGGTTGCAATGGCCAAAATTGAGGAAGCGGCTCCGGATGTTGTGATCACCGACATGTTTCTTCCGGACGGTGCCGGAGTGGCGTTGGTCAAGGAGCTCAAGGCCCGGCATGAGCCATGTCCGGTGATCGTCATGGCGCAGAATGCGCCGGAACGACTGATCGTCGAGGCATTGCGTGGCGGGGCATTTGATTACCTGCACAAGCCCGTTGCCGAGGAAGAGCTGTACTCCGTGCTGCAGCGTGCTCAGGACTTCCTGCCTTGTCATCCGCTGGATGTGCCGGGGGCTCGACAATTTGACTATGAGTTGACCATTGATTCAGATCCTGGGTATATCCCCGGTGTCATTTCGTGGCTGCTCAAGATGACCGCTTTTGCATTACCGCCGGTTCAGAGAATCCATATCCAGGGTGCGCTCCAAGAATTACTCTTCAATGCCGTTGAACATGGGAATCTCGAGATTCAAGACCTGGAAAAACAGGAGGCCCTGGCCAGCGGTTGTTATGATCAGTTGCTGGCTCAACGGCTGGCGCAACCGCGTCTCAGCGCACGCCGAGTGACGATCCGTGTGTTTCATGAGCGGAGTGAGAACCATCTGGAGTATCGGATCACTGATGAAGGAAAGGGATTCCCCTGGAGGACGGTGCTGGCGCAATCTCAGGAAATCCGCGAATCGGAGGGTGCGAGTGGCCGAGGGATCGTTCTGACGCGAGCTTTTTTCCCCAGTCTGACCTACAATGAACGGGGGAATGAAGTCACGATCACAGTGCCGCTAGGAGGGTGAGATGCATGGTTTCCTGTTTCGTGTTGCGGGATTCTGGTGTCTGACAAGAAACGCGAGACTTGCCCCGCGAAGCTCAAACCCCCTCATGTTCCGCTAGAGAATCCGCAGGTATTCCACCGTACTATCTCCCTTGCCGGCATCTCGTTTCAAAATGACCAGCGAGCTCTTGGTGGTTTCATTGACGGTGATAGCCAGACGTGCCGAAAAATAATCAGACTTAATGTCGTAATCGTTTCGCAGTGTCCGGCCGATTTCTTGAAAGCTGCTGACCCGGTCGAGCTCCACTTTGGTCTTGAACGGTCGTCCCTGCACGATCTCCATCGCGACGGATTGGGTGACGGCCGGGTCTAAGGTCTGAAGCACGATCGGATCGGCCGTGTTGACATTCATGGCGGCACTGCCCTCCATGGGAAAGACGGTGATGTAGGGCGTGATCCGCTCAATGATCTCCGGCGTAAATCCCTTGATGAGCCTCAAATCCCCTAAGCCCGGGAGGGGACTGTTGGCGGCGCGGTAGGGTGGTCTCAAAGATTGATAGTAGAGGCTCTCGGCGCCGGCCGGCTGAGGGGCGTCGTCCTGGTCCACCCAATCGATGAGCGCATCAACCAGATTGGGGCTGATTCTCAGCAACTCAAAGAGTCGTTTAACCCGGGCCACCTTCTTCTTTTGCTCCAGCTCACCCCCTGAGGTCGAGGCAAGATCGTTTAGGTTCACTTTCCCCGTCTCGTCCCGGATCTGGGCGGTGAGGAACCCGTCGCCGATCGGCAACTGCTTGATCGGCATGGCCCAGATATCGGTCGGACTGTCGTATTTCTGGCCGGTCATCTTTTCCCGCAGCAGATCTTGGAGCAGCACGGCTTTTGTGGCCTGGACGGCGGCCCGCGTCAGCATGGTGGCTTTATAGTCGTCGCGAAAGGTGGCGGCTGCTCGGTATTCTCGTCTGGCCTCTGCGTCGAATTCGAGTATGAGGGCGGTGAGGAGGGTCAGGACCAGGAGCGCAAGCAGTAATGCGATACCGCGATCATCAGCTCTTGGCATAGCTCAAGACTCGAACGGTGGCATCGAGATTGACGGGGTTGTCGAATTTGGGACGGATCTGCAGATGGCGAACGTGTAAGTCATAGGGAGCCTGATTGATCGCGGCCAGTAACGCCAATAACTCTGGGAGTTGGACGCCTTCTAATCGGAGATCGACGGCGGTCTCTTGGTAGCCCTGCGCTAGCGACTGGACATGCGGCTGCATGCCGGTGATCTGTTCTCGGACCTGTGCTGTCGTCGCCGCCTCTTCGATGAAGGTGAGGAGCGAGAAATGGCTCTCAGGTTGAGGCATGCGGCTCTCGATCATGCTCAAGCGATCTCGCTTCGCGAGATAGGATTGGCCGAGTTGGGCCAATTCGGCAAGATCCTTCTGTTTGCGCATGGCTTGGCGCTCCAGGCGCTCCAGGTTGTCCAACAGTGGGTCGACAATCAGGACGAACAACACACTGAGTCCAAGCACGATCCCACCTGCGAGCAGGAGCGTCCGCTCTCGCCGAGACATGTGATGCCAACGTTCTTTGAAGCCCTGTATCATGGTTTCTCCACCGTGACGGATATGCGAAAAACGACTTGATTGGGTGAGGCGCCCACGCGGGTTTCCGTGACGGAGACCTCCGCTAAGCGTGGGCTTGCTGCAAACGCTTGCTTGATTCGCTCCACCGCATCGAATGAGGAGGTTTCTCCCTCCATGAGGATGATCGACCCATCCACGGTCAGCTCGCGGACCTTGATCATCGTACCAGGTGGAAGTTGTTTCACGAACGTCGAGAGGGTGAAGAGGACTTTCCCATCCGTGGCATCGACCAACCCGAGAGCCTTATCGAGGACGCCGATGCGGTATTTTGCTTGATCGACTTCCTCCCCGGGCGAGGCGCCCGTCCCGGTTCCAAAGACTTGCTCGTACTGACTGAGGAGCGCGGCTCTCAATCGTGTGACGCGCTGATCTTGCAGGAAGTAGTGAACCGAGAAGTCCAGGAGCGCCAGCACGGCGATGACTAGCCCTGCAATGATCGCCAAGCGGCGATGTTGCTTCATGGTGGCCACATCCGGTGATGCGGCGTCGGACACGCTTTTGAGGTCGAGCGCGAGTCCCAAGGGGGAGGACTTGAATCGCCACCGTGGGCGAACAATCTTGGGGTGAATGGCCAATCCGAATGCGATGGAAAATGCTCTCGGGGTGTCGGCTCCAAACCCCTGGCGTGGCCCGACTGCGTAGAGTCCTAATTGTTGAGAGAGGTGCCCGCCGATTTCCACCATCTTTGATCCGCCTCCGCAAATCCAGCAGTGGGTTAACCGACTCCGCTCGCTCCCTTGGTAGGCTTGCAAGGTAATACGAAGCTCCTTCACGATCGGCTCCAGCAAGCCGCTCACCTGGTCCACCGCGATGGTTCGTTTGTGGCGTTCGGCATCGGCGAAGCTGTAGGCATGTCGGGCAGCCAACGCATGTGTGAGGTGGTTGCCGCCCCACAGAATCGTTCGGAGCATGACCGGGCGTCCACCTTCTACCAGGCAGAGTGTGGTTTTCGAGGCGCCGATATCGATGATCGCCAAGTCTTGCGGGACGGTTGCTCCTTCCCCTTGAAGGTATTGCGTCACGGAAAACAGCGCCATGGCATCGACGTTGATCGCGGAGGGTTCGACATCGGCCTGGGCCAGGAATCGGAGGTGTTCGGCGACTTTGTCCCTGGGTGCTGCCGTGACCAGCACCTCGGAGCCTTTGCTGTCGCGAGGCGGTCCTTCAAGAGACTGGCCGGGCGGCAAGACGAGGCTGTCGACCGCCAGGTCCTCAAGCGGCATTGGGACGAGGTTCTCAACTTCAAACGGAACGACTTGCGCCAGCTTGGCTGCGTCGTTGAAGGGGAAGGAGAGGGTACGAACGAAGAGGTCTTGACAGGGGATCGCCGTGACCAATCGATCGGTGGCGTAGAGTCCGTGGCGCCAGAGGAAGCCTCGAAGGGATTGGACGCGCCGAGCCGGCTCCAGATCCTCTGGGCGGGAAAACGGCAAGGAATGTTGAAAGTAATCGACGGTTTCGCGTCCGCTTAGTCGGCGACGGAACCGGACGGCCTTCAACCCGGTTTGTCCGATATCCAACCCGACACATTCATTGACAATCGCCATGAATTCAGCCTCTACCTTCGTTTCGGGTTTCTAGTGTCGTGCGTCAAGCCTGCCGACAACATGCGACCTGGCACACGAAATGTTCACCATCATTGTTGCGACTGGTGACCCGACACGCACAACCAGAAACTCGACACCTGAAACTTTCCGACTACTTTACAATGCGATCCGTGCCTGTGCCAAGGTTCCTATGATCTTGACGGTGATGGGAGTTCCAGGAGGAAAGGATGGGAGGCCGAGGGTTGCCGCCTTTGCGGCAAACCCAGGACCAGGGATCAGCGTCACCGTCAGTGCCAGTTGACTATTTGGGATCTGGTTTTGCAGGGTAATCTGTCCTTGGCCTGCAAACGATCCATCCACTCCCTCACCCTTCAATTGCGTGACATCGCAGACGAGGTTTCGACAGGAAAGCCCGGCTGCGGCCCTGCTGAATGTCAGCGATAAGATTTTTCCATTGCCAAGCGGAATCTGGTCGATCTCCAAGTCCGTGGCCTCTGCGGTCCATGTTCCCTCGCTCCTCAGGGCGTTGGGGGAAGAGGGGTCGGAAGCCACTCGATGAGAAAACTCTCCGTTGAGCGTCCCGCGGGTGACGTATCGACGGATGAGTTTCGGCAAATCCACCTGTTGGAGTTGTCCCTTGAGTGTCAGCGGGCCGGCCATGGAGAACGTCGCTGCGTTGAGCGTCCCCTTGACGAAGTTTGTGCGAAGAGTCTGCTCGCCCAGTTGGACAAGAACGTCGAGGCCGAGGGTGCCTCGAAGTGCCTCGAAGACACCGAGCCTGGCCTGCAGGCTGGTCATCTCAACCGGATCGAGGTTCGGTTTTGAGAAACTCACATTCCGCCATTCCAAGCTGAGCGGCAGTCCGATCGTCCAATCCGCAATGCGGATGTCCAGACCGGTGGCTCGTTTCAGTTCTGCCACGACCCGGTTCTGGAGCGCACTATAGGGGAAGGTGGCAATCAGGCAGAGGACAAGGATGCTGATCCCGCCGATGGTCCATGCCAGAATTTCTTTCCAGGCGTCAGGCCATTTGATGGTCATGATGTTCCAATGGTGACCCATTCCCGCACCGTCCACGGTGCGGCATCGGGATACTGAAATGTTACTTCAAGTAACACGGCTTTAGGCAACTTGGTGGCGCTTGGCCATTCGTCGAGCCAGACACGATTCTGTTCATCGTAATAGCGGATATTGAACGCGTGAACTCGGTCGGCTAATTCCATTTGATCAAGCGATTCGTTGGTATCCGTCAGGGTATAGAGGTTTTTTCGAACGAACCGAATCAATCGATCGCGCTCGCGCGTATACACGACTCGAACGGCGTCGCTTTCCTTGGCCGTGGTGGTCACGGTAAGTAGCTCCTGGCTCATGGCGAGGATTGCCAGGGTATCGGCGGGCTGACCGTCTTGTGTCCCGTTCATCCCAACCCACGGGTACGCGATCGACCGCCTGCTGAGTGAAATCTCCTCCGCCATCAAGCGGAGAATCTTCCTGACGGTTTGCTCTCGTGTCGTGTGTTCTCTCCCTGCCTCTACGGTCTGTGTCGTCGTCAAGAGTGACGCGAAGACCATGGC
>NIUT01000002.1 GCA_002254365.1 Nitrospira sp. UW-LDO-01
TTGTACGGCAAGCCAGCGATGTACCGCTGCAACAGCAGCGCACCGCCTGTATCCATGGCGGTCACCTCACCGGCATCGTACAGGACGGTAGGAACATCAGGCCATCGAAGCGCGTGACCTCCGCGTTCCAGCTCCGAGAGGTTCGGAAGTGTCCACGCGCCTCGGCAGTAGACCACATTATCCTCGACCGAGATGGTTGCCTGCCGTTCCACTTCACTCCAGTTGGGCGATTCACTTCCCCGGAGAATTCAGTATGCGGTCCATGATAAGCAGCGTCAATAGCAGTACGGAGAAGTCCTCTTGTCCGGGTCAGGCGTTCTCCATGACGGCCTTCAGCTCCGCTCCTGTAATCACCTCACGCTCCAGCAAGAGCGTGGCCCCTTGCTGCAGAATGGCCTTCTTGTCTTCCAGCAATCGTCGCACACGTCCATACTGCTCATCGACGATCCGGCGCACTTCGCAATCGATTTCACGGGCGGTCTCTTCGGAATAATCACCCTTTTCAGACGCGACAGGAAGCTGAAGGAATTGCGGTTGTCGTTCTCGCTCGAGCGTGATCGTGCCGAGTTTCTCGCTCATGCCGTAGGCCTTCACCATGCTTTTGGCGATGTCCGTGGCTTTCACGAGATCGTTCTGCGCTCCAGTGGACGCCTCACCGAAAATCGTTTCTTCCGCGATTCGCCCACCGAGTAACACCGCCACTTTATTCTCCAATTCCGATTTCGTCATCAGAAACCGGTCTTCTGTCGGCAGCTGCAACGTATACCCGAGCGCCGCGACACCTCGAGGAATAATCGAGATCTTCTGCACCTGATCGGAACCTGGGATAGAAAGGGCCACCAGCGCGTGGCCGGTTTCATGAAACGCGACCCGTTCTTTCTCCATCTTATTCAGGACGCGATTCTTCTTTTCCAATCCCGCGATGACACGCTCGACCGCTTCCTGCAATTCGGAGAGATGGACTTGATCCTTACCCCGGCGAACCGCCAGCAACGCCGCTTCGTTGATCACGTTCGCCAGGTCAGCTCCGGAGAAGCCCGGAGTCATCGCCGCAATCTGTTCCAAATCGGCCTCCTGGCTCAAGGCCACTTTCTTGGCATGCACACGCAGCACATCCAGACGCCCCTTTTTGTCAGGGCGATCCACGGTGACATGGCGATCAAACCGCCCCGCGCGCAGCAAGGCAGGATCAAGAATTTCCGGACGGTTGGTCGCAGCCATGAGGATCACGCCGACTCGTGGATCGAATCCATCCATTTCGACCAACAACTGATTGAGCGTTTGCTCGCGCTCTTCATGCGCCATGGGTCCCACGCCTCTGGCCTTACCGAGGGCGTCCAACTCATCGATGAAGATAATGCAGGGCGCTTTGCCCTTGGCCTGTTCAAACAGATCACGAACCCTAGCGGCCCCGACCCCCACAAACATCTCGACGAACTCTGAACCGCTGATGCTGAAAAACGGCACTCCGGCCTCACCGGCCACGGCACGGGCAAGTAGTGTCTTGCCGGTGCCCGGCGGGCCGACGAGGAGGATGCCTTTCGGAATCTTGCCGCCGAGCTTGGTAAACTTCTCCGGCGTCTTGAGAAACTCGATCACTTCACTCAGTTCTTCTTTAGCCTCGTCCACACCGGCGACGTCCGCGAACGTCACCTTGATATCCTTCTCCATGTAGATCTTGGCCTTGGATTGGCCGACCTGCATGAAACCTCCCTGCGCCTGACCAAACCGTTTGAGGATGAAGAACCAAATCCCGACGAACAGGGCGACCGGGACCACCCACGACAGCACATCGCGCCAAAATGTGGATTCAATCACACCGGCAAAGGTGACTCCGTGCTGGTTCAACTCGCGGACCAAGTCCGGATCCTCGACACGCACGGTCGCAAAGGATTTCTGCTCTTTGGACTCACCATCAAGTTTCAGTTTTCCCGTCAGCACATGATTGGCAACCGAGACCTCTGCGATCTTGCCGTCGACCACCAGCTTCTTAAATTCACTGTAGGGGAGCTCTTCGACCTTGTTGAAGGTATGAATCAGATCGTGCACAAGCACCACAGCCATCATCGCCAACAGCACATACCAGATAGAGAAAGAAACTTTATTGTTCATCGCGTTGCCTCCAACAAGGCGTGGGCTCAGACCCGCACAGGGCTAAAACGTGAAATACGCCCCAACGCCGATCGATTCGATCTTTTGATTATAAAATTGTCCATAGGGATTATGGCCGTGGAAATAGGTCGCCATGATTCGAAAGTGCCGGCGAGACCCCGTGCGAGACCATTCGAAGCCGGCTAGCACATTGGTGTTGATGATCCATCCCAATTCCTCGTGCGCCTTGAAATCGCCCGATAACACAGGAGTTAGGAGCAAGCGATTGAGGAATGGCTCCAAGATTCTGGTCCTTATCGACGGCGCTCGTGCCTCGAATCCCCATTGGACTCGGGTGCGATCGATCGTCGATGGCTCACGGTGGACGAGCACCGCCGCTCCCCCGTACAGGCGAAGCCATCGATAGTCGTAGGACAGAATACCTTCCGCCTCCTCCAGGATGAAACTCGACGGCTTGATCTCCGGGTGACTGCCAAGAAATTCGTCGCCAAGATGACTGCTTTGATGATAATAGCGAAGTCTCGCCGACCAATTCCCCAAGCGCCAGGTGAGCGGGATCCCCACGTTAAAATCCGTGTTGATCAATGCCGCGTTCTTCTCATCCAGGTTGAACTGCGCAAAGACACCGGTAAGAAGCCCTACTTGCCATCCGTCACAGCCCTTTCGCCTCGTGTAAAACCCGAAATTCTCTCCGATGGCAACCGACCCGAGACTGAAGGACTTGCCTTCCGCTCGAGGCCGCGACTGTTGCCAGATCGCGAAGAACTGCGGCTGCTTCGGGTCCGCCATCAGGGGGCGAAAAACATCGTCGGAGGGAAAAGCCTCACTGGTCTCCCCCTCATTATGGTGATCATACCGACAATCGATGACCGTTGGTACCTTCGCCTCCTCCGGATTCTTTGGCTCAGGCTCATCCGCATAGGCGTGGCCAACAAGCAAAAGCATCAGATATCCCACTCCTATACTCCATGAAGAAAATGCGACTAGCCGGCCCATGTCTATTCATCCTCCTTCATCACGCTCGTCCGAGCTCCGTTCGACATTTCTGAAGGCCCCTTCGATAGCATATTTAATGGGGAAAATTCACATGTTTTTGATGTGAGAGGAGGAAGCTGACTGATAGAGGCAAGACCATACTGTCGAAGTCGGGGTAGTAAGCGACGCCTTGACCGTGGAGGCTCAGGCCATTCATGCAAGACATGAATCTAGTACCTAACGGTGGTCTCGTCGTGATGAGTGCCCGAAAGCGCGACTTTAGTTTTCTCAATGTGCATTGGGGGCGTACGAACAACGAGGGAAGGTCTATCAAGTCATCCGCCGCATCGACCGATTCACACGCGTCCACCTCGCCGCGTTGCCATCCTGGGCCATCTCCACTGCCTGATCTCCGGCATGTCTTCGCCATGCTCGGCGATGTAGTGTTTATGCTCGATACGCTTGTCGCGGAGGGCCTGCCTGGTGTAGTCGGCCTGCGAGCTGCGCAGGCCGATGCGGTCGATGACATCAGCGACGAGGTGAAAGCGGTCTAGATCGTTCATCACCGCCATATCGAACGGTGTCGTCGTTGTCCCTTCTTCCTTGTATCCGCGCACATGCAGGTTCTTGTGATTGGCTCGACGATAGGTCAATCGGTGAATCAGCCAGGGATAACCGTGAAAGGCGAAGATGATCGGCTTGTCCGCCGTGAACAGCGCATCGAAATCCTTGTCGGACAATCCGTTCGGATGTTCAGCGGATGGTTGCAGCTTCATCAGATCCACCACGTTGACGACTCGCACTTTCACACCCGGTAGGTACCTCCGTAACAAGGAGACGGCCGCCAAGGTTTCCATCGTCGGCACATCGCCGCAACAGGCCATCACTACGTCTGGTTCCCCGTTGCGATCATTGCTGGCCCATTCCCATATGCCGATGCCGGCGGTGCAATGCTTCACGGCGGCATCCATAGCAAGCCATTGCGGCGCCGACTGCTTGCCCGCCACGATGACGTTCACATGGTTGCGACTGCGCAGACAATGGTCAGTGACCGACAGCAGCGTATTGGCATCGGGCGGAAGGTACACACGAATCACCTCGGCCTTCTTGTTGACCACGTGATCGATGAAACCGGGATCTTGATGGCTGAACCCGTTGTGATCCTGTCGCCAGACATGGGAAGACAACAAATAATTCAGCGACGCAATCGGCCGTCTCCAGGGAATGTGGCTGCAGACCTTCAGCCACTTGGCATGTTGGTTGAACATCGAGTCGATAATGTGGATGAAGGCTTCATAGCAGGAAAAGAAGCCGTGCCGGCCCGTTAACAGATACCCCTCCAGCCACCCCTGGCATTGGTGCTCACTCAGCATCTCCATCACCCGGCCATCTGAGGCCAAGTGGTCATCAGAGGGATATCGCTCCGCCATCCAGGCACGGTTGGTGACCTCCAACACGTCCTGCCAGCGGTTGGAATTGTTCTCATCCGGACTGAAGAGACGAAAGTTCCGACGCTCCCCGTTGAGTTTCATCGTATCCCGCAGAAACGCCCCCATCACACGCGTCGCCTCGGCCTCGACGCCACCCGGCTGCTTCACAGCAACGGCATACCGGCGGAAATCCGGCAAACGTAAATCTTTTAACAGCAGACCCCCGTTCGCATGGGGGTTGGCACTCATGCGACGCACTCCTTTCGGAGCCAGCTCGGCAAGCTCCGGCTTCAATTGCCCGGCTTTGTCGAACAGCTCCCCTGGCTTGTAGCGCTTCATCCACATCTCAAGAATCTTGATATGGGCCGGTTGGTCCATGTCGCCCATCGGGACTTGATGTGAACGCCAATGATCTTCCGTCCGCTTGCCGTCGATCTGCTTCGGACAGGTCCAGCCCTTGGGCGTCCGGAGCACGATCATGGGCCAACGCGGCCGCTGCGTCGCACCGTTTCTGCGCGCGTCGATCTTGATCCGTTGAATATCCTTCACGACGGTATCAAGCGTCGCGGCCATGAGCCGATGCATGGCGACGGGATCGCTGCCTTCGACGAAATAGGGAACGTACCCATATCCTCGGAAGAGTTGCTCCAGCTCGCTGTGGCTGATCCGGGCCAGGACTGTGGGATTGGCAATCTTGTAGCCGTTCAAATGGAGAATGGGGAGAACCACACCGTCTGTGACAGGATTGAGAAATTTGTTGGAATGCCAGCTCGTGGCGAGCGGGCCGGTCTCTGCTTCACCATCCCCAACCACACATGCTGCGATCAGATCCGGATTATCGAACACCGCCCCATAGGCATGCGAGAGAGCGTAGCCCAATTCACCACCTTCATGAATGGAACCAGGCGTCTCCGGCGCCACGTGGCTGGGAATGCCGCCGGGGAACGAAAACTGCTTGAACAAGCCTTGCATGCCCTGTTCGTCCTGCGAGATATCCGGATAGACTTCGCTATAGGTACCTTCAAGGTAGGCATTCGCGACGAGCCCAGGTCCACCATGGCCTGGTCCGGCGATATAGATCATATTAAGGTCATGTTCCTTGATGATCCGATTCAGATGCACATAGATGAAATTCAACCCCGGTGTGGTGCCCCAATGGCCGAGCAAACGCGGTTTGATATGGGCGCGAGTGAGGGGCTTCCTGAGCAAGGGATTGTCGTAGAGATAGATTTGCCCGACGGACAGATAATTAGCCGCTCGCCAATAGGCATCCATCCGCTCGAATAGCTCCGTGTTCCGCCTTATGGTCTTAGTTCGTGGCATAAGCTCCTCGTTCATCCTTTCGGTTCGCCGAGTCGTTCGCTGACAGAACGTGCGATCTCACTTTCTTCATCGGTACGCATGACACGTACGGTCACCCTGCCGTTGTTTTTTGAAATCACAGGTTCACCGGCCTCATTGCGCGCGTGATCGAGCGCGACGCCGAGACATTCCAAGCCGTCGCAGATGCGAGCGCGAATAACCGGTGAGTGTTCGCCGATCCCGGCGGTAAAGACCAGGGTGTCCAACCCTCCGAGTGCTGCAGTGAACGCCCCAATCCATTTTCTCGCCTGATAGCAAAACAGCTCGATGGCTTCTGCCGCTCGTGGATCATGCTGCTCCTGATTGAGTAAGTCCCGCATGTCAGAACTCGTTTCAGAGATACCGAGTAAGCCCGATTCCCTATTCACCATGTTGTGAAACTGATCCGCGCTCATGCCTTCCGTGCGAGCCAGATAGGCCACGAGCCCCGGGTCGAGATCCCCTGATCGACGGCTCATCGGCAGGCCGGAGGTAGGCGTGAAGCTCATCGTCGTGTCGACAGCTTTTCCATCTTTGACTGCCGCCATGCTCGCGCCGTTTCCTAAGTGGGCAAGAATGACACGACCGTTTGCCTCCCCTGGCCTCCCGACCTTGACCAGCTCTCTCATCAGAAACGCATAGGACAATCCGTGAAACCCATATCGTTGAAGGCCCGCTTTTTCGTACCGTCGCGGGATCGGCAGGAGTCGAGCCATCCGCGGCATGTCGCGGTGAAATGCCGTATCAAAACAGGCGACTTGCGGGAGATGAGGATATCGCCGCGCGAATTCGTGAATCAATTCGATCTCAGCAGGAAGATGTTCGGGATCATACTCGCGTAATCGTTGCAGCTCTTCCATGACAGCCGGCGTCACGAGCTGCGGCTCACGATACCGACCACCATGAACAACGCGATGTCCAATTGCCACGAGCGGATTCTGTGCAAGATGGTCCTTGATGCAGGCTAACAACGGCTCAAGACAAGCGACATGGTCGGACGCCGTGATCCTCCGACACTCGGCGGTGCCGGTGTGTTTACGCACCCAGGTGATTGTTCCGTCCGGTGTCCCGATACGGTCCATCGAGCCTGACAGTTCACGGGCAGGGGAAGCATCGGTCTGGAAGAGGGCGAATTTGAGCGTGGACGATCCTCCATTAATCGCCAAAATTGAACCGGCTGGAGAAACTTGGGCGGAGACCATCATTCCTGTTCCATCTTAACCATCAAGCCTGTACTGACCCTCACCCCCGACGGACATACTCGCCGACCAGCCGGTAGGCGTTATGGAGATACTGTGCCATCATCCGTTGAGTATTAAAGAACCCGCCGTTCAATGCAATCGATTGCCTCATTATTTCGAGAAAGCGTTCACGGTCTTTGTAGAAACAGGGCAAGACTTTCTGCTCCAGCTTGTCATACAGCGCGGCGGCATGGCAGACATCCATACCCCCGTTCGGCTCAAGGCAGGTATCAATCCGATCGCCGATCGACCAGCCGGTCACGGCTTCCACGTGGCCCTCAATCCACCAGCCATCAAGCACGCTCAAGCTCGGCACGCCATTGACCGCCGCCTTCATCCCGCTGGTTCCTGAGGCTTCCATCGGCGGGAGCGGGGTGTTGAGCCATAGATCCACACCGGCACAGAGGAGCTTGGCGAGTGTCATATCGTAATTCGTGAGATAGGCCACCCGAATGTTGCCCCGCAAGGCATCGCGAAGCTCATGAATCCTGTGAATCAGGTTTTTCCCATCCTGATCGTGCGGATGGGCCTTGCCGCTGAAGACAATTTGTAGCGGTCCAACCTGTTTCGCCATTTTCGCGAGCCGTTCGACATCATGAAAGATCAAGGTGCCACGCTTATAGGCGGCAGCCCGCCTGGCAAAGCCAATGGTGAGAACGTCCCGATCAAACCCGACATTCGTCTCACGATTGACATAGTCGACGAGCGCCCGCTTCGCCTCGGTGTGTGCATTCCAAATGTCCTGCGCGGGAATGTTGATCGCGTATCGCAGTGAGAGTTGATCATGCCGCCAGTCGGGAAGATGCCGATCATAGAGCGTTTGAAATGAGGGAGCAGCCCAAATCACCGCATGAACACCATTGGTGATTGAGTGAATCGGATAACCAGGGAAGAGACTCTGGGAAACCTCACCATGTTTCATGGCCACACCATTGACGAAGCGTGAGCCGCGCAGCGCGAGCTGCGTCATGTTCAGGCTCTGGTCATGCCCACAGGCTTTCAGCCACCCGCAGCGTCGATCACCCAGCACACGATGGGCGAGGTCGGAAGAAAATTGATCGTGACCGGCCGGCACCGGCGTATGCGTCGTGAACACACATTGTTCCCGAACGGCATCGATAAGATCGGCAGGGGCCGTATCTTCATGAACACGTGACGCGAGTTTCTCTTCCAGAAGAGCGAGCACAAGCAAGGCCGCATGTCCTTCATTCATATGGAACCGTCGAATATGCCCATATCCCAACGCCCGCAACAGCCGGAAGCCTCCGAGACCCAGCACGACTTCTTGGCAGAGCCGATAGTAGTCGTCGCCGCCATAGAGCGTATCCGTGAGCGTCCGGTCCCAGGGTTGATTCTCCGGGAGATCCGTATCGAGCAGATAGACCGACACCTCACTGCCCGACTCGCCTCTCACCTGAAACTGCCAGGCCCCGACATGTACCGTCCGACCTTCGATCTCGACAGCGACACGCCGATCCACCAGCTTGCAAAAATCGTTGATCGGCCAGGCCACCGGCTCTTCGTGCTGCCACCCCTGTTCGTCCAGCCGTTGATAGAAATAACCACGACGATGCAAGAGGGTGACTGCAACCATGGGAATTTCGAGATCGGCCGCTGATCGAATCGTATCCCCTGCCAAGACGCCTAACCCACCCGCATAGGTCGGCATGTTGGGATCGAGCCCGATCTCCATAGAAAAATAGGCGACCAGCGGGTCGTTGGTCCGGTCCGTCATGCTGCCCCCAGCACCCGCTTGATCAGTTGGAGCTCGTCGAGCACCAGCCGCGGCAGGAGAAAATGTTTTCGAACATGCTCGCGCCCGGCCCGACCGAACGCTCCCCGTTCGCCCGGTCGCTTGAGCAGGTCGAGGACCCGCTCCGCACAGCCTTCCACGCTGTTCACAAGGTTTGTCTGATAGGCCTCCGGAAACTGCATGGGAATCCCTCCGGCCTTTCCGGCCACAACCGGCTTTTCTTTCCAGAAGGCCTCGGATACGACCAACCCAAATCCCTCTCGGAGTGATTTCTGAATCACAATATCAGCCCCACGTTGGAATACGTTGACCTCCATACTGCCGACACCGGCCAGATTTGTGAAGACAAAGAGATCCGGGTCGTTTGCGGCTTGTTCTTCCACACGATCCAGAATTTCCCATCCTTCCGGATCATCGCCCGCCATCGCGCCGATCAGTACCAATTGAACCGTCGGGATTTCTTCTTTGATCAGACGGTATGCGCGCATCACCCCCAGAGGATCCTTCCATGGATCAAACCGCGACACTTGCACCAGTAACGGCCTTGTCGGATCGACACCAGAATCCGCGATCGCCCGACGGCACAGGTCTTCCGGCAACTCCATATTCTTCGTGGCCAAGGGATCGATCGCCGGTGCAATGATCGCCATATGTTTCGCCGCCAGACCTGGCAAGAGAAAGTCTGCCATCGTAAAAACGACGGCATCGTATTCTTCGAGATACGGTCGTAAGAAAAGACTGACATCCTTGTCCGGAGTGGAGCTATCGATATGACAACGCCAGATCCACTTCGCGTTGCGTGGCCCCGTGAAGTGCCGGATCGCCGCCGGCTGCGGATCATGCACGATATAGACATCGTAGTCGTTTCCCAGCGCCTTGGCGCTGCGCTCGTTCACACGGAGATAGAGTTCCTGCTCCGGCTTCAGCAGATCGTAGTGCCCGCCTTGCAGCGCATTATGAAACGCCTTGGTAATGGCAAAGAATTCGGGCTCACCGTGAATAAGCCGCCAGTCGGCGTGAACCCCGAGTGCTTGCAGCATAGGCACATACCGGGCTAACAACTCCGCGACTCCACCACCCGCCGCCGTCGAGTTCAGATGGCAGATCTTCACCCCTGCAAGTTCCTTCCCGAGGGCAACAAGTTCCTCATACACCTCATCAGTCATCAGAGCACGGTAGCGATCCACGTTGGCTTGAATCGCCCCGCATCGCCGCCCGATTCCCACTTTTGGTAACATCGACGTTCCGTCTAACATTCGGATCTCCTCCTCGCCCTGGTTCATGAAAAAGACGGTTCTGTGCTGTAATCAATCTTGTGAATCCAGCAACAAGCCAAGCTTACAAGATTTTGACTCCACCCCAGTCGCACATCAAGCAAAAGAACTCAGGTGAGAAGTCTCCGACAGATCAGACCTTCTGCTTTCGTACTCCTGGCATTGGGTGGAGTGCAAGAAGAAAACCGATAGGGGAGGGAAGCGCTCCAACTGTCTTCAGACTGAAAATGCTTAGGAGTTAATGTAATGAGTGGAGAGAGCCGACGGCCCAGGGGTATCCTGCTACAGGAAGCATTTCGTCTCTGTTGCAAGAGGCAACAGAGGGAGCCGGAGTCTTCCGGCATCGAGCAGCGTCTTACGTATGGCCCTGATACGGATCGTCAAAGATCGCTTGGCATTCGAGGCAGCGCACCTTGCCGCTTCGTTTCTTGCCTCTGGTCAGTACATCATCAATCGCCCGACTGTGGGTACAAGGATTTGTCGGGGTCGTTCTGCTCGCCGGTTGAACCGTCACGAGTTCCGTTACAAGTTCCATGGGGTCCTCCGTCAGGTGTGCAGTGACCGCATCCGTCTCTGAGAGATCATTGTCTTTCTCCATAGATCCTCCGGCCAAGAGTTGAGGTCTGTTGTGATCTCGCTCGCGCGGCACTATGGTCATGTACCTGTCACACTCAGTTCGTATTGACATGCCCGTGAGCTGCGGGCAAAGGACACCGCTCACGTATCTCTTACGAACGTGCCGCCCGGATCCAGTACATCCTGTTGCTATCCATGGTTAGGCACACCTGACCGCTTCTGGTGAGGTAGTCGATCGCCAGAAAGACTTGATCGTCCGTCAGGTCCGGACAGAGTTTCGTGACCTGTTCCATGAGATAGGGTGTCTCCTGTTGCTGGAGCACAGTCAACACCCGATCAAGGTGGGCCCGATCGACCGTAATGCACATTGTCATAAGTCATCTCCTTTGCATGATCGGGTACGACCCCGATCATCAGTCTCTCGAAGCTGATCAAGCGATCTGGCCATGCCCACTTCCACTCGTTCAGGCGCGACCTTCTTAGGGCTCTTTGTATAGCGAGTTGCGAGAAGGAATGGACCTAGGAGATCGCTTGGGTCGAAGGAGAGGAAATCGCCTGGGAAGGACGGGTCACGAGCGCTTAGGATTCTACACTAACGAGGCCCTCGGCGATGGCGAATCGAATCAGGGCGGCTTTAGAATGGAGGTCCAGCTGCTCCATGAGGCAAGTCTTGTGAAACTCCACCGTCTTGACCGAGAGGTTCAGCAACCCGGCAATGTCCTTCAAGCCCTTGCCTTCACCGATTAGCTGGAGCACTTCCCGCTGCCGCGGGGTCAAGTCTTCCACCCCTTTCTTCTGCTGGTCAGATTGCTGGAAGGAGTCCAGTACCGGCTGGACAATGGCGGAGGTGAGATAGGTGTGCCCGCTCAGGACCGTCTCAATGGCCTGGACTAATTCGTCGGACGCGGAGTGTTTCAGGACATAGCCATGCCCACCGGCCTTGAACGCGCCAGTGACAAAGCGAGGGCTCGTATGCATCGTGAGAAAAATAAGTTTGGTCTCGGGACACGTGTTCTTGATCTGCCGCGCCGCATCGAGTCCGTTCATGAGCGGCATGGAAATATCGAGGAGAATGAGGTCCGGCCTCAGTCGCTCGGCCGTCTCGACCAAGGTCCGACCATTATCAACCGTCCCAACCACCTCACAGCGGTCCTCGATGAGCTTGCGCACGCCGGTGAGCACGATCGAATGGTCGTCGGCCATCAGCACACGAGGTTTGCTCACCAGTGTCATGATCCTGCTCCCCCTTCCTGTGAGGCTTCACGCGGATCCAGGGGAACCGACGCATGGATCTCAGTTCCATCCCCCGGCTTCGTTCTGATGCGAAACGTGCCCTTCAAGATCCCCACCCGTTCTGCCATGCTGCTCAAGCCCAATCCCTTTGATGGTGCAGTCTCCTGTTGCTCAAACCCCCGGCCATCATCATGCACACAGAGGACGACACCCTGTGGGGTTTTCACTAGCCGAACCAAGACATGGGTGGCATGGGCATGCTTATGGACATTCTGAAGACTTTCTTGGAGGACGCGATAGAGGCACGTAGCATGCTCGATCGGAATCGTCGGTGGGAGGCTTCGGACCACGACCTGTGTCGTCAGTCCAGTCCTGGCAGCAAATTCCTCAACATGTTCGCGTACCGCCTCTTCTAGTCCCAAGTGCTCGAGGAGCGTCGAATGGAGCTGATGCGACAGACTTTGCACGTCGGTCGTGAGTTGTTTGGCTTGTTCGTGCAACTGATCGAGGTTTCCTGAGTCCAACTCGTTCAAGTCATCCCCACGACCACGAAGGTTCCCGAGATCGATCGTCAGGGCGGCCAGCCGCTGCGTAATATCGTCATGGAGGTCACGCGCCAGCCGTTGCCGCTCACTGTCCTGAGCAGTGATGAGCTTGGCCGTCAAGTCTTGCAGTTGTGCTTGGGACCGCTCCAATTCCACCTGCTTCGTGTGGAGGGCCTCCTCTACCCGCTTGCGATACGTGATGTCTTCTGAAATCCCTAATAGATACTGAGGGTGACCGACAGGATCGAAGAGCGGGATCTTCTTCGTATGAAGGATGCGGATCTCCCCGTTGCGAGTCTTGATCGGTTCCTCGGGGATATCTAACAACTGACCATGGGTTAAGACTTCCCGATCTTTGGCCGTAAAGAAATCGGCCTCGTCTTCAGGAAAGAAATCATGGTCGTTCTTGCCGAGCAGTTCCCTCTCACTGTAGCCCAGTAGCCGTTCAGCCGCCTTGTTCAAACGAACAAACCGTAGGTCTTTCGCATCTTTGACAAAGAGCATGTTCGGCAAGTTGTCCACGACCGAAGCGGTAAAGGCTTCCGAACGCCGCAACGCCTCCTCGGCGTGCTTTCGGTTGGTGACATCAATCTGAAACCCAACGAGTTCGACGGGCATACCTGCCTGATCGCGAATGAGGCGCAGCTCATCGTGTAGCCACCGATAGGTCCCGTCGTGATGGAGGAATCGGTATTCGTGCACGTGCTGCCCTTCCTCAAACACGCGTGCGAGATCTGCGAGCACACACGGACGATCATCGGGATGGAGATGAGAGACCCAAAAATCTGAATGGCCTAGATAGTCCTGAGGACGATAGCCGAGCTGCTCCATGACGTTCTCACTGACAAACGTCGCACCATAGTCGCCAGTAGCTCTGCAGACATAGAGCACCACCGGTGTGGCCGTGAGGAGCTGCTGCTGTCTTGCTTGCAAGAGCTGGAGTTCCTCATTGGCCCTTTCGAGAACTGCGGTTCGCTCCTGAACGCGACGCTCTAAATCAGCATGGGTCTGCCATAACTGTTCCTGAACCCTCGTGAGCTCAGTAATCCGGCGACCCTCGGAAATAATCTGTGTGACCTTCCCGGTGGCGTCGGTAATGGGAGTAAGTGAAAGGTCGATCTCGTCGATCGTTCCATCTTGCGCCCTGTGTTCTGCATTGAGGCGGATGAAGTGTCCCTGAGCCACCTGGGCAATCCCTGCCTTTAGCTTTGCTTGCAGCTCCTGGGAAACATCCCACCAAGGTGCCTCCCAGAAAAGTTTTCCAACGACATCGGACAATTGCATCCCTCGGAAGGCCAGAGCGGTGTGGTTTGCGTCAATCAATGTGCCGTCCGGATTGAGCAGATCGATGAATTCGTGGGTCTGGTCGTAGATCGCGCGGAATCGTTGCTCGCTCGCACGTAGTGCTGCTTCGGCTCGCTTGAGCCCGAAGTAATGGCCCGTCGACTTGCGTGGGCGCACAGCCGTCCGTCTTGCCGACGATCGAGGCCGTTTCTGATTTCGCCGTGGCTTGCTCGATTTTTTCGATGGCATGGTAGAGACCCCGATTCTAGGCCTCTAGGAAAGACTCTCGCAAGGCTGGGGCACGACAAAATGGGTGGAGATCCCGCTTTTCCTGACGGGTGCTGTCGATCAACCCAGGTGAATCCCTAGATTGTCGCCTCTTGCCACGGCTCCACAGTACGAATGATGCCAATCTCCTCATGATCACCCCATTGTCCTCCAGCATTCCTATAGTCACATACCCGCCACCATTATCTTTTCATTCACAATTCTCAGCAGTTATCGATTAGCACCAACTGCGGCACGCCTGTTGCTCAAACACTGTGAAGCCAGCCTGACAAAACCACCCCGACTGGTGATTCCATGACCACCGGAGATGAAGAAAGGAGCTGCCTATGGGAACACATCGACATGCTTGTCCACGATGCAGCGGCATCATCGAGACGCAGGAATTCGGGATGGGATGAGGCAAGACTTGTGGTGCCACGCACAGGAGTAGTTTACTAAGAGGAGGACCTATGCCTGTCACCTATGACGTGATCGAGGACGGTACGGTCGTGCTTGAGTACTGGCGTGGCGCGGTGACCCGTGATGACATCATGGCGCACGAACACCGACATCTCATGGATGCTCGAATCTCACCTGGTGCCTCAGTCCTTGTTGACGCGAGAGAGGCCCACTTTGGAATCACTCATGAAGAGGTGCGAGACATCGTGGACGGTCTCTACGCCGGCTTTCGTCATACCTTGAGGATCAAGCAATGTGCGATCGTCGTGAACTCTCAGACCTACCCCGTGGCACAGGCCTATGAGAAGAGTGCACGCACATATGACATCAGTGCCATCGCCTTCAGTGATCTGGGTATCGCCTGCACATGGTTGGGACTCGATGCAATGATGATCAAGTCACATCTGGAGAGGATCAAGAAGGTGCCAGTCGCTCTCCCACAAGACATCTAGATAACCAACGGCCCCCCTCACGATCAGTATGTTTCTGGCCGTGGGCGTCCAAGACACCGATTGAACGTTGTAAGGGAAGCACCCTCCACGCGGCCCTTACTCATGAAATGTGCGACCGACGATCTCCCGCTCCGCGTCAAGCCAATCCTGCTCGGCATAGCCCTCACGGTATCCACGCTCCACGTACAGTTTGTAGGCTCGCGCCGTGATGCGCGCATGCACATCATCGAAGATCAACCGCTTCTTCGGTACTGGAACCTCGGTCGATGCTTGCTCCTGAGTTCGACTTGCCAGGGGAACAACTGGTGTAGGCTTTGCCTGCCTCCTTGAGGTATGGGCTTTCATCGTCAGTCTCCTTTGTTGTGCTGAAACGCACTGGGTGAATGCCGACGGACACAGCACTAGGAGGCCATAACAGCCAGTGCCCCCTGTGACGCCTGGTCCAATACCTGTACTGAATAATGCCCTCCTCCTTTGGGTGTCAGCGTGACAACTCCCTCTCGGTTCAGCCGATCAATAGCCGTAAAGACTTGGTTCCAGGTGAGGTTGGGGCATTGAAACACGACGTCGTCGATCATGGTACCCGGTGAGCGGATGATGATCTCGAGCAGGGAATGATCTGCTGTGGAATATGGCGGCATAACTCCTCCTTCCAATGAAGAGCAGTATATTCACGAATCGTGAATGTGCAGGTTATGTGCCATACCGCCATACTGAGAAGTATCAGTACCATAGACTCATGAGCCGGTCGCTCATACAGAGAGAAGCGTATGGTTCCGCCTCTCTACGTTTGGTTGAATATGGAGAATTGAGACACCTTTCCACCACCCATGGGCGACCCAAGACCACACGACGCTTGGGCAGAGAGAAATCGCTGATGCTTTCAGAAAACAGCCCTTAATCCAATAAGCCGTTCTTAAAACAATGTTGGAAAGCCAAACCACACCGTGAGTGGGCGATATTGCACCAGCGGCATGTGCGAAATCTCGATCATCTGCTTCACCGTCGCTCCATCTTCGCCGTGAGCTACCCTTTCTCTCCAGGGCATCCCTGGAGGGACGCGATTCGTTCTTGTGCCGCGCTTGTCATCGTTTACTCCCTCTCATGTGATGTTGTTGGGTCATGAGCCCTGTGAGCCCCATCACACTGGTTCACCTCGCCACAAGCATCTTCACCCCGATCACCAACATCGCGACACCGAAGATCCGTTCTAACGCGACATTAGAGAGACCCGTCGCGAGTTTTGCGCCGAAGTATCCGCCCAGAAAGAAGCCGGCGCAAATGAGTAGGGCGACTTCAAAGTTGACGTTCCCCTCTTTGTAATACGTCCAAGCAGCCGGCAGGCCAATAGGCGGTACCATGAGTGCTAAGGTTGTCCCTTGCGCTTGGTGCTGTGAAAACCCAAAGAAGAACAGCAAGGCCGGCACAATGACGATGCCTCCGCCGATCCCAATCAAGCCGCTCAACAGGCCTGCTAGCACGCCCAGCAGGATAAAAAGCATCTCCTCCGGCATATTACGCCTCCTTCTTTCTTCATTTGCGAAGTTCTTTACGAGTCGATCCTCACTGCTGTCTCAGCGCTTCTGCGCTCAGCATGATGACCTCGATTTCTTCGGTGATCTCTTCCTGACGCAGCCTATTCCGCTTGAGGACCAATTCCTCCATGTCCTTTTCCAAC
>NIUT01000003.1 GCA_002254365.1 Nitrospira sp. UW-LDO-01
GTCAGCTTCAGCGGCCTGGTGGCGGGCGATACGGTGACGGCGAGTGGGACCACCGGGACGTTTGCTGATGCGGCGATTGGCCCTGATAAGCCTGTGATTTTAGCCAACACCGTTTATGGTGGAGCCGATGCGGGCAACTATGTTTATACGGATCAGACATCCACGAGCGCATCTATTCTGTCTCTGAATACGTCGACACAAGTTCAGCAACCACTCGGGGGTATCACGCAATTGAGTCAAGGCCTCCAACTCATTTCCGGCTCGCCCTCAACGATGCCGCCACAGAGTGCGCCGCTTGCGGGATCTGCGACTGTTGCCACCGGAAGCAACGGTACGGTGGAACTGGCGAAGCTCTTTTCAGCCGATGGGTTGGTCGTGAATTGGATTCAGGGGCAATCGGACAATGACACCAGAATTGTTACGGTGTTGATTCCAGAATCCATGATCGCGCGAGGGGACACGATTTCATTCACCCTTCCGGATGACCTCATTAAGACCCTGCATGCCACACCGAATCAGTTCACCCAAACAAATGGGAACCTAATGCCGGCGTGGTTGGCGTATGATCAGACTGCCGGGAGTTTCCGAATCACGGATCCGGCTGCTATTTCTTCCGGGCCCTATGAAGTGGTCGCGAGCGTGAACGATCAACGAGTCTTGGTGAAGATCGATAGACGATCCAACTAAATCCTACCGCTCGCTCTTACCGGAGAACACTACGGTTCTACTCTCTGCGCCGAAGCTCACTCCACACAACCATCTGATTGTGGTGTCATGTGGGGTCGCATTTACGTCTGGTACGATAGTCCGTCTAAGTCGCATGACATTGCAGAAGGCCCGACTATCGTGAACGGTGGGAATAGCATTGTAGAATGCCGCGTTGATGGATTTCATGTAGGTGATTCGGTAAGATGCCGCCGAATTCCTTTCCGGTATCCAAAGGGGGTCGTGTGTCCCGTTTTCGGCTAGCCTTCCTGAGCATACTTGTTCTCATCGTTCTCGCCGGAACGTTCCTCGCCTTTTCACGAGAGTTGACCGGTCAAGACTATCTCAAGGACTTTGTTCTGGAACAATTGGAGGAGAGTCTTGGTCGGAAAATTGATGTCCACCGGGTCAAGTTTGTGGTGTTTCCCGGCATTCGCGTGGAGCTTTCAGAAGTCGTCATCCATGACCCGCAATCGGCGCAAGTGGTGCTCACAGCGAAGCGCGTCGATCTGGTCCTTCGGTTTTTCCCGCTCTTGAAGAAGCAAATTGTCGGAAAACGACTCTTGATTGAGGAGCCCAAGCTGACCCTTCGTCGGAGTGAACGTGGTCGGTGGAATATCTTGGATGGGGTGAACGGGCAAGCGGATACCGATCAGCAAACCATGGCTCTGATGGCACGGACCTTCATGGTCAAGCAGGCCAAACTCCTGAATGGAACGATCACGGTGATAGATGCGGCCAGACCGGATGGCATTCGGTCCATTACCCTGGAACATGTTGAGTGTGACCTCACGATTCGTCCAGAGCAGGGCGTTGCCGACGTGCATGTGGCGATGTCCCATCAGGGTACGCATGGAGTCTCGAGGGTGTCCCTGGATGGGGCGATCAAACAGGCGGAACAGCCAGTCGCCTTGTCAGGTGATGATGTGGGGGAACCGGTTCCTGGATTGCAATTCGACGGTCATATTGATGCCGCTGAAATCAAGGTGCGTGATGCGGCCGACTTTCTTGGCCCAAGGCCGGTTTCCGATCATCTCCAAGGCTCGTTGAATCTGCGGAGTGCCGTGCGTGTTATGCCGGGCGTTGCCGGCTATGACATGGTGTTATCAGAGATGAGTGCACACTTGAACGAGATCAGCCTGACGGGCCACGGTAGTCTTGCCGGCGTCCTGACTCCGCAACCCACCTTTTCCGTGACCTTTGCCAGTTCTCTTGTGACATTGCCTCAACTGCTGAAAACCATTTCTCCGGAGTGGATCCATCCACAGTTACCGGCCCTGTTGGAAGAACGTCGGATCGACGGCAAGGTCCAGGTTGTGAAGGCCACACTGACCGGCTCGACCGCGACCGGCCCCCAGTTGTCGGCGACCGGGGAATTTCATGTGCAAGAAGGTCATGCGCTCATCGGTCGTGATCATGTCGCGGCAACAGACTTGGCGGCGGTGATCCTGGTCGAAACCGGGCGGGTGCGTATCTCCAAGATTGCGGGGAACTATGGAACGATGCAATTGACCGATGGGAAAGCGGATGTGTCGTTTTTTGACGCAGGGCCGTGGTTGGACCTGGAGATGACGAGTGAGATGGGGGCCACGTCGTTGATAGAGTTTCTCTCGAGGACGGTCAAAACAGAGCGGATGGCACAGGTATTTGCCGCGGTTCGAGATGCGGAGGGAACGGCGGTTGCGACCTTTCGCCTCGTTGGTCCCTTGAGTCAACCCGGTGGAATCACATTTGCCGGTGGGGAGATTACCGCCCGTCACATCAGCCTGAATCATCCAGCCTTGCCGGAGCGGATGACCGGGGTGCAAGGGCGGTTTGTGTTGGCTGATGGCGCAACTCAACTCGATCAGGTGACGGGGAATCTTGGGGGAATGGCCGTCCAGGTCCAGGGGACGATTACCGGGGGATCGACCAGTCAGTTCCAAGATCTGTCCATTCGTACACGTGGCGATGCGGCTCAGATAGTCCGGCTCTTCCGATCTTCCGCCATTGATCGGGGCGTACTCGAGGGGACTCTGAGCTCAACAGCGACGCTCTCAGGCGTAACGACGAGACCGCATATCCGAGGATCCATCGCACTGGACGAGGCGAAGGTCGTGCTTGGGGTGATCGATAAACCCATTGGGTCTCGCGCGGCGGTCGAGTTTGAGGGAGTGCTGCCCCAAACTGCGAGCATCAAGTTGGACCGAGTCGCGCTGGTGCTGCCATCGCTGACGATTCCCGCTAAGGGCACTATGCAGTTTGGGAATGGTTTCCTGGTTGATATGGCGGTGGCAACAGGGATCATCCCGGTTGCCAGTCTTCCGAGATGGATCTCCAAGGGCGGACTTGAAGTGGGGAACCTCGAGCTCTCGTTGGAGATCAAAGGCCGAGAACCGGACTGGCATGCCTGGCGAATAACCGGATGGATGGGGTTGACGAATGGGGTGCTGCAGGCTAAGGGAGTCGATGGGCACATTCAGGATCTCTATGCCCGTGTCAGATTTCTCCGCAACGAGGCTGAACTCAAACGACTGTCGTTCAAAGTCCAGGGCAGCGATGTCGCTATGGAGGCCACGGTTCGAAATTGGCTGGCGAAGCCATCCATCATTGGAAGGATTGAGTCTAATCAGCTTGACCTGAGCTTATTGATCCCCAAGGGCGGGCGCTCGCCTGTCCGAGAGTTCCTCGAGACGCTGGCAGCAACCAGTCAGGTCACGATGACCGCGGCCGTGGCGCGTGGGCATTACCAACATCTGAAATTCAGTTCGCTGTCCGCACGCATCACCATTCAGGATGGGGTGCTTGACGTGGATCGCTTATCCGGGGAATCCGGTCATGGGCATGTGGCGGGACGGCTGGTCGTACAGCTTCCACCCAACGCGCCGGCTGACCTTGACCTCTCGTTTCGGGCCACGGGTATGGAATTTGATGATGTTTTGAAGCTGGCCAAGGCACAAGCGCATGGGGTGTCGGGAGAGTTGCGGATCAGTGGCGCGATTCGTGGCCATGGACGAAATCCCCATGGCGTCTATCCCTCGCTGAATGGCAAGGTTGACGTCTTGTTGGAAAACGGACGAATCCTGAAAACAAACGAGCGTGCCGTTTGGAAAATCATCAGTCTGTTGAATCTTCCCGCCGTCTTGCAAGGGAAGGTCGAGTTGGAAAAAGAGGGGCTACCCTACGACAGAATTTCCTCAACGATTGCCATCCAAAACGGTCTGTTTCAGACGGAAAATTTGATCATCGACAGTCCAATCCTCAAGATTACCGCGGCGGGAAATTATGATTTGCCCACAGACCAGCTGGATCTCGCAGTGGCGGTGAGCCCGTTTGGATCCTATTCTCAATTTCTCAAGACGATTCCACTGTTTGGACGAATCATCGCGGGAGATCGCAAAGGCTTAGCCACGGCAATGTTTACGGTGAAAGGAGGGCTGGAAGATCCCGAGGTGACCTACCTGCCGGTGAGGTCATTTGCGTCCGGTCTCTCAGGATTGGCACAGCTGGCGGTCGATGTGCTTACGAATACCTTGACGCTGCCGATGGACCTGGTGACGCCGGATGAAGAATCCGGTGTGCGATCCAAAGAACTCATGCCATCGCCGCCTCCCGCCAGGCCATAACTGGCGACAGTTTTCGTCCGATCGAATTCTTGACCGACTCACGCCCCCATGCTAGCATCCGACTCAAGATGCTGAAAATGCTTGTCGGCTTCGTTCTCGCGTCGTTTAGTCCCTCAACGTACCGCAGAGGGTACGCCTCGGTCCCTCACTTGCTGCGGCCTCGCCGGGCAACCATTTTAAGCATCTTGAGCGTATTCCTCCCGCCTTGCTGGGTGTCCACTGTTAGGTAGTTGATCCATGAAACGCAGTACCGTGTTCCAACCCGACGTAGCTACTTTGTTCATTGCCGCGAGTGAGCAGGATTCAAATCTCTATTACGCCACGCGCTTCATGGCTCCCGACCCCTTCATCTATCTTGAAATCAGGGGCGAACGAGTGATGGTCATGAGTGATCTGGAAATGGATCGCGCTCGGTCTGAGGCATCGGTGGATCGAGTGTTGTCATATTCTGAAGTCGAGCAGAAGGCCAAGAAACAGGGCATCAAAGCTCCGACCGCCGTCGATATCGTGCATGTGGTCTTGAAGGAGTCGAAGATTCGACGCCTCTCCGTGCCGGCGAGTTTTCCGGTCATCCATGCTGCTCGGTTGCAGGAGCGTGGCTATAGTCTGAAACCGAAGTCGGAACCGTTCTATGAGCAACGTGTCGTAAAGACGCCGGACGAAATCCGCCATATCGAAGCTGCGCAGCGGGCTACGGAGGAAGCTGTGACCGCTGCCCATGCCTTGTTACGCCGGACCGAAATTAAGGGGACACAACTCTGGCTGGATGGTCAGGTGGTGACCTCGGAGCGGGTGAAAAAGTTCATCAACGTGAAGCTCATGGAACTGGACTGTATCGCTCAGCATACGATCGTGGCGGGTGGGGAGCAGGCCTGTGATCCCCACAATGAAGGGAGCGGGCCGTTACCCGCTCATCGCAGTATTATTTTTGACGTATTCCCTCGCTCTGCCACGAGTCGCTACTTCGCCGATATGTCGCGCACGGTAATACGGGGGACGGCGAGCCCTGAGCTCAAGCGTCTGTATGGCACGGTGAAAGATGCACAGGAAGAAGCCATCACGAAAATCAAGGATGGCGCCGACGGGATGAAGATCCATCAAGGTATCTGTACACGGTTCGAGAAGGCAGGTTACAAGACAGGTTTGGTGAACGGACGTATGCAAGGGTATTTTCACGGGACCGGGCATGGGGTGGGGCTGGATATTCATGAAGCGCCTCGTATCAGCCGAACGGGTTCACTCCTCCAGGAAGGGCATGTGGTCACGGTCGAACCAGGACTGTACTATCCTGGATTGGGCGCGGTTCGCATCGAAGACATGGTGCTGGTGACGAAGGACGGCTGCCGCAATCTGACAAATTTCCCGAAGCAATTTGTGCTCGACTAGCCTGCTGTTGGAACACACGTTCAACGGTATTCCTGCCTCGCTCACACACTCCGTCTATCCAGGTCCGGACGATTCTTTGATGTTTGCGAGATCAGTCGAGCCTCGCCCCAATGGCAGCGTGGTAACCTGAGCGGCCATTTTGAATAGCCAACCCGGTTGCGTCATACTGTCAGCGGGCTCAAGGCAACAGAATGCATTCGTATCAATTTCTTGACGATATTGCGGTAGCGGACCTGGCCTTCAAAGCGGAAGGCGATTCTGTGGAGGAGTTGTTTCACGCAGCGACTGAAGCGCTGTTGGAAACATTGGCCGATCCTGCAACGGTGGCAATGACATGGGAGCGTAGGATTGAACACGTATGCGGAGCTCTGGACGAGCTGCTCTTTGAGTGGCTGTCGGATCTGGTGTATTGGAAAGATGCAGCGGGGGTGGTGTTTCACGAAGCAGACCTTTCCGTGGTTCAGAAAGGCACCACATGGACGCTTGCTGCTGTCCTGCGAGGCGCTCCCGTGGATCAGACAACTCAGATACTCCACAATGATGTGAAGGGTGTGACGAAGCATCTGTATGAAGTGAAACAGCAGGGAATGCGCTGGTATGCTCAGGTGGTGGTCGACGTATGAAATTGAATACTGACATGCGGGTCAATCGGGTGACCGATGAGGTGTGGGAGATCCCTGTCACTGAGAAAGCCGGGATGCTGGTACCGGCGCGGATTTATGCCACGCCGGGTATTTTACAGACGATGGACCGCGGTGTCTTCGATCAAGTCACCAATGTGGCTTGTCTCCCTGGTATTGCGCGCTATGCGCTCTGCATGCCGGACGGGCATTGGGGCTATGGGTTTCCCATCGGGGGCGTTGCCGCATTTGATACCAGGTCGGGAATTATTTCTCCCGGAGGTGTCGGGTATGACGTCAATTGTGGGATGCGTCTGATCCGCACGGATTTGACACTGGAAGATGTGCAACCGAAACTGGATCGCCTCATGACCGAATTATTCCGGCGTGTACCGGCCGGTGTCGGGGCAGCAGGCTTCATCCGATTGAACCGAGGTTCGTTCGAAGGGGTCATGACACGAGGTGCTCGCTGGTGCATTGAAGAAGGCTATGGCTGGCATCGGGATCTTGCGCACATTGAAGAAGGCGGTTGTATCGCAGGTGCCGACCCGTCCAACGTCAGCGATCATGCGGTGGGGCGGGGGATCAATCAGCTGGGGACACTGGGTTCCGGGAATCATTACTTGGAAGTGCAGGTTGTCTCGAACGACCGGGTGTTCGATCCTGAGACGGCCACGGCGTTGGGCATTACCGGCCAGGATCAGATTGTGGTGATGGTCCACTGTGGGTCCCGTGGGTTTGGCCATCAGGTTGCCAGCGACTATCTCAAAATATTTGAGAAGGCGATGCGGCGGCATGGGATCTCTGTGAAGGATCCGCAACTCGCGTGCGCTCCGTTTCGTTCGCCAGAAGGGCAGGACTATTTCTCCGCCATGAACTGCGCAGCCAACACGGCCTTTGCCAACCGACAAGTCATCACCCATCAGATTCGCGAAGCATTCGCGGCTGTGTTTGGGCTGTCGGCTGAGGGGTTGGGCATGGAGTTGGTCTATGATGTCGCTCATAATATCGCCAAGGTTGAGCGCTATGCAGAAGGAGATCTATTGGTTCACCGCAAGGGATCAACCAGGGCGTTCGGCCCGGGGAGTCAGGATTTGCCGTGGGATTTTCAGAAAACTGGCCAGCCGGTGATTTGCGGAGGATCGATGGAAACCGGTTCCTATCTTCTGGTCGGTACAGACCGAGCTGTCACTGAGACATTCGGGTCCACGATGCATGGCTCAGGGCGGACGATGTCGCGGGCACAGGCCAAGAAAGCGATTCGTGGCGAACAGCTTCAGCAGGAAATGAAACAGCGCGGCATCCTTGTCAAAGCCGTATCAATGTCAGGTTTGGCGGAAGAGGCCGGGTTTGCATACAAGAATATTTCTGACGTCGTCGAGACGGTCGACCGTGCAGGCATTACTAAAAAGGTGGCGGAACTGCGTCCAATCGGGAACATAAAGGGGTAATCTTCTGGTCTCACGGAAAGCCATACACAATCAGTTCACGCATCCTGAACCCTGTTTCAAGCCCGCCTTCGTGTTTTAGTCCGAATCTCTACCGGCACGCGCAAAGCCATTACTCCATAGATGGTGTGGTGTTGAGCATCGAGTTACACAAAAATCGACACTCCTCCTTGGCTGAGCGGGTCCCCTGAGTAACCTGCGTAGCACCGCGAAGCGAATTTTCTCCAAATTCTTTACGCATCAAAAATTGCTGGTATCGTCAAGTGTCAGGGCAGAGGGTCGAACGGCCGGATTGGTGCCGTACGCTTGTTCGGCATAGAGTGCACGACATGCGCATTCATCTCGTGCGCGTTCCACTGCGTCGTGCGTCGATGCGACGGCTTGGGGTGAAGCAACAGATCAGTCCATCCCCCGAGCGATCAAGGGACTCTCGGAGATGCCAACGGTATGAGTCGTCAAGAGGGCAGGCGTGAGCGTGATATGTCAGGGGTAGATGAGACAAGGGCAGCCGTCGTCCTTGTGGTCGATGATGAGGAGATGGTCAGATTATTTGTGCGCGAGGCCTTGAAACAGGCTGGGTTCGAGGTGTGCGAAGCATCAAATGGAGTGCAGGCCTTAGAGCAGTTTGCCGTGCGGCGTCCCGATCTGATTATCATGGACGTGGTCATGCCTGTCATGGATGGATTTGCCGCTTGTATGAAGCTGCGTGAGTCGGTGGAAGGGAAGCGTGTGCCGATCCTGGTGATGACGGCGCTGGATGATGAGGACTCGATTGGTCGTGCCTATGCGTACGGCGCCACGGATTTCATCGCCAAACCAACGAATGCGACGATCTTGGGGCATCGAGTTCGGTATATGCTGCGCGGAAGTCTCACGCTCAACGCACTTCTCCGGAGCGAGGCGCGGCTGGGTTTGGCGCAGCGGATTGCCAAGATCGGCAATTGGGAATGGCATCCCTCCACGGGCCGGTTTTTGGCGTCTCCGGAACTCTGTCGGTTGATGGGCATTCGATCACAGGATTTTCGAGAAACGAAAGACGCATTTCTCGATATGGTGCATGTAGATGATCGCGATCTCGTCGACCGAGCGCTGCAATCGATTCTTGCCGAACGGAAGCCTTGTGATATTGATCACCGGATCGTCTTTCAACACGGGGGTGAGTTCACGGTGAATCTACAGGCTGAGGCGGTCTTCGACGATCAGCTCAAAGTAATGACGATTGTGGGGACGGCCAAGGATATCAGTGAACGAAAGCGCTCCGAGCGAGAAATCCACCGGCTGGCCTATTACGACAGTCTCACTGGATTGCCGAATCGTGTCCTATTTAAAGATCGCGTCACACAAGCGCTTGCTCATGCACGCCGCTATCACTCAACGCTCGCAGTCTTGTTTCTTGATCTGGACCGGTTCAAGGTCATTAACGATACGCTCGGTCATAACATTGGTGATCTGTTGTTGAAGCAGGTTGCGGATCGCTTGGCAGAGTCTGTCAGGCACAGCGATTCCATCGGCCGGTCCATCGAGAAGGGCGAGGCCCATGAATTAGCTCGCTTGGGAGGGGACGAGTTTACGGTCTTGTTGACGAACATCCGACAGGTTCAGGATGCCGGGGTGGTTGCCCGGCGTATCCTAGAATCGCTGTCGCAATCGTTCGTGATCGATGGCCATGAGATTTCGGTCACCACCAGTGTGGGGATTGCGATCTTTCCGACCGATGGAGACACCGTGGATCAACTTCTGAAGAGTTCTGATGTCGCCATGTACCAGGCGAAGGAACGAGGTCGGAACAATGCACAATTTTACTCGGCGACCATGAACTCCATGGCTGCGGAGCGGCTTGAGATGGAAAATGACTTGCGGAAAGCGTTGGACCATCATGAACTGACCGTGTATTACCAGCCGCAAATAGATATCCGAAGCAACAGAATCGTGGGTGCCGAAGCATTAGTGCGGTGGCATCATCCTCTGCGTGGCTTGCTGATGCCTGCCGTGTTTCTTCCTGTCGCCAATGAGACGGGCATGATCCGAAAGCTGGACGAAGCCGTATTAGGTATGGCCTGCCGGCAGGGAAAGGCCTGGCAAGATGCTGGGTATCTCCCTATTCGAATGTCGGTCAACGTCTCCAATTCTTTCTTTCATGGGGCCTCGTTGGTGAACGCTGTGTCCCGAGCCTTGGAAGAGACTCGGCTTGGCGCTGAATTTCTTGAGTTGGAGTTGACCGAGTCAATCGCCATGCGACATGTCGAAACATCCATTGAGATGCTGCAGGAACTGAGGGCGATGGGTATTCGACTGTCGATCGATGATTTTGGAACCGGTTATTCTTCCTTGAGTCACTTACAACGGTTTCCCTTGAATATGCTCAAAATCGATCAATCATTCGCGTACGATGTGCCGCACAATGTCGCCAATGTCTCAATCTCCCGCGCGATTATCTCTCTTGCGCATAGTATGAACCTCACGGTGTTGGTCGAGGGGGTCGAAAACGAAGAGCAGTTGAAGATGTTTCGTGATCAGGGGTGTGATCAAGCGCAAGGACATTACTTCGGGCGTCCAATGCCGGCAGAAGAATTTGTGCAACGGCTCACTCGGGTTGATACCCGCTCGTCCGGAAGACAGGCTGCATAGATGTCTGTCACTTCAGGGGGGGATTGACCATGAGGGTTTATGTCTTCGAAGAGAGGGATGCACATGGAACAACGAAAAGATAACCGATTCCCTGTTGGATTTCGGAGCTCATTCAGCTCGGCAAACAGTATTTCCGGTGATGGAACATTGAGGGAACTGTCGCTTCGAGGGTGTCGTGTCCAAAGCTTGATTGAGGTGAATCCTGGGACGGTGCTTCAGATTCGGGTTCACGTTTCAGATCGTGAATCCCCCATCGTGATCTCTCACGCGATCGTTCGATGGTATCGAGATGGTAGCTTTGGATGCGAGTTTGTGAATCTCGGGGCGGAGGAATGGGCCCGGCTTCGTGCGGTGACGACGGAGTTGGAGAAAGAACCCTACCAGAAGATGCAAGACGACAACGAGGCTGCATAATTCCACGAGCACAAAGAAGTTATGCCGCTCGCGCCTGGATCTTAGTCCTGAAAATCTTGCAGGCCAGCTCCACGCTTTCATCGAGCGGACCAAGCAGATCAGCAGCGGCACCCAATTGCCGTTGTCGCGCGAGGCGCTCGATCTCTCCGGCCTGAAAGCTGGCGGCTTGAGCCCCAACTTGTGCACTCGTGGATTTCAATTGGTGTGCTCCATCTGTGAGCATAGCGCCATTTCCTTTCTGGATGGCATCACGAATCACTCCAACGAGTCGGCTGGAATCTGAGAGGTAGAGTGAGAGAATCTTGTGCAGGGAATCCGAACGGCCTGCTCGTTCCATGGCCAGCAGATTCTTCCAGACAGCTTCATCGATCACGGGAATTCCCAATGGTGTCGTCGAGCCGACCTGTTCATCGAGCGTCAGAGGACTGCGTAGCGAGTCTGTTGGTTTCGGGTCCATCCATCGCCGGATGATGGCTTGCAAACCGTCCTGCGAAAATGGTTTGGAAAGGTAGTCGTCCATCCCAGCCGCCAAGCACTTCTCCCGGTCACCAGCCATGGCATGTGCGGTGAGAGCGATGATGGGAACACGCCGGTCAGCCCCGAGTGATCGTTCAGAGTGTCGAATCTGGGCGGTTGCGGCAAACCCATCCAAGACCGGCATCTGACAATCCATCAACACGAGATCGTAGTGGTCCTTTGAGACAGCCTCCACAGCTTGCCAGCCATTCTCGACCATGTCGACCCGACAGCCCAAGATCTCCAACATTTCCAGTGCGACTTCACGATTGACCGGATTGTCCTCAGCGAGCAGGATTCGGCCATGCAATGTGGTGGGTTTGGGCTCCGGACAGCTTCCTAAGGGAGTGGTCTCAGGTGCGCCAAATCGTTGGCGCCATAAACATCCTCGCAAGAGGGATTGCCGGGCCGGTTTCCGGAGCCATGCGAAAAAGTGTGATGGTTCCGACTCATCTCCCGATGGCGGTTGGTTGATCGAGCTGAGAGCAAGCAGCGCAATGTTGCGAAGCGTGGGGTCGGCCTTGATCATTCGCGCCAGCATGATGCCGTCGATGTCAGGCATGTGAATGTCGAGGATTGCCATATCTACGGGAGTCCCTCCGGTCACGGCCTGTCGCAGTTGCTCCAAGGCATCTATTGCACTGACGGCGCTCATGGTCTTGGCGTCCCAGGCCTTCAGCTGAGATTCCAGAATAAACCGGTTGGTAGCGTTGTCATCGACGATCAGGACCCTGATGTCGGCAAGGGATTGAGTCGATGTCGTTTCTGAGAACTGGGATCGTGGATCGTATCCTAGTTCCATTGCGAACCAGAAGGTGGAGCCTTGGCCGGGCATGCTCTCCACCTCGACCTCACCGCCCATTAACCGCACCAGTTGCCGGACGATGGCCAAGCCGAGCCCTGTGCCGCCAAACCGTCGAGTCGTCGAGCCGTCTGCCTGGGAAAACGAGGCAAAGAGCCGCTTCTGGGCTTCTTCAGAAATTCCGACTCCGGTGTCGTGCACCTCGCATTTCAACGTCACCTGTTCGGCTTCCGTGGACAGACAGTGAATCCGCAGCGAGACTTCCCCTCGTTCTGTAAATTTCACGGCATTGCTCAAGAGGTTCAACAGCACTTGTCTGAGACGCACCGGATCGCCGATCACGGAATCGGGGACCTCCTCCGGAACGAAATAGGTCAACTCCAATCCCTTTTTACCAGCCGGTTCGGAAAAGAGCTCCACGGCTTCCTCGATCGTTTGGCGGAGGCTAAACATGATCCGTTCGAGCTCCAGCTTGCCCGCTTCGATTTTTGAAAAATCCAAGATGTCATTGATAATTCCCAGCAGAGCGGTTCCGGATTGGTGAACCGTGTCGACCATGTGCCGCTGGCGTTCAGTGAGCTGAGTGGTCACTAAAAGTTCAGTCATCCCAAGCACCCCGTTCATCGGGGTGCGAATCTCGTGGCTCATGTTGGCGAGAAACTGCGACTTGGCCACGCTCGCTGCTTCGGCCGCCTCTTTGGCTGCGACAAGTTCCGCAGTGCGCGCCGACACTTCGAGTTCAAGGTTCTCTCGGTGCTGTTGTAGCTGGACATGTTGAGACTGGATTTCCACCAACATGGCATTGAGTCCTCCAACCAGCACCCCGACCTCATCCTGGGAGGAAACCGGAATCGCGCGGAGCGAGTAATCTTTGGTGTCCGATACGGTGCGCATTGTGGAGACCAGACTGAGTAACGGATCGGTAATGGTGCGCTGGAGTCTGCGCGAGACGATGAGGGCTGCCAGTGCAGAGACCAGGAAGATGGTGAATCCAATCACCACCGACCGTTTTAGCCGCTGGTCCATTTCGATGAGGTCTGCTCGAAGGAGAATCCATCCGATGATCTGTCCATCCATGCGGATTGGCGAGGCCAGCTCAAGATACTCCCTTGTCGTGTAGGTTGTTCTCGTGGTGGTCAATTCCACCGAGGGCGTGACGGTAAGGGATTCCGAGCCGAGCCGAGGCTGATCGGATCGCACATATTTGGCAAATGTCGTTCTGTCCGCGGCAAGTGTCTCTGCATAGAGAACGTGAGGCTCCAGACTCAGCGCGGTCAACGTGTCGGTGGCGGCCTTTGGATCTCGGAATGTCAGGGCGGCGGTGCTGTTGTTCCCAAGGACATCGACCAATGCCGCCATTCGCGACTCAATGGTGTCGCGGAACGATAGGATGTCATTGGTGATAAGCGCCACGAGCACCATGGTCAACGCAAGTCCGGTTGAAAACAGGGCCATCCCCGTCAGCTTGTATTGAATCGACCAGTGTCGGAAAGGAGTCGTCCGCAACGACATCTTATTCATTCCTTTTCACAATACGTGTCAGCTTGATCAATTGGGAGCTCACTTTCAGCGGTGTATGCTGAACCGCATCAAGATTCATATCCAGTAGGACCCGGTTCTCGACCATCCGCATGTTGAGCATGACGCCCTCTTCTGCGCAGGCTTCGACATCGCACACGGTCAAGACAGGGGATTGCTGGAGGGCGCGAAGAATCTCCGCCGTTTGCGTAAGCTGGTTCCGACTCACATAGAGCATCTGGCAATCTTTCACCTCATCAATGGAGCGAAGTCGTTTGATCGCCAAGGCCCGGCCTTTGATAGTCTTTTCAGCGATGGCATCCAGGCTCGATCTAAATGGATCGCTCCCCAGTATGCAGATCATCAGTGGGGTAGCGCCGGTAGCGAAGACGCTGTCCGGCCATTCGACAAATTTTGCAAAGTTGAAGAGGAATGCAGCTTTGAGCAGATATTCCCCGCTGGGGTCCTGAGCGTGCGCGCGTGCGGCCGTGCTTGAGATCAGCAGCAGGATGATGACCAGCGTAATCAGGGCGGCGCGGGCGTGGCAAGCCCAGGACGAGCGTCGCCGGGCTTGCGGAGAGGCGCAAGCGGTTTCAGGCGCGAGCCGCTGATTGCTCAGAAGCGCCACGTGGCCTTTCCATATACGCCGCGTTGAATTTCCGTCGGCGCGGTGTTCACAATTTGCTCTCGAAATTCAAGCCGATGCTGATCCAATAGATTTTGTCCGACCAGCGACAGCTCCAACTGCGGCAAGGGCTTCCAGCCGATGCGGGCGTCCAGTGTGACGTAAGACGGAATGTGTATTGCGGACAACTGATGCATGTAGCGGCCCCATAGATCGAGTTCGAGGTGGTGGGGTAAGGTCATTTGAGAGCGGATCGACACCTGATGCGACGGACTTTCGCCTTGGGCGTTAGCGGCGTTTGGATCAGTGGTACGGTCCGTAAACAGATGCATATGGAGATAGGTATAGGACGGTTGCACTCGCCACCATTCTACCGGACGCCATTCCACGACGGCCTCGACTCCGATCGTTTCAGCGCGCAGGCGATTCCCGAAATCAAGCGGGATCAAAAGATGCGTCGGTGCGGGCACTGGTTCCACAACGGGCGTCGCGGAATCAAACGTTCGAAGGTCTTTATAGTTGTTGTAGAACGCCGTGAGATCAATCGACAGCCGAGTGGTGATCTGGTTGCGATACCCCAATTCGTAGGCCAAGAGTTTCTCATTTCCATAGCCACGATTTCCGATGGCTGCTACTTCGACGGGCAGTCCTCCTGAGAATGGAGTCGGGGCCATCGTGGAAAGGTTGATGCGGGCATCGTCTTCTCCCTGGGCGGGGGTACGAACGGCACGAGACACCGAGGCCCAGACGGTTTGCCGGGGCGTGGGCATCCAGAGAAGTCGGGCATTGGGCTGGACTACCATTCCGGTCAGGTCATTATGTTCAACTTTTGTTCCGAGCGTAAGGATTACCGTCTCAGGGATGAGGGTGATGTTGTCTTGGAGGAAGCCGCTCCAGATATTGAGCTTACGATAGGCCGGATTGAACTGGATTATTTGGCTGTTTACTAATTGGCCGTCCGTAAACCGATACCCTACGCCCCAGATGAGATTATGGGTGGAGCCCCAGGCGAAATGATGTTGGAGGTCAAGGTCAACGATATTGCGTTCCCCTCCGGTAGAATTGGTTCGTTCCGTGCGATCGTAATAGGCCTGCAGGGTCAAGCCGGAGGTGCTGGATGTGGCGTGGGTCCATCGCCCCAACACATTCCAGCCCGAGACGGATGTCTTCTGGTCCGTCGTTTGCGCAAAGGGGGCCGTTAAAATCGGCGACGTCAGTCGGTCTCGGGATTGCCCTGCATAGTAGTCGCCTTGGAGAGTCAGGAAATCTCCATTGCCGGCTGTGTGGTCCAGGCGCAGACCGCCTTGGGATTGGTGCCAGCGGTCATTCGCGGGATCGCCAGTCGCGGTCGCCTGGTTGTCGCGTGCAAAGAATTTACCGTACGTCCTGATATGCGTGTTCTCCGCCAGGGCGATCCCATACCGTATGCCGGTGAATCCCCGTTCCTCAGTGCCTGTACCTGCGACGGCCAGTCCGCCCTGCGTGTCTTTAGCTTTTTTCGTGATGATATTGATGACGCCGTTGACGGCATTGGCTCCCCAGAGTGTGGCCCCCGGTCCTCGAATGACTTCGATACGCTCGATATCTTCCATTAAGGTGTCTTGCACGTCCCAATGCACGCCTGAAAACAACGGAGTGTAGACGGTGCGGCCGTCGATCAAGACGAGGAGTTTATTGGCGAAGCGACTGTTAAATCCTCGCGAGGAAATCGCCCACTTGTTCGAATCCAGGCGGGCAACCTGAAGTCCAGGGACCATCCGCAGGGCTTCTGGAATGCTGGTGGCGCCGGACCGACGAATATCTTCCTGGGACACGACGAAGACGGCTGCTGCCGCTTGTGAGAGCGGTTGAGCGTTTTTGGAAACAGACGTGACTTCGACGTTCAGTAACTGCTCAAGCGTGAGTTCGGTCAACTCAGCTGTCTCCGAGGATGGGAGTGGCTGGTTGGCTGCGAGTGTAACGGCAGGAAAGGCAAGCCCCAATAGGAGGAGTGGGATACTCCTACGCTGAAAAAATCGTTTTAGAAGGATGCGAGCCAATACGAGTTTCACCATGACTTCCTTATGACCTGAGACAATTTGGCGAGAGATCGCTATCCCTGAACAGATGTACGCATATGGACTATTGTGGGCTCAGAAACCGACACTCCAGTATCGGAGGAGGTGTGAGATTGCTTAAATGTGTATGGGTGGGGAGCTATAGAACACGTTCAACTTCTAATCCAGGTAGGGGATAGCTGGCTTTTCACCGGCTCTCTAGTTTGAGTTCCGAAGGGGCAGGAACAGTTTCTGGTCGGCCGGTCGGTGAACCACAATTGGAAGTGGGTGAGACGATGTGGTAGCTGCGGAAAGGACCTACGGGCGATTGGCAAGTTGCGGTCTTGAACTTGAATATTCCCCGTAGCTTGCTACGGGGTTCAGCTCTGTTTCCGAGAAGTCTTCGAAACTATGTTCTGTGATACCCCGCAGCTTGCTGCGGGGAGCATCATTTGATCGCCGCAGATTGAGTAGGTGTGGCTGAGTTTTGGCGAGGGGGTGGCGATCATGCGGCTTTCGCCGCCTGGCGTTTTGCCACTTGGCCGAGGATATCGAGCGCAGCAATCCGGTAGGCTTCAGCATAGGTGGGGAAGTTAAAGACGTTATCGATAAACGATTCGACGGTTGCGCCGTTCTGGAGGGCCAATTGTCCCAGGTGGACCAATTCAGTTGCGGAATCCCCAACAACCTGTACCCCGAGTAGCCGTTCACCTGCTGGGTCGGCGATCATCTTGAGGAGACCTTGACCGGCCCCCGATATCTGCGCGCGGGCAATTTCCTCGAACTTTGCCCGTCCGATAAGCGGATCCTTATACCGCTCTCTGGCTCCCATCTCATCCAGGCCAATGCTGGCCATTTCTGGAATGGTATAGATGCCCAGCGGAATCGTGGAGGCGGCATCGCCGACCGGGAGATTGAGCGCATGCCGGACGGCGCGTCGTCCTTGTTCCATTGCCTTTGATGCGAGCGCTGGTCCACTGACCATGTCTCCGACGGCGTAGATGTGTTCCATGTTTGTTTGGCAAGATTGATTCACCGGGATGAGTCCCTTGTCTGAGAGAGAGAGGCCGGCTGCCTCAAGATCCAAATCTTCAATGTTTGCTTGCCGGCCAAGGGCAACCAGCATTTTCTCGCTCTTGATGATCGTGCCGCTCTTGAGTGTGGTGACGACATGCGCCACCCCATCCCATCGGACCTCAGCGATCTCGCTTTCGCCGAGATAGTGACTGCCATAGTTTCCCAGTCCTTTGACAAACTGCTCGACCAGTTCTTTATCCATGAATTGCAGTGGGTAGGGTGCACGATCGATGAGTGTGACTTCCACACCCAATAACGCAAAGATGGAAGCATACTCGCAGCCGATGACTCCACCTCCGATCACAGCCAAGGATTGAGGGAGGTACAGCATCGACAAGAGCGAGTCGCTGTCCAGAATATGCTCATGGTCGACTGGTATTTCTTTCGGATTTCTGGGGCGTGATCCGGTCGCCACAACGATCGTGCCTGCCGTGAATAGTTGAGATGCCCCATCGACGGTTTGCATCTCAATGGTGTGGGCGTCGACGAATCGTGCCCGCCCATGAAGCAGGGAGATGCCGTTTCGGCGAAGTTGCTTACTCATGAACGAATCGTGTGCCTGTACGACTTGCTCAAGCCGGCTTAAGAGAGTAGCGATTTGGGTGTCCGGCTTCAAATTGAATTGCAACGCTTCTCCCGCCCGTTTGAGCCGATCGAGGTGGAGTGCACTTTCTCGCAACGTTTTACTGGGAATCGTCCCTCGATAGACGCAACTGCCGCCGATTCCTCGTTCCCGTTCAATGAGGGCGACCCGCTTGCCGGCCTTGGCGCCTTGGACTGCGGCTTTCTGGCCGGCCGGGCCGGCACCGATCACGATGATGTCGTAGGTGCTTGGTGTGCTCATAGGTTTATCGCATTCACAATGGTTAAGACCTGCTCTTTGGTTGTCAGCAGTTTATCGACGTCTTGAGGGTACAGGTTCAACTCTGCGAATACCGGATGATCGCGGAGACTGTCTTCTGGCATTTCTTCAGGCGTGAGGAGGTGGCTCGCTAATCGATCCGCAATAAAGGTGAGCATGCATTCCTGGCGGAAGGCAGTGGCATGCTCGTAATCCCCGTAATATTGGATCGCCTCCGCCACTTGTTTGGGCAGACTCCATTTTTCGGCGACCAGAATGCCCACACGGGTATGGTAGCCCTCGATCAGTGTTTTAACGTGAGATTTGTTATCCAGTATCGTGGCCAGTGCTTTGACCCATTTATTGCTTTGTTCTTGAGCAATCAGCGTGGTTGCCCGCAGGACGACGGGTTTCCCGATTTCATGCAAGAGCCCGCAGAGATACGCGCTTTCAATATTCATACGTTTCGCCCGGGCGACTTCTTTTGCAAAGGCCCCTGTGGCCAGCGAATGCCACCAGAGCTGCTTGACTTCATCTTCATATCCTGCCACCTGGAACGCACCGACTTTCAATGAGGCGGTAAAGGCGATTTCCGATAGCAGGGTGATCCCCAACATGGCGACCGCGTGCTGGAGCGAAACGACCGGACTCCTGGGCATGTAGGCCGGTGAATTGGCAATCTTCAAAACATGAGCGGCGAGGGCTTGGTCTTGGTGGATCAACGCTGAGAGCTTCGCCGCATCGGCATTTGGGTCTGAGGCGAGTGCCATCACTCTACTGGCGGCTTGTGGCAAGAGTGGGAGCTCAATATCCCCAGTCTCGATTTTCTGTATGAGAGTCTGTTCAAGCTGTTCGAGTGGAGTTCCCGCGGGCTGAGCGTCAGAGGGCATGGAGAGGCTCCCAGGTTGTGACCCTGCTGTTCACGACAGTGCTTTGTCGGTTGCTCTCCCCAGAAAGTTTAGCAGTCGTGACTTTGCCCCTAGGTCCTGACTATACTGAGGCATTCCAGGGAGGAAGAGGCGATGCGATGTCGATGGCTGAGCGGAGTACTCTGGGTTTTGGTGCCCGGTTTGATCGTCTGTCAGAACGTTGGCGCTGAGTCGACGGCCGGGGCGGACAAGATCGTCAAAGAAGCTCGTGAAACCATCGAGGCAACGAAGGAGTATACGGATCAGCAAAAAGCGGCGTTCCAACGGAAAGCGCAGGATGAACTGGCGGCGCTTCAGCAGCAGATCGTCGCATTGCGTGGAAAAGTGGTAGATGCGTCGACGTCCACTCGAGCGGAGCTGCAAAAGTCGCTCAACGAGTTAGAGAAAAAGAAAGACGGTGTACGAGAACAGCTCGATGCGTTGAAGCAGACCACTGATAAGAAATGGCAGGATGTACAGGACGGGATGAACAGTGCGTTGCACGAGCTCAAACAGTCCTATCAGAAGCTGTTATCGCGTATGCCGTAACATTTGATTTATCTGTCCGCGTGACGTCAATGGAGTGCGTATGATGAAGGTGATCACCCTAGCAGACTGTCAACAGTTTGCCAGCGATAAAATGAAGAAGAACAACCTATTCCAAACAGAACGGTTGTTCTGCGATATCTATTGCTTCGAGCCTGGCCAGGAACAAAAGGGGCATGTCCATGGCCATCAGGACAAGATCTATATTGTTCTGGAAGGGCAGGGAATGTTTCAGGTCGGTACGGAACAGCGAGTCCTTGTGGTAGGGGAGGGCACGATGGCTCCAGCCGGGCAGGAGCATGGTGTGAAAAACCATACAAGCGAGCGGCTCAAGGTGCTGGTGTTTGTTGCTCCTAATCCGGTCTGACAAAGTTGCACTATGCCTTTCAATAGCAAAGGGGGAAAGGGCGTTAAACCCTTTCCCCCCTTTGCGAGCACGAGGCTAACAAGAACCTATTTAACCTCAGAGTGTTCTCCTCATGGCTTGTAACAGGATCGGTCAGCCGGTTTCCCATCATGCGAGAATTGGTTCTCGTACGCCATCACCTGCCAGATTTGCTCTTCAGACAGAAGCCCTTTATTGCCCTTCATCTTGGTCTTTGGGATTCCTTCTGAAACGCGCCAGAACCAGTATGCGTCTGAATAACGGCAGACAATGTTCGGATCACGAAGGTCTCGTGCGCCTTTTTTCGCTGGTTTGCCATCTTTCCCATGGCAGCTGCTACAGTTAACATCGGTCTTGAATTCGCCGTTGTAGATCTTCCCACCTTCTGCGATAGCCTTTGGATCGGTCCACCCACCTGCCGGCATCTTCTTATCAGCATACTCGGGTGGAACCGGGGCCAATGGGGGCAAATCTTCCGCTGAGGCTAACCCTCCAGAAAGAAACAGGGCACACCCCAAGACCAACATTGAGACACTTACATTCCTCCTCGTCATTCGTACCTCCTCTTGAGTTGTAAGGTGATCGACTGTCTTCTGTGTTGACCTCAATCGATGTATTCAAGGTATTGATTCATTCGGCATAAACTATACCACAGTTTTTTCTGGAAATTGTGAAAACGTCATACGGCTGGGAGCCGCTCTGTGGTCGAATAATTGGGTGTCGCCCAATCGCGAGGAACAGCGCGTCGTACGTATCACGTGCTGCCGAACAATCGGAGAAACCATGATGCTTCACGCCGATGAAATGAGGAGAATCGGGTATATGCTCGGAAGCCATAACGTATTATTTGACGATGGCTTTTGCCGCTTCCACGATGGACCGGACCCCGATCCCATAATGGTCGATGAGTTCATCGGGTTTTCCACTGTGCGGAATGTCACGAACGGCGAGTTTATGTACGGACATCCCTTCGGTGCTCACGGCATTGAGGACGGCGTCGCCCAAGCCTCCATGGGAATAGTGATCCTCCACCGTAAGGATCCGACGCTGGGTCGCTTGTCCGCTCTCCAGCAAAGTTGCTCGATCGATCGGGGCGATGCTATAGAGATCAATCACGCGAACGGCTATGCCGGCTGCCTTCAGTTGGTCATAGGCCTTCAAGGCTTCGAACAGCGTCACACCAGCCGCGATGATCGTCAGTACATCCGAGGTGCTTTGTCTGAGGACTTTGCTGCCGCCGATCTGAAAGCGTTCTTCTGGCCCATAAATCACTGAATTCTTCGGGCGTCCGGCACGGACATAGACCATACCTTTATGGTGTGCAGCGGCTTCGATCAACCGATAGGCTGAGTTGCCGTCAGAAGGGTAGAGAACCGTCACGTTCGGTTGCGCCGCCATCATCGCGATGTCTTCCAACCCCATTTGAGATGGGCCGTCTTCACCGATGCTGACGCCGACGTGCGTGCCGACGAGTTTAATATTCGAGCCACTGACGGCCGCCATGCGAATGAAATCATAGGCGCGACTCAAGAAACAGGCAAAGGTTGCCGCAAAGGGGATCTTGCCGCAGGCGGCCAGACCGGCGGCGGCACCGACCATATTTTGTTCCGCGATGAAATTCTCGAAGAACCGCCCTGGGTACTTTTTGCCGAATTTATCGGTATAGGTCGAGTTTTTAACGTCCGCATCGAGTGCAACCACCGAGGAATTGATGGACCCTAAGGCTTCCAGTGCGGCCCCAAAGGCTTCGCGTGTTGCGACGGAGTCACCGATTTTGTAAGGAGGCGCCGGCATCGTGCCGATGACAGCTGAGGCGACAGCGGGTGCGGACGGTTTGGGAATCTGAATGACGGCGCCGTTTGGGCGTAATTGTTTCGTGAGCTCGTCGATCGCCTTCTGAGTCTCCTCACCTTTCTTCAGCGGTTTTCCATGCCAGTCTGCTTTATTCTCGATGAAGGAAATGCCTTTGCCTTTGTAGGTTTTGGCTAAGAGTACCGTCGGACGGCCTTTCGTCTGAGCGGCCTCGGTAAAGGCCTTGAGAATAGCCGAAAGATCGTGGCCGTCGACCACGATGGTGTGCCAGCCAAATCCGGCCCAGCGGGAGCGATAGCTCTCCATGTCGTGCTGCAGCATGGTGGGGTCGCTTTGTCCCAAACGATTGATGTCGACAATGGCACACAAATTATCCAGGTTGTATTGGCGGCCGATTTCAGCGGCTTCCCAAACCGATCCCTCGACAGACTCTCCATCTCCCATGAGGACGTAGGTGCGGTGGTCGAGTATATCGACGAATTTTGCGTTCAATGCAATGCCGACACCGACAGCGAGCCCTTGGCCCAGTGAACCGGTGGCCATGTCGACAAATGACAATCGGGGAGTCGGGTGTCCTTCGAGATCAGACGTTAAGGTGCGCAATTTTAAAAGATCACTGGTGGGAAAGAGCCCGGCTTCTGCCCAGGCCGCGTACAGCAGCGGAGCGGCATGGCCTTTGGATAGGATGAATCGGTCACTGTTAGGTGCCTTTGGATTGTGTGGGTCGTATCGCATGACGGAAAAAAACAAGGCCGCGACGAGATCCGCTGCCGAGGCACAGCTCGAAGGATGCCCGCTGCCGGCCTCGCTGGTGGCCCGAACACTATTGATGCGGAGCTGGGTTGCCTTGTTGTGTAAGGCGGTGAGGAGTTCGGACGAAGCCACTGAACCGGCCATAACGAAATCCTTTCAGCTAGAGATAGCAGCCAAACCGCGTACGCTGAGTGTTACGCTCTCTTGGAAACTCAAAACGACGTGAAGTTAGCAAATCGCTTGATAGAGGTCAATGAAGTGACGTGGGCCGATCTCTCGATGAACCTGTGAGCGGCGATCAGCTGCCATAACTATGGCGGAGGGGTAGTGGGATCACCGCGATCTCGAAAGAAGCGAAAGAGGAGGTAGCCATTGATCAAGATCACGATGGACAAGATGCCGTATGTGGTCGTCGGTGAGGCAAGATCTAATTCCCCCAAGACGCGAGAGAGGCCGAATCCCACGATCAGCCCATCGAATGCCATGCAGATTCGTCTGAAGGTCTCGGGATCCATCAGCCGTATCACATATGTCCCAAGTGGAATTCCAAGCATAATGCTCGGAATAATGTACGGAATAATTTCCATGCTGCCTGCGCTATAGAAGCCGATAAATACATAGGCGATTGCCGTCAGCGACGATTCCGCTAAGCGAATGATTCCCAGTGCCGCACGGAAGTCTTGCTTGGGATATCCCTGGTTGTTGAAGAGAAGCGCCAAGGGTGGGCCAGAAATTGTCGTGACGGAATACAGGGTACCCAGTCCAAGTCCGAATGGAACGGCGATGGCTTTTTCCGCACGGATGGGCTTCCGAATACCTGCAGCCTGCAGAAGAATCAAGGGCAACAGGAACATATAGGTAACGAACTTGATCCAAGCCGGTTGTACTAAAAAGAGGAGGTAGCTACCGACACCGACTCCCACTGCGAGGCCACCCAAAATTGGAGCGACGCGCCAGAAGACGTTCGGAATACTCTGTCGGTTCACGAACAGCACATAGGCATTGATGACCAGTTCAACCAAGACAAGGGCGGGGTTGAGGATCCGATTGGTATAAAACAGCAGGGCAATCGGCACCGTAATAGAGGAGAAGCCATAGCCCAGTGCGCCATTGACCGTGGCTGCGACAAACGTAATCAGGACCAGGACGACCGTATCCATGAGCGATTACCCTCTCCCGTCGCCTGCGGCAAAGTCGGCCAGTGAATAGTGATCGAGTATCCCAGCGATGGCATCACGGACGGTGCCCATGGCCTGCTGCACGGGGCAGCGAGGTTTATTCGCGTAGGGACAATCATTGCATTTCTGATAGGCGGTTTTGCTGACACAACTGATCGGGGCGAGTGGGCCATCGAGGATCCGAATGACTTGGCCCAAGGTGATGTCTTTAGGCTGCTTGATGAGTGCGTATCCGCCTTTCATTCCCCGTCGGCTTGAAACCAGTCCGGCACGTTTGAGCATGAGAAGGATCTGCTCCAGGAATTCGACGGGAATATGTTGGCGGGCCGCGATCTCCTGTCGTTGAAGGGTGGCCTTTCCATGAGCCAATGCGAGCTCGAGCAGTGCTCGAAGACCATATTCGCTTTTCTTAGAAAGCTTCATGTCGGTGAAATAAGAGTAAGTTGGTCAACATCTTCTACAATAGGAGAAACCTCTTACTCACGTCAATCTCCAAATTCTCGAGGAAACGCTGCTGAGTCTATCTCGTCATGGGCTCACGTCGGCTTAGATCCCGGATCTTCAATCGGAAACGGCTTGTTCCTTGACAGGGTAAAAGCGTTCTTGCTAGCTTGACGTCCTATCTCACAGGCAAGTATCAGATCATCTCCCCTGGCCAGGCTGTAGACTGAGTGACGTTCCAAGAACTGATCCTGACCCTCCATCGTTTCTGGGCCGATCAAGGTTGTGTCATTCACCAACCGTACGATATGGAGATGGGGGCTGGGACGTTTCATCCTGCCACCTTTCTTCGCTCATTGGGTCCGGAACCGTGGCGTGCTGCCTACGCACAGCCTTGTCGTCGTCCAACGGACGGTCGCTATGGGGAAAACCCCAATCGCATGCAGCACTATTATCAGTATCAGGTCGTCCTGAAACCGGCTCCCGACAATATTCAAGAGCTGTATCTGGAAAGTCTGGCCCGGCTGGGAATCAATCCGAAGCACCACGATATCCGTTTCATGCAGGATGATTGGGAGTCGCCGACCTTAGGCGCGTGGGGTTTGGGGTGGGAAGTACGGTTGGACGGGATGGAAATCACCCAATTCACCTACTTTCAAGAGATCGGAGGGGTCGAGCTGAGCCCTATTACGGGAGAAATTACGTATGGGACCGAGCGGATCGCCATGTACCTGCAGCAAGTGAACAATGTGTTCGATCTGGCCTGGACGGACTCGATCAGGTATGGCGATATTCATCATGAGACCGAGGTGCAGGGATCGCGATACAACTTTGAACAAGGCAATGTGCCGATGCTGATGCAGCTCTTTCAATCGTATGAAGCGGAATGCAAGCGGCTGTTGGCACAGACCGACCAGCGGTTGACGTTGCCCGCCTACGACTACTGCATCAAGTCATCCCATGCCTTCAACCTCTTAGACGCGCGCGGGGCCATCAGTGTGGCGGAACGGACTGGTTACATCGCCAGAGTGCGGGCACTGGCCAGGCAGTGCGCTGAGCGCTATATCGAGGAACGATCTGCGATGGGGCATCCGCTGTTGAACCGTGAAGAGAAAACAGTCAAGTCCGGCAGGTCTCGCTCGAAGCCTGGAGCAGGACGAATCTAATTTCGTTATGACGACACGAAAAACCGCGGGATTACGAGACACCAGCGCGAAGAAAGGGAAGAAGACTCCCGTGCCTTCTGTCGCTGAGCTGCTGCTGGAAATCGGCGTCGAAGAACTGCCGTATCAGGTTATCGCTCCGGCGCTGGGATCACTCAAGGAATCCGCTGAACGTCTGTTTTCCGATCAACGACTGACCCTTCAGTCGATCCATACTATGGGTACGCCACGTCGCCTGACGATTGTGGTGAATGGCTTGGCCGCGAGGCAGACGTCCATGACGAAGGAAGCGATGGGACCATCGAAAACAGTTGCCTTCGACCAATCTGGTCAACCGACCAAGGCGGCTGTTGGGTTTGCCGCCGGCCAGGGTGTCGCAGTCCAAGAATTACAAGTGAGACAAACGCCCAAGGGGGAATACTTGTTTGCGGTGAAACATGAAGCAGGTCGCTCAACGGCTGCGGTGCTGGTCGATCTGCTTCCGCAACTCGTGTCAGCCCTCTCGTTTCCCAAGGCGATGAAGTGGAATGAGACCGGTGTGCGGTTTGCCCGTCCCGTGCGGTGGGTGGTTGCGGTCTACGGGGGGGCGGTCTTGCCGATCAAGGCAGCCGGGGTGACCGCATCGAATCAGACGAAAGGGCATCGGGTTCTGGGCGGAGGCAAGTGGGGGTCGGTTCGTGATGCCGCCTCCTATCTCAGTACATTGGAGCGTCAGGGGGTCATTGCCGATACTCAGCGCCGTCGCCAGGTGATTGAGGAACAGATCGCCACTGTTTGTCACAAGGCCGGATTGCAGTTGAATCAAGACGAAGCCTTGCTCGACCAAGCGGTGTACTCGACCGAGCAACCGACCGCCATCATGGGGTCGTTCAAGGAGGCCTATTTGGATGTGCCGGAGGAGATCCTCATCACCTCCATGAAAGAACATCAGGGATTTTTCTCATTACGACACAAGCACACCAGGAAGTTGGCACCCCATTTCATCACCGTCGCGAACAACCGGGCCAAGGATATGTCCCTGATCCGTGAGGGCAACGAGCGGGTGCTGGCTGCACGATTGGCCGATGCCAAGTTCTTTTTTGACGAAGATCGGAAGGTCCGCCTTGAAGAGCGGGCGAAGAGGTTGGGTGGGGTCACATTCCACCAGAAGCTCGGCACGATGGCTCAGAAACAGGAACGAGTCAGAAAACTAGCAGGGTTTGTTGCCGAGCAGGTCCTGTCCAGCCAGACTGAGTTACGACAGATTGCGGAGCGGGCGGCCTCCCTATCCAAAGCCGATCTCCTGACCGGCATTGTGGGGGAGTTTCCAGAGCTTCAAGGTATCATGGGAGGCGAATATGCCCGACATGACGGAGAATCGACGGCAGTCGCGCAGGCGATTCGGGAACAGTATCTCCCTAAGGCCATTGAGGGGGAGTTGCCGGAAACCGAGGCGGGTCAGGTGCTCTCGCTCGCAGACCGACTGGATTCCATCGCGGCATTTTTTCATGTGGGCGTGGTTCCGACAGGGTCGGAGGATCCGTTTGCGCTTCGGCGGCATGCCACGGCGATTGTGCGCATCATACTGGAACGAACGCTACGGCTGAATCTTGCCGACCTCATTGATCAAGCAACAAGCCTGGTTGTCGGTGACGGCTTCAAAGGGGGGGCAGATCTGCCGCAGGTAGGACAGCGACGAATCATGGACTTCCTCTTCGAACGGGTTCGACACTATGTTCGACTCGTGCATGAGTTACGCGACGATGTGATTGAGTCGGTGTTGAAACCAACCCACGGTCCGATGATCGATCTCGTCGATCTTGTCCAGAAGATGAGGGCGATCGAAGCCGTCACGACAAAACCGGATTTTGATCCCTTGATCGTCGGTTTCAAGCGGGCGCATCGGCTTGTCGAGAAAGAGCAATGGACCAGAGAGCCGGTGGATGCCGCACGGTTTCAACATCCGTCGGAGTCAGCACTCCATCAGGCAACGATGGGCGAGCATCAACAGATCGAGACTTCCATTCAAGCCGGTGCGTATGATCGGGCACTCGATGCGCTGGTCCGCCTCAAGCCGGCCGTCGACGATTTTTTTGCCGGTGTGATGGTCAATGCTGATGATCAGGCGGTTCGTAGCAATCGGTTGTCCTTACTCAAGGAAGTCGATGATCTGTTTATGTCATTCGCAGACTTTTCCCAGATTGTGGTACAAGGGCGGTAGGTAGGTCGAATCGGGCGAACCACGGACGATCTGTACTGAGGGTCGTATTCCCCGGAGTTGTGATGGATCAGCCGGTGACGGGTGAGTGCCGTCGGGCGGTGAAGATCCGGCGATTTTCTTTGGTGGTCTCCCTGGCTCTGATTGTCGGCTGTAATGCTGTTCTTTTCGTTGGGTTCAGAATGAGCGGCATCAACTTGGATGACCTGGTTAAAACCCCCGATCTGTTCGACGCCAAACACGATGTCTGCCTTCGGCTGTCGTGGCAGTCATTGCCCGGGGCGAGCGAACCGGTCAGGCTTTGTTCGGAATGGCTGAATCTGTCTGATCCGAGCGGCACGACCCACTCCCTCCAGCCCGACACGAAAATCAAGAAGGGGCCTGATGGCCAGTACTATGTCGATCACGCGGTGCAAGCCGACTATCGATTGTTGTTGCTGCTGTTGTTTGTCACCGCCATTATCATTGGGGGCGTCCGCGCGAAGTGGTTCTTGGTGAATCGCTACCGCATGCGTCTGGAATCAAACGACGGTCATCGCGCGTCGCCTGTTCGTTGATACGCAAGCTTCCTGGAAGGAGAAGTCACGTGGCAAAAAAATACGTCTATTACTTTGGAGACGGGAAAGCTGAGGGCACCTCCAATATGAAGGAGTTGCTCGGTGGAAAAGGCGCGGGGTTGGCCGAGATGACCAATCTTGGTATCTCCGTTCCGCCAGGCTTCACGATCACGACCGAGGCCTGCATTGAATATTACAAGCAGGGGAAGAAATATCCTCCTGGGATGTGGGAGGCGACGTTGGCCGCGCTCAAGCGCGTGGAACGGTCGATGGGCATGGGGTTCGGCAATCCGGAGAAACCGTTGTTGGTGTCCGTGCGATCCGGTGCCCGCGCCTCAATGCCGGGCATGATGGACACAGTGCTCAACGTGGGCCTCACGTTGAAGACGGTTGAAGGGCTAGCTGCCAAGACGAAGAACGAGCGGTTTGCTCAGGACAGCTATCGTCGTTTTGTGACGATGTTTGGCAGCATCGTCATGGGAGTGCCTCGAGAACATTTCGAAGCGATTCTGAACCATAAGAAAGAAGAGATGAGCGTCTCCCATGAGACACAATTGGACGCACGTGCCTTGCGGGACCTCGTCGACCGATTCAAGTCGTTGATCAAGGAAGAAACCGGAAAGGAATTTCCGGACGATCCAAATGAGCAGCTGCGGATGGCAATCAACGCGGTGTTTTCATCATGGAATGGTGCGCGCGCCATCACCTATCGGCGATTGAACGGTATTCCGGAACATTGGGGTACTGCGATCAACGTCGTTGCCATGGTGTTCGGCAACATGGGCGACACCAGTGGGACCGGTGTGGCGTTCACCCGTGATCCAAATACCGGTGAACATACATTCTTCGGCGAATGTCTGATGAATGCGCAGGGCGAAGATGTCGTAGCTGGTATTAGAACGCCGTTGCCGGTCAACGCGTTAGCGAAGAATGTCCCTGCCGCATACAAGGAACTCGAACACACCTATAAGAAGCTTGAAAAACATTATCGAGACATGCTCGACCTGGAATTTACGATCCAGGAGGGCAAACTCTATATGCTGCAAACGCGAGTCGGAAAGCGGACCGGGATCTCGGCGGTGCGTATCGCTGTTGAAATGGTGAAAGAAGGCTTGATCACGAAGCGTGAAGCGGTGCAGCGGGTTGGTCCGGATCAGCTCGCGCAGTATCTCTATCCGATCTTCGATACCCAAGCTGAAGCGGGGGCAACCCCATTAGGCAAGGGATTGCCGGCCGGACCTGGAGCGGCGGCGGGGAAAATTGCCTTGACGCCGGATCGTGCGGTCGAGATGAAGACAGCTGGGCAACGGGTTGTTCTCGTTCGTGATGAAACCAGCCCCGATGATATTCATGGCATGAACGCCGCATCTGGGTTTGTGACGGCGCGAGGCGGAATGACGTCTCATGCTGCGGTGGTGGCAAGGCAGATGGGCAAAGTCTGCGTGGCTGGGTGCGAAGCAGTCGAGGTCATCGATGCTCAATCGGTACGGATCGGCTCAAAGGTGTTCCGGGAAGGCGACTACCTGTCCGTGAATGGATCGACCGGTAACGTGTACGACGGCGACATCCCTGTTATGGAATCCGAGATCATTCAGGTGGTGCAGGGAAAGCTGGATGCCAAGAAGTCACAAAAATATCAGCTCTTTTCCACCATTCTCTCATGGGCCGACAGTGTACGGGCGATGAAAGTGCGAGCGAATGCCGATGTGCCGGACCAGGCCAAGATCGCCAGAGGGTTCGGGGCTGAAGGGATCGGGCTCTGCCGCACGGAACATATGTTCTTTGCCGAAGACCGTATTCCGATCATGCAGAAGATGATTCTGGCCCGGACGAAAGAGGATCGGGAACGGTATCTGGAACAGTTGTTGCCGCTGCAGAAGCAGGACTTCATCGGGCTGTACCGTGAGATGGAAGGGTTTCCCGTCACCATTCGCCTGCTCGATCCGCCCTTGCATGAGTTTTTGCCGAAGCGTGAAGAATTAATGGTAGAGATTGCGCAGCTCGAGTTGACTGGGAATGATGGGGCCAAGCTCGAGGAGCAACGTCGCTTGTTGGCTCGCGTGGAAGAGCTACATGAGTTTAACCCCATGCTTGGGCTGCGGGGATGCCGGTTGGGAATTACAATGCCGGAGATTACGCGTATGCAGGCGCGGGCCATTATCGAGGCGGCCTGCGAGCTGGCAAAAGAAGGCAAGAAAATCGTTCCGGAAATCATGATTCCGCTCGTGGGCATGGTGGCGGAAATGAAGTCGCAGAAGGATCTCATCCGCGAAGTCGCGCAAGAGACGATGAAGCGCTACAATGTGAAACTCTCATATCTTGTTGGGACGATGATCGAATTGCCACGCGCGGCGGTGACCGCCGAACGGATAGCGGAAGAGGCCGAGTTCTTCTCATTCGGGACGAACGATCTGACACAGACGACGTTCGGTTTCTCACGCGATGATGCCGCCAAGTTTATCGACCACTATCGGACGGTGAAGATCATGGATGCGGATCCGTTCGCCACGCTCGATCGTGAGGGTGTCGGCTCATTGATGAAGACGGCCATTGCTGGCGGGCGCAAGTCACGGCCAGGGATCAAGCTTGGGATCTGTGGCGAGCATGGCGGTGATCCAAGTTCCGTTGAGTTCTGCAATCAATTGGGGTTGGATTATGTCAGCTGCTCACCCTTCCGTGTCGCGATTGCGCGATTGGCGGCGGCACAGGCAGCGATTGCAGCAGCAGACGCCAAGTCACCAGCAGCACCCAAGAAAATCGCGAAAGTGTCAGCCAAGGCGGCGGTGAAATCCGCAAAGGTATCAAAATCTTTAAAGCTATCCAAGCCGGCGCCCAAGCGGCCTTCAGGCAGCCGCAAGAAACGGTGACCGACCGTACACGAGATCTCCACTATATGACCCTAGCCCTTCGCCTGGCGGCGAAGGGCCAGGGCACGACGAGCCCGAATCCGATGGTCGGTGCCGTCGTCGTCAAACAGGGCCGGATCGTCGGCCGGGGTTTTCATCTCCGACCCGGAACTCCTCACGCAGAAATACTCGCCTTGCAACGAGCCGGAACGCAGGCACGAGGCGCCACACTCTATGTGACGCTTGAGCCCTGCTGCCATCTCAAGAAACGCACTCCACCTTGCGTGCCTGACATCCTGCGCTCCGGCGTGAGCCGTGTCGTGATGGCGATGCAAGACCCCAATCCATCAGTACAGGGGAAGGGAACCGCTGCGCTTCGTCGAGCCGGACTCTCCGTCATGGTGGGAGTAGCCCGACCCGAAGCGGAGAATTTGAACAAGGCCTATTGCCATTGGATGAAGACGGGCCGTCCCTATGTGACGCTCAAGGCCGGGATGACGCTCGATGGACAACTGGCGACAGCCTCCGGTGAATCTCGGTGGATTACCGGAGAATTGTCCCGGCGGGAGGTTCACCTGCTCCGCAAGAGCGTGGATGCAGTACTCGTGGGGGTAGGGACGGTCTTGATGGATAATCCTGCGTTGACGGTGAGGACCGGAGTAGGGTTAGAAAAACTGACATCACGAGAACCGCTTCGCATTGTCGTCGATAGCAGACTGCGAATTCCCTTGAAGGCACAGATCCTGGCCTTACAGGACAAGGCGAGAACCCTGCTTGCCACTACTGCTGCCGCGCCAGTAGCTCGACGGTTGGCCCTGCAAAAGAAAGGCATTGAGGTGCTGATCGTACCGGCGGTTCACGATCAGGTCTCATTGCCTGCGCTGCTCAAGGAGCTTGGCCGGCGTGGGATCACCTCTCTCCTCGTGGAGGGAGGAGGTGAGGTGAATGCCGCGATGCTGAGGGCCAAGTTGGTCGATCATGTACGCCTCTACATGGCACCGCTGCTACTCGGTGGCCAGAATGCCAAAGGAGTGATCGGGGGGGTGAGTCCAACGGGGTTGAAGGGAGCGATCCAGTTGTGCCATGTGACGACACGTCTCGTGGGGAATGATTTGGTGGTCGAAGGGGATCTGTGATTGTCTTTGTCCGAAGCCTCATCCTGTTGGTAGTTCTGATTGGCGCGTCTGCTCCAGCGGGTGCGGAAGAGGCAGGACCGGTTGTTCCGGACCTCGGGTCCCGTGTCATGCACTATCTCGATGCTGTTGATGGTGATGTAGCTGAACGGCTGCTGCGGGATATTCTCTCTGACGAAAGCGCGTCCATCGACATCGTCTCTCAGTTGATAAGGACCGGTCGAACCTACCAGAGCCAGCCGGTCGGGGATCGTCCACGTGAACAGATCGTGATTCGTGGGCAGACCTATCCGCTGTCTCTGCTCATCCCACAGACGTATCACGCGTCGAAAACCTATGCCCTTGTCGTCTGTCTGCATGGATTCGGTTTTACCGGCGAAGAATATCTGGAGCGGTGGCGAGCCAGGTTGGGCGAAGACTATCTCTTGGCTTGTCCGACCTATCCGTCTGGTGCCTGGTTTACCAGACCTGCGGAAGAATTAGTCTTAGCAACGATTCGGGATCTTCGCACACGCTATCATGTCGACCCCGACCGGATTTTCCTGACCGGCATGTCAAACGGTGGGATCGGAGCGTGGCTCATCGGGATGCACCATGCGCCCCTCTTTGCCGGGATCGCACCGATGGCGAGCGGACTGGACAATGTGCTCATGCCGTTTCTGGGGAATCTTCGTCAGACACCCATCTATATGATTCACGGAGTCAAAGATCAGGTGATGCCGGTGGATTTGAGTCGTTCGATAGCCCGAGAGCTTGACACGCTTGGCTATCCCTATGTGTATCGCGAGCATGAACGAGAGCATCCCATGGCTGGGGGGCACTATTTCCCCAAGGAAGAGTTGCCGGACCTTCTGGCCTGGTTCAATAGTCATCGCCGTGAGCCTTTGCCCACAAGGCTCACCGTTGTGCGTGATGGGAGTCATTTCCAACCGTTCAACTGGGTGCGCCTGGATTCGACTGATCCGATCGCGGCGTTTTCAGATGATTTGGTCGATAAGCGCGACGAGCGAATCAAGCATCGAGTCTATGCAAAGCTGGATGCTTCCGTTCAAGAAGGGAATCGGGTCGAGGTACGGACGCACCATGTTCGACGGTACAGTCTGTTTTTGAATGGGTCGCTGATTGATCCGGCCAAGCCGCTGACCGTGATCACGAACGGTCAGGTATCTTTTACAGGGACCGTCACGCCATCGCTGGAAATCTTGCTGCGCCAAGCCAGACTCAGGCAGGATCCACAGCGGCTTTTTCCTATCCATCTCTCCATTTCCGTCCCAACACCGGATCCATGAACGTGATGAGGGACGTCACTCGCGAACAGGGTGCATGCCGCTGGGCTATTCTACTGGGAGTCTTTCTCGTGCTCTTCGCCGGTACGGCACGAGCAGAGAGCTGCCGCCTCTCGCCTGTTCACGGAGACCTGACGTTTCCGGTCGAGCGGATTCCTTCGGACTGGACATGTAAACTGCACACGATTATTAAATCGCATACGACCCTCACCCGGGTTGGTCCCATCCGGGTAGCCATGTCAGAGCCACTCTATCGGTACTTGCTTGGTGAACCACCGTTTGCCGCCACGTTGATTCGTCGCCTTGGCCTCGGGTCGTATCGTTCTCAAGCCTGGGGGGAAAGACGATTTTGGGGCGACGACGGTGAGGGAACGAAGGGGCTCGTGCAGCTGGTCTACGAGGATGCGGAGTCTCGTATTTATTTATTGGACGGTTCTCATGACAGTCGGTTGCTTCCGCATATCACAGGGAAAGCCGTCGTGTTTCTTCGGATGGCGGTGATGCGAGATCAGCAGGGGAACGAAGATATGGACAGTAACATGGTGGTCTACACCAAATTGGACAATCGCTTTTTGTCAGGACTGGTGTCTTTTCTGCATCCGTTGATTCGCGGCATGGTGACGAGCAAACTTCAGAAGGGAGTTGAGACCGTTCATCGGTTAGGCGTAGCCATGCGACAGCAACCTTCCCGTGTGTTGCGAGAGGCGGAACAGCCCCCGCCGTTGCCTGAGCAGCATCTGGTGTTTTTGAGAACCGTGCTTGGTCCTTCACTCGGCTCCACCCAGGCGATCTCGCCTGCCAACACCATCCCATGACGACCTCACGCAGTTTCGCACTGATCTGCACGGTCGGTATTTTTTCCTTCATCAGCTACAACATGGTGCGGATGCCGGCACTCTCCTTGTTTGCCGAATCGCTCGGCGCGAGTCCTGAGCGGATCGGTCTGATCGTGTCGGTGTCCACTCTCACGGGTGTGCTGCTGAAGCTTCCGTCCGGCGCCCTGTCCGATATCTATGGACGGCGTCTGTTGCTCAAGATTGGTGTGGTGGCCTTTGGCTTGCCACCGTTTCTCTATCTTTTCGTTACGGATCTGAATGCATTGACGGCGCTTCGGTTTCTGCACGGCCTTGCGACGGCCATTTTCGCGCCAAGCGCCCTGGCCACGGTAGCAGAACTCTATCGTGAGCGGCGTGGTGCGGCACTCGGGACCTATACGGCCTGTACACAGTCCGGTTCGCTCTTAGGTCCCTTTCTCGGTGGCTATCTGATCCATGCGGCAGGGTTTTCAGCCGCGTTCACCACATCCGGCATCTTCGGCTGTATCGGCATGCTGTTGTTCTATAGCTTGCATCTTGACGTTGCGGTGCCGCAACGGAAGGAACAGGGGATGGCCGTCGTGTTGTCTGAAATGTGGAAGGGGTTTACCGCCGTTGCGAAAAATCGCAAGGTACTGATTACCAGTATCACGGATGCCGCCAAGATGATTGCGAACGGCGCCTTGATGGCATTCCTCCCGCTCTATGGCGTCGCGGCCGGTTTGAACCCGGGAGAAGTTGGTCTCTTGTTTACCGTGCAAGCCGGTACCTCCTTCTTCTCGAAGCCGATTATGGGTCGGGTATCCGACCGGGTCGGGCGTCAGCCACTGATCATTCTTGGGCTCTGTATTTGCGCGGCAACCTTCGTCTGTATTCCACAGGTTTCGATGTTCCCAATCCTGCTCCTGCTGTCTGCTGGGTTTGGTTTTGGCGAAGCCGTGGTTTCGTCCTCTTCGTCAGCGCTTGTCGCGGACAGTTCGGAATTCAAGCGGCTTGGCGCCGGCATGGGCATGCAGGGGACCATCATGGATATCGGCCATGCTTGCGGCCCGCTGCTGGCTGGTCTGTTGATTGCGAATCTCAGTTATCCCATGGCCTTCGCCATCATCGCCGGGATCCAATTGATCGCGGCCGGCATATTTTGGGTGACGATCACTCGGATGGAGGCCGTACCATCGTGAGGGTGGATGGGCTATAATCGAAAAACTATGAAAGAAATTGCGACGGAAAATCTTGTGATAGGTGGGTTAGCCGGTTTGGGTGTGCTGGTATTGCTTGTGCTGTTTATCTATGTGGTGAAACAGATCATCATGAGGAAAGACTGATGTTTACTGGTATTGTTGAAGAAATGGGCGGGATTACGGTCATGAACAAGTCGCTGGCTGGAGCCAAGCTGACGATTTTGGCTTCGACGGTGATGAGTGATCTGAAAATCGGCGATAGTGTGAGTGTGAATGGAATCTGTCTGACGGTCGTCTCGCGAAGCGAACGCGACTTTTCGGTGGAAGTCTCACCTGAAACGCTCTCAGTCACGACGCTCGGTAGTTTCGCTGTGGGCATGCCGGTCAATCTTGAACGGGCCATGAAGTTGAATGAACGCATCGGCGGGCATCTGGTGGCTGGTCATGTGGATGGGGTGGGGGTGATCCGCAGCCGGCAGCAAGACGCCAATGCCATCGTGTTTACCATCGGAGCACCTCCGGAGATTCTGCGCTATTGCGTCGCAAAGGGCTCCATTACCGTCGATGGCATCAGCCTCACGATCAATGCCGTGAGCGAGCAAGGATTCAGCGTCGCCATCATTCCACACACGGCAAAGGTGACAATCCTGGGCCTTAAGCAGGTGAATGATACTGTGAATCTCGAATCCGACCTCATCGGCAAGTACGTCGAGCGATTGCTTCAAGAACGTGGCCAGCTTTCTAAACCCACCATTAGCATTGATACAGAGTACCTGCAGAAACGCGGATTGATCTAAATGGTAGCAGTCAGTATAGGCGGAGCTTGATGGAGTTTTCTGAACGGTAGATGAGTCCGCCTTAACTTTTGGTATCCACATTTAGAGAATACTTCATGGCGGAGACGCCATCTTCACCTCGGACTTTTGTCAGTTTCAGCAGTGCGGATAAAGGCCGATATGATCTGATGTGCGCCTGGAAGGCCCACGAGCATATCGACTTTAACTTCGCCGACTTTCAGCTCGATGAGGCGATCAACTCGCAGAGACCGTCCTACATCAAGTCTGTGTGTGCCGCGAAGATCGGACGCGTCGATACCTTTATCCTTCTGATCGGAAACGACACGTACACGAAGACTGTCTTTGTGAAGGACGAGGTCGAGGCCGCAGTTGAGAAGGGATGTCGATTGATCGGTGTGAATCTGGACAACTGTAGGTTCAGAGATGAACTGTGTCCAGCCTTCTTTGCAAACGTCGGGGCGCTGTTCGTTCCTTTCTCATCACGCATTATCGCTGAAGCGCTCAAGTGGCAGAAGCAGGGTGTTTCACCTTCTTACTACTTTTTCAACGAGGTCTATACACGACTTGGGTATCAGTTTGTTGGTAACACCGCTGTGTTGCCACCGCCACCCAACCCATTTGGCGGAGGGAACAGGCCGCCATGGGCGAGGTAAGAACCTGGGCTTGATCGGGGCCCCAGAATGGGAATAGGTATCAGAGAGCTATTTCGTTGCAGGAGGCAATTGGCGGGAAAGTCGGACGGCGATTAATCAGGGGAACGTGGGGACGACCAAAACGACCATGTCAGACAAAAGTGCTTTGCCCACATTCTTCTCCGCACTGACTGTATAAGACGACGAGCTGAAAGCGATATTAGAGCAAAACTTGCCTTGTTCCAATGGAATAGAGTGGACAATCGGTGTGTAGCCACCGATTTAGGCAGATGTGGACGAGCTGCCCAAACATTGTGCGACTAGGAAGGTCAGGATGAGAAACGACGCCCGATATGAGAACGATGTGACGCCTAGTCGGATGGTAGTGGAGCGATACCGCTCGAAAGTTCACGATGACGAAGGCGATGCGAGCCTCGCACTCGTGCATTATCGTGGCGGCCGTGAAGAGTTTGAGTTAGGGATCGAGTGCTTGAGTAGTTCCGATCCGTTGGATCGCGTAACTGGGGCTGACATCTTGGCTCAGTTGGGTTGGGCAGACCGGAGTTTCCTAGACGAATCGGTTACAGCACTTGTTCGACTGCTCGAAGATGAGAATGAGGAGGTTGTCGCAGCGGCGGCTGTGGCATTGGGCCATCGCGGACAACCAAACGTAATACCGTCACTCCTCCGGTTCGCAGATCACCTCAGCGCCGTTATTCGGCTTGGCGTCGTACACGGTCTGACAGGACATAGCCATCCTGACGCGATACGCGCCATGATCCGACTATCTTCAGACATCAACCATGATGTCCGCAACTGGGCGACATTTGGACTCGGGTCACAGATCAAAGATGACACACCCGAGATTCGCGAGGCGTTTCGCGCCAATTTTGGAGATCCCGATCACGAAATCCTGGGCGAGGCGATCGTCGGACTTGCAGAATGGAAAGATCCAGAGGTTGCAGACATCCTAATTCGCGAATGGGAATCGAGTGAGACTGTGAGTCTGCTCAGTATTGATGCAGCGGGGATTGCGGCGGACGCACGGTTAATCGAGCATCTGGAGCGGTTCAGAGCCGATCTGTCATTAGAAGAGGACGCATCGTTCAAATCAGCGTTAGATGATGCGATCAGAGCATGCAGAGGAAAGGCCGAACAAGCCGGCGGACACGTACGGTGAACCCTGCGGGTTCACCGACGGTTATCTCCGCCGTTAGGCGTTCCCGGTCAACAGAGTGAAAGGGGTCGCCCATCTCGAAGGCTCCGGTCAAGAGGGCACAGCCGATCATGCCCTCCGTATCCTACAAACGGGGCGAGGTCTCCGACGACGTCTTCCCTCGCCATGGTGGTCGCGTGACTCCGTCGCATCCCGGTTGTCGTCGTCAGCAGTGTCAGCTCGGATTTGAGCCGCACCAGTCACCCATCAGGATCAAGGCGTGGGAGCGAGCCCCGTCGGGGATCCACTCCAGCCCCTGGCACCTCGTGCCCCAGACAACCGTCGGTTCCCGGCCGTGTCCAGCATACCTACGCACAGGACGTCTGGCTACCAGCGGGCTGGCGCCAACCCCA
>NIUT01000004.1 GCA_002254365.1 Nitrospira sp. UW-LDO-01
GCGTCAGGCCGAGTTGGGACAGCCGCTTCGTGAATAAGGATTCTAAGTCTCGTAAGAGCAGCGACAGATTGACCGGTTCCACCCTGCTCGGCTCTTTACGGTACAACTGATACATATTCTGGACAATCGTGGCCACCCGTGAGATTTCCCGATCGATCATCCCGACAAATTCATAGTGAGGATGAGTAGGATCCACAGCCTGCTTCACGAGTGTGAACGCGTTCCTGATACCGGCAATGGGGTTATTGATCTCGTGAGCCACCGCGGCGGCCATCTGACCGACGGCAGCCAATTTTTCCGTCTGCGCTCGTTGCGCTTCCAGTTTCGCGATTTCGGACGTCCGCTCCTCAACTTGACGCTCAAGCTCCTCGGCATGGCGTGACAACTGTAGTTCCAGCTGCTTGCGTACCGTGATGTCGCGGCCGGCAACCAAACGAACTTCCTTGTCCCGAAACCGATACGGTCGGACCACAAGTTCACCCGGAAACGTGGTACCGTCCTTGCGTCGTCCCACGGCTTCGTAGGGCTCAGTCACACCATCTTGCATATTCTGCTGAACATGATCACGAGACTCATCAGCGAGGAGATCAAGGATCGATCGGCCAAGCAGTTCGCCGGGTTCATATCCAAACATCCGCTCCAACCCGGCATTGACTTCAAACAGTATACCGTTATCGTGAAGGGCGATCGCATCGAATGTTGCCTCCGTCACCAACTTGTACCGCAGTTCGCTCTCACGGATCTCCGCCTCCGCTCGTTTTCGCTCACTGATATCACGCACAAATGCACACACAAGTTCCTGTCCTCCGTGGTAAAGATAATTTGCCATCACTTCTATCGGGTAAATCTCTCCCGACTTACTGCGATGCCTGCGCTCAATGCGAAGCTGTTCCGACTGCCTTAACTCCATCCAACAGATATCCCAAGCCTCTCGTGAACAGTCCGGATCAATGTCCATCACCGACATCGTCAAGAGTTCTTCCTTCAGATAGCCCAGCCTGCGGCAAGCCGATTCATTAACATCGACGAGGTATCCTCTTGAATCGACAACAAAAATTTGGTCGGCGCCATGATCCACGGCATATTGGGTTCGCTGCAGTCTGTCTTCCACGCGCTTCCGCTCAACAATCTCCAGTTCGAGCGCGCGATTGGCTCTAGCCAACTGCTTTGTCCGCTCCGATACTCGCTGTTCGAGTTGCGCATTAGCCTTCCAGATGGCCTCTTCGGCCTCCCTGCGCTCCGTCACATCAGAGGTAGAACCAACCATACGTACCGGACGGCCAGCCGTATCCCACACCGCCTGGCCTCGATCACGAACCCAGCGATAGGAGCCGTCTTTCATCCTCACCCGCACTTCGATATCGTAGGGCTCGCGAGTCTCAAGATGCCTGCAGGTGGCTTGATGGAGCAATTCAACGTCATCGGGATGCACCAGTGAAAGCCACAGGTCGTATGTGGGGACGAGGTCACCCGGCGCAAACCCCAATAATTCAAGATGATGGTCAGACCAAAACTGTTCTCCAGTCCTGATATTCCAGTCCCAAATACCGTCGTTGGTCGCCTGAAGGGCCAATTCAAATCGTTCTTGGCTCTCGCGCAATGCCTGATCGGCTGCTTTCCTCGCACTGATATTACGGACGAAGGCACAGTGGAACTCTTGCCCCTGATAGGCTAGGAACACCACACGGATATCGATCGGAATCAACCGCCCATCTTTCGTCAGATGGTTTGTCTCCAATGACACCACCTTTTTCTCTCTGACCTCCTCCCACCACCCAGGCCACACCTCCGCCGGAAAGTCTGGATTCAGATCATGGACCGTCATCCGCAAGAAGTCTTCTGCGGTATACCCCAACATCGCGCTAGCCGCCTCATTCGTATAGAGAATCTTGGCCTGCGGATCGATCCAATACACGGCATCCACCGCTTGGTCCATAGAAAACTGTGTACGTAGGAGATTCGTCTCGACTAGTTTACGGTCGGTAATATCAACGGTTGCTCCGATGAGATGGGTCAGCTGACCATCAGCCGAACGAACGGCATGGCCTCGGATGTCGGTCCAGATCACCGTGCCGTCTTTTCTGATCATGCGTAATTCATAGTTGTACTCGTCGGCTGCACGAGTCACGATTCGCTGCCAGTGAGCCATCGCAATCGGCTGGTCATCCGGGTGCACCAGATTCAGCCAGACAAACGGGTCGGCTGAGAGCTCGTCCGGCTGATATCCGAACATCGCTTTGAGATTCGTGTCACCATAATAGGTCCCTGCTTGCACATCGAGCTCCCAGACTCCGACTCTTCCTACCGCCGTGGCCCTGGCGTACCGATCCTCGTTCAGCCGCAGGGCCTGTTCCATGCGTTTCTGCTCGGTAATGTTCCTCAGCGTGCCCACCATCCGAATGGGCCGGCCCAGCTCGTCCCGATAGACCATGCCGTTTCCTTCGATCCATTGTACGTCGCCGATCGGCGTGAGGATCCGGTATTGCGTTCGGTAGGGTTGCCGACCGCCGAGTGCGGCTTCGATATCCGCAAGCAGCTTTGTCAGGTCTTCCGGATGCACCAGTCGTTGATAGGTTTCAAACGTCCCGTCGAACGACTCACGAGGCACCCCCTTTACCTCCTCACAGTTCTCTGACCAGATGATCTGGTTGGTGAGGATATTCCAATCCCAGGTCGCTAGTCGGGCAATATCCATCGCCAAACGAAGACGATCGGCTTGGTCCTGGCTCGCTCGTTCAAGCGACTTCCGTTTAGTGATGTCGACCGCGATCCCTCCGAGCAAGGGCCGTTGGCCAACTTCCAGAGGAAACTTGCTCGTAAGCCAATCCCGAACCGTGCCGTCCGGACCCGGCAGTGTTTCTTCGGCCTCAAGAGGCTGACCCGATGTCAACACCGCCTTGTCCTGTTGAGAAAGCCTGGTTGCAACGTCCGTCGGCATAAAGTCAAATACCGTCTTAGACACTAACTCTTCCCTCGAAAGGCCTGACAGCTTTTCAAACTGAGGATTCCCATAGATGTAGCGCCCTTCAGTATCTTTGATAAACGCGATCGCCGGACTATGCTCCATGAAGGCCTGGAATCGCGCCTCACTTTCTCGCAAGGCCTCGGTCATTCTGGTATGTTCGATGGCGAGGGCCGCAATCTGGCTGACTCTTCCAAGGATCTTCAAATCAGTCGGCTGCGGCTCACGGGACTCACAATGGTAGACCGCGAGTGTTCCGAGCAGTCTGCCGGTGGAACTGATGATGGGCATCGACCAACAGGCCTTCAGGCCATGGGTGAGCGCCACTGAAGCGTAGCCCTTCCACAAAGGGTCAGTTGCAATATCTGCCGCGATGGCGGGCTGTCGAAAGTGGGCGGCACTACCACAGGATCCACCCGTCGGCCCGATAGGAATTCGCTTGATGGCCTCCTTGTACTGGCGAGGAAGGTTGGGCGCCGTTGCCAATAGCAGATGCGTCCCCTCCTCATCAGCGAGCATGACCGAGCAGAGCATCGGAGGCGCAAGCGTCTCGACGGACTTGCAGATAAACCCCAGCACGGACTCAAGGGTTTCCTTCTTCGCGACAAGCTCCAACGCTTCCTTTTCCGCATCCTGGAGCGCTTCAATCCGTTTGCGCTCGGTAATGTCTGTATGTGAGCCCACCATGCGAGTAGGTTTCCCGTCGGCGTCATAGCTCACACTCCCACAGGCATGGATCCAACAGTACTCCCCATCCTGTTTGCGGAGTCGAAATTCGACATCGTATTGCTCCGCCTTACCCCCTAGGCACTTGTTGAGTGCCGCTAAAATTCCGTCTCGATCCTGAGGGTGCAAACGGCTTTCCCATTCCTTGTAGGTCGGGACAATTTCGTGGTCTTCGTATCCCAGCATGGATTTCCATCGAGGGGAGAAATAGACATCACCGGTCTTCAGATTCCAATCCCAGATCCCTTCGTTTCCCCCCTGGACTACGGCGCGGACCCGATCCTCGCTTTGGCGCAAGGCTTCTTCGGCTTCTGTTCGGAGGCGACGGTTCCG
>NIUT01000005.1 GCA_002254365.1 Nitrospira sp. UW-LDO-01
GTCAGCGTCAGCACCTGGTTAAGTGTGGCAGCGCTCATCGGCGCATCCGAGTCGTACCGTGATGGCAAGTCACACCCAGACCTCGCTGACCTTTTTATGCTCGATGCTGTTCCTCATCGGAACGGTTGCCTGCTCCGGGGACGAAAGCTCGCCTCCTTCGCCCCCCATCGCCTCTACCGGAACGCCCGGCGCCGAGGAGGCCGTGGGTGAACGGTTGTTTCTTGAAACACGCTTCGCCCAGGCATTCAAAGTGTCCGTGGACAACGGCGGTACCATCAATAATCCCAACATCAGTGACGGTGTTGTTGATACCGTTGAAACTTTGGGCTCTCCGATCAACCCAGGTCCGTTCAAAGGCCTCTCCATGAATTGCCGGGCATGTCATTTAGTCGACGACGTGCTGGATGCGCCAGGCGGGGGTATGCGGACCTACGCCGACTTTGCTCGTCGCAGCCCGATTCCCGCCAGAGCCGATGGCAAGACTCACGCACCACGAAACTCTCCGCCCCTGGTAAATTCGACACTCACTCGACCAGGAGGCATCCTGCTCCACTTCGATGCGGAGTTTAATTCCATCGAAGAGTTGATCGCGGCAACCTTTACAGGTCGCAACTTTGGATGGCTGCCTGACGAAAAGGCGCAAGCCATCGCCCACATCGCCAATGTCGTCCGAGGGGACGATGGCACCTTCGATCTGACCGACACCGGTCTGCCCTACCGAATTCTTTTTGCCGGCACAAATCCCAACACGCCTGATGAATTGCGTCTCCTGCCCCAATTCCGCGCGTTCGTCGGCTCTGGGACCGATCAGGAGGTCTTCGATGCCGTGGTCAAAGTAGTGGCCGCTTACGTCAATGGCCTCCGCTTTTCACAGACCGAAGACAGCGGCTCACCCATTCGCTCTCCATTTGATGTGTTTTTAGCGACAAACGGACTCCCGCAGGCACCGGATTCCAACGAATTACCGATCGACTACAGCCGACGTCTGTTGCAACTCGTGAAACAGCGTGAATCGGCCGGCACCCTCCAGTTCGTCACCTCAAATCCAAATCGGCTTGGCGGTCAGTTCCAATTTCATACCCAACTATTCTCGTTTGGAGCACAGGAATTGGCCGGGTTGAAGATGTTCCTCGCTGAACCGGCGACACTCCCGGCCTCGTCGGCCGAATTGGCGGCCGGAAAAATCGGCAATTGCCTCGCCTGCCATGCCGCGCCGAACTTCACCGATTTCAAGGCCCATAATACGGGTACAACCCAAAAAGAATATGATGCCATCGCCGGCCATGGTGACGGCGCCTTCATGAACTTAGCCATTCCCAGCCTTGCCGCACGAACGACCGACGATCTACCAGCGACCGAACAACATCCGACAGCCAGCGAACGATTCCGAGCCGTTCCCTCATCTGGAACAACCTTGACTGACCTCGGCTTGTGGAACGTCTTTGTTAATCCTGATATGCCAACGCCTCAGTCTAAGATCCGCAACATTCTTTGCGAGGATGAGCAACCCTGCTCCGTTTCTCAAAGCGACCTCTTGAATCGGGCGATTGCCCGATTCAAGACTCCCGGCCTGCGCGATCTGGGGCATTCTGCCCCATTCATGCATAACGGTCAGTTCGACACGTTGAATGACGTGATCAATTTTTACAAAGAGGTCTCGGATCAAGCCCGAGCAAGTACGCTTCGAAACGGGGCGGAACAGCTTCAAGGCATCGCGCTGACAGATAACGACAGCGCACCGCTCGCCGCATTCCTCAATGCGTTGAACGAGGATTATCAATAACGACTTGTCTAACTGTATTGGAGTTCGTCACGATGCATATTCTGACATGTCACCGTTGCCACAGACCACTCGGCCATCACAATCCCCTGCTTTGGTGCATCAAGTGTCGATCCTTTAAGCGGCACCGTGGCCAAGTCAGGGGGCTCGCTGAATCAATCAGGACACGACGGCTAAAAGCGTGGCTAAAAACCTTTCCCTATTCGTAGCGAGAGATTGTCTATTTCATCCCGCAGCGATGCGGGAGAAGGAGTGGGGCCGCCAGGCTCTGTGCAGGAGATACAGTGTGATAGGCTCGAAAAAGTGGACGCCTTCAACCTACACTAAGAGCCTATCCTAAAACCCCTGCACAGCGGAGGGTGATCACTGCACAGACCACATGAAGCATTGCCAAATAGTTTTCAGGAATCTTCTCCCAACGGATCAGAATCCGGCGGAATCGGTTCATCCAGCTATGCGTTCGCTCGACAACCCACCGGCGTGCTTTGAATCCGGCCTGTCGCTTGATGGCCTGGGCTTCCTCGCCGCGAGCGCGGATGTGCGCCGTGTATCCGAACTGCCGCACCAAGTTCCGAACCTCCTCGTAATCATACCCTTTATCCAGGCAAAGCCCTTGAGGAGTCTTCCGGGTCGGTCGGGGACGTGCCACCGGAATGCTCTGCAGGGTTGGCTCCACCAGCCGCATGTCGTGCCGGTTCGCGCCCTCGATGGCCAGTCCAATAGGAACCCCGGCTCCCTCACACAACAAGCTTCGCTTGACGCCGTCTTTGGCTCGGTCCGTCGGATTGGGCCCGGTTTTTTTCCCCGCCCAACGGCGCCTTCGTCATCGCGCCATCCATCGACTGCCAGGCCCAGTCAATGCCCTTCACCTCGTCATACTCGTTCAGCCCGTTCGCCCAGAGTTGCTCAAAGACCCCGGNNGTTTTTTTCCCCGCCCAACGGCGCCTTCGTCATCGCGCCATCCATCGACTGCCAGGCCCAGTCAATGCCCTTCACCTCGTCATACTCGTTCAGCCCGTTCGCCCAGAGTTGCTCAAAGACCCCGGCCTTGCGCCACTGTTGAAACCGCAGATGGGCCGTGGAACTGCTGCAAATCCCGGTCGCGTTCAACGCGTTCCACTGACAGCCGGTACGCAAGACGAACACAATGCCATTCATGGCCTGCCGGTCTGGAACCGGGGGACGGCCCCCAATCGAAGGATCTCGTGTCGGACGTTTTGGCAACAACGGCTCGATCCGTTCCCACACCGCATCGGGGAGCTGCCACCACCGAGACGGCGTGTTCGCTTTGTTCATACTCCTCTCCTGTCTTCATGGGATGCTCAATGTCCTAGAAGAATACAGAAGCAGGATGTTTTAGGATAGGCTCTAAGAGGTCTGGAGGTGTGAAATGGAACAGGTCCCACGACAGCAGTATACGAAGGAATTCCGGGAACAGGCCGTGCGGCTGGTCCTGGAACAGCAGGTGACGATTCCGGAGACAGCCAGACGCCTCGCCATGTCGGGCAGGACTCTCGAGCGCGGGGTGTGTCGAGCTCGGCAGGGCCAGCTCACAACGCTGGGGGCGAGCCGACGGCCCGTAACGGAGCTGGAGGCGGAGCTATCCCGGCTCAAACGCGAGCTCGCTGAGGCCTGGATGGAGCACGACATCAAAAAATCCACCGCGTACGTTGCGAAGGTGCAGCTTCCCGGTACGCGCTCATGAGGACGCTGCGTCTCCAATATCCGTTGCGTCTGTTGTGTCAGGTGCCGGCGGTGTCCCGAAGCGGGTACTCTGCTTGGCGAACGCGACCGCCCTCGACCCGCGCCCAGGAGAATGCGCAACTGGAAGTGGCGATTCAGGCGGCACACATGCGGACACGACACACGTACGGCCCTGAGCGTCTCCAAGCGGAATTGCGTGACGACGGCTTTCTTACTGGGATCGGCCGCATCACGCGGCTACGGAACAAACTGGGCCTGCGCTGTACCCAGGTCCACCGATTTACGCCCACCACGGATACGATGCACGCGCTACTGGTCGAGGAAAACCTATTGGCGCAGACCGTTGCCGCCACACGACCCAACGAGACCAGGATGACCAACATCACGTATGTGCCGACCACGGAAGGTTGGCTGTATCTCGCGGACATCAGATGGAGTAGCAGAATGCTTATCCGCTATTTAAATCAAACCTACCTTGTATAACAGCCTCACACACTTCGCTTTCAACGTACTAATTAGACGCTTCACTTTTAGCTACAGCCCATTTTAGACGGCCTGGAACGAGCGACCATACCCTGCATCACGCCCATAGAAACTGGAATCCGGGTATTCAGAAGTCGATATGCTAGAGACGTACAAGGGAGAAGCTACTAATGCGATAGGCAAATAAAAAACCGGCCCGCCTCACCTGACGATGAGACGGGCCGGCCTTCTACTGATCCAACGCTAGGCTTGTTATGCTCCCAATCTCGTGAAGACTGGAAGAACTGGAGCCCAGACTGGATTGATGAGTCTTTCACCGCCTTCGGTGTAAGACATAAACAACCCGGCGAAGCGCTGATCCGGATCGTGGAGAATGTCCACTAACCGCTGCACTTCCCAGAGCACGTCTTTTGACTCAAGCTTAATATCAACCGTCTGACCGGGAAGGATTGCACCCTCCTTATCCATGGTCAACCCGGCGCTGGCCACCAGCTCTGGTGGATAGTTTGGATCCACTTTAGCTGCACCAACCTTGTTGGTGAACCGAATACCTGCCGTGGTGAATTCTCCGATGCTGATTGGCTGTGTGCCATTGTTAATCACATGAAGGTTCATACGCAGGGCACGACCAGGAACATCGTACTCAGCATGAACCACTTCGATGGTCAACGGATTTGGCTTCACAGGCAGCGGCTTCACCTTTGTCTCACCAGCCTGCAGAGGAACACTGATCGGGTGCTTGGACTCTGCTGCCAGATATCCAACGACCACAACGACCAGCACGAACACGAGCATTGCCGCCCCAACCTTACGGTCAATCGGATCCAACAAGATCTCGTCCCCGTACGCCGCAAGTACACGAGCACGAACCAGGTACATCGGGCGGATCATGAACCAACCCACCCAGAAACATGCGACAACGACCCAGAAAAGGTGCCACATAACTCCCGTCATGCCACCCATGGTCTCAGAGTCGAATGTTTCGCCAGTGAGAGTCTTAATTGGGTTCGTAAAATCTTCATAACGACCCGTGATATCCATCCACCCACCCGGACCAGCGACCGGACCGGCCTCCTTGATCGCGAGCATCGGGTGAATATGGTGGTGGCCTGGGAGTCTGGCCTTGAGCTTAACGACGTATTCATAATCGCCACCGATATCGAGCGGGCCCGAATTGAACATCGGAACACCGTTCATCTTTGAGCTCAGACGAACAAAGACCGAGCTCGGAGACCCTACGTTCAAGAACGTACGATGCGGTTTCACGACTGCACGAGGCCAGTCTTCCGACAAGTGAAACCGGCCACGTAACTCCGTTACATCGTTAACCTTTGTCGACTTACCAACCCATTCCGTATCGTACCAGTTCACAGTTCGCATCCGCAGGAATGGTTCCTGCGAGCGCTCTCCATGAGCAAATGCAGGAGTCACATCAACGACAGGCGTCAACGCCAGCGTCGCAACTCCGCAGAAGCCCATTACCCAGCGTTTAAAGGCTTGTTTGGCGTTCATGCTTTCCCCCCAGCTTTTGCCTTATCGCCGTGTGCTAACGTGGCGTAGGCGAATACGTCGTAGACCTTCACCGTTCTCTGCCTGTCATCCGTGAAGTAGAAGTACGAGGTGCAGAAGAATTTCCCGAACTGCCACCACAGCACGTACACGAGCGACGAGGCAAACGCGGAGAAGAAGGCCGAGATCATGGTGCTGTGCCCACCGAAGGTGCGCAGCGAGCCGACCTCGATCATGCGGATGTACTCTGGCGTCCCGGTCCGGACATACATGAAGCCCATGTAGTCAGCCCATGAGAGCAACGAGCCATCAACCACGATCGGGGTGTGGCTATAGCCAAAGATCGGCCAGTTGCTGGGATAAAACAGAATCGCGTACATCCAAGCTCCGATCACCGCCGTCAAGGTCCAGTTCCTGGTGAGCAAGAGCGTGATGTCCAAGACCAACGCGCTCGGCAGCAGTGTCGCCGGCATGACGAAGTTCGGCGGATAATTCGACCACCACCACCACGACGTATAAACGGCAATCCACTTTCCGAACCCAAGCGCCAGAATCGTGATCGTCGCGCCGAACGGCTGACGATAGTTCACCCAATTGTAATACTGCAGGGCCGCACAAAACGTAATGGTCGTAATCGGGGTGACGATCGGCCACCATTGCCGATCCTTCCAGTCGAGCCAGAAGTCCCAGTCCCCGCACAACAACGCGGTGTGCATGTGAAAGGTCCCGACGATGGTGATGAACAAAATCGGAATAAAATAGATGTGATCAATGTGCCGTGACATTGCCACACCCTCTGGTGGCAATTTCGAGGCCTTGATAATTTCATCGGTTCTAAACATAACTGACATCCTCCGTCATTTCAGCCGATCAGAAGCGGCCTAGAGACCCATTAGCATCTCGACTCTCTAGACCAGCTTCTGTTACCGACCAATGATACATGTGGACTGCTAACTATTGCTGCTTAGTACACGCTCTTGGCGCTGGCGCTCTGCACCTGAGCTGGGAACGGATCCAGGATGCTCTTCGGCGCGTTGTTCCAGATCACGTCCGCCAGATTCGACATCCGGCTCACGATCTGCGCCGCCACCCCGCCCGCTGCCCCAAACAACCCACACCAGCCCAACGTCACAAAGCCCCAGTG
>NIUT01000006.1 GCA_002254365.1 Nitrospira sp. UW-LDO-01
GTACGACGGCGAGATTGAATCTGTGCCCTGCGCACATGGAGGGGAATGGCTAGCCCATGGCACAACGTTTCCACAAACCGCTGATCCTCCTCGGATTCATCGCCCCGCAATCCATAGTTACAATGGATCGCCGTCAGAGTCAGTGTCCAACGAGAGCGGAGTTGATGCAGGAGCGATAACAACGCGACAGAATCCGGACCGCCTGAGACGGCGACTACTATATGCTGGCCTGGTTGGAAGAGCTGTCGAGATCGAACGGTTCGAACGACATGATGCAAGAGAGGAGGCCAAGCCGTCCTGTTCATGGGGTTGGCTGAGGCCGGTTCAAAGAACCCATCACGTGCCAAATGTGTCGTGATAGCGACGGAGGGCGTCTCTCGCTGATTCCCTATCGATTGCGATCTGTCGGCTCAAGGCTTCTTCACTCGTGAACTGTGCGTCGCCGCGGAGACGATCAATCAATTCGACCCTGATCATGTGCCCGTAGAGGTCATATTGTCCATCGAGGATGGAGACTTCTAATCCTCGTACTTTTCCATGGAAGGTCGGCTTATTCCCGATATAGGTGACAGAATCAAATCGATCTGTACCCACGGTCGTGATCGAGGCATAAATTCCGTCAGCCGGGGTGACACGGTCCGGAGAAAGCGACACGTTGGCGGTCGGACATCCTAATGTTCTTCCCCTGCCCTCCCCAGGAGCAACGATCCCGCTCAGCGCATAGGGTCGGCCAAGCAACTCCGTCGCTTGAGCAACCTGTCCAGCCATGATGAGCTGTCTGATTCGTGTTGAGCTGACGACTCCTTCATGGAGGGTCACGGGAACTGTGGAATGAACGATGAAGCCAAATTGATCGCCAAGCCGTCCGAGATCCTCGATCTTGCCGGCTCGCTTGTGTCCAAACGCAAAATGTTGCCCAACGAACAGTTCTTTGAGCCCCAGTCCTTTGGACAGCACCTCTCCCGCAAATTGTTCGGGAGTCAGCAACGCGAACGCCCGACTAAATTCCACGAGCACCACCTCATCGATACCTGCCTGCTCGAAGCGAGCGAGTTTTTCATCCTCGTCAGTCAGAAACCGAAAGTCGGCTTGAGGCGCCAGAATTTTCACCGGATGAGGATCGAAGGTGAGCACAACCGAGGTTCCGTCCTTCTTGCGTGCCGCCTCGATCACTCGCTGTAACAACGTCTGGTGACCACGATGATGCCCGTCAAAGTTCCCTATGGTTCCCACCGGATAGGGTCGCCGGCTCTGGCCCGAATATCCGCGGGTCACTTTCATTGTGGTGAACGAAGCAACTGAGCAGCGTCTTTGGCGAAGTAGGTCAGAATCAGGTCTGCCCCTGCCCGCTTGATGGCCAACAGCGATTCCATCATCGCACGCGACTCATCGAGCCAGCCTGCCTGTGCCGCAGCCTTGATCATGCTGTACTCCCCGCTGACTTGATAGGCCGCCAAGGGAAGAAGGATGCGACGACGGGCGGTCGCGATGATATCGAGGTACGGTAATGCCGGCTTTACCATGATGATGTCGGCCCCTTCCTTGATATCGAGGTCGATTTCGCGCAACGCTTCCCGCGCGTTGGCCGGGTCCATTTGATAGGATTGCCGGTCGCCGAAGTGAGGCGTGGAGTGGGCTGCGTCCCGAAATGGTGCGTAGAAGCAGGACGAAAACTTGGCGGCGTATGCCATGATGGGCAGATCGGCGAATCCGGCTCGATCCAGCGCCCTCCGAATCGCGGCCACACGTCCGTCCATCATATCGGACGGTGCCACCATGTCGGCTCCTGCCTCGGCGTGGGTGCGGGCCATAGCCGTCAGGCAGTCAAGCGTTTCATCGTTGAGGATCTTTCCGTCCCGGACGATGCCGCAATGGCCGTGGCTGGTATATTCATCGATACACACATCCGTAATCACTATCAAATCCGGCACCTGCTGTTTGACGGCCTTGACCGCCCGCTGCACGATACCGTTTGGGTCTAAACCCGAACTGCCGCGTTCGTCCTTGGACGCTGGAATGCCGAATAAAATGATGGCTGGAATCCCGAGTGTACGAAGCTCGGCCGCCTCTTTGACAAGCAGATCGATGGACAGTCTGTATTGCCCAGGCATCGACCCGATGGCTTCACGACAATCGTGCCCTTCGATCACGAACAGTGGAGCGATAAAATCCGCCGGCGAGAGGTGTGTCTCTCGCACCATCCGGCGTAACGGTTCCTGCTGTCTGAGTCGACGAAGGCGATGGATTGGAAAGCCCATAGCAAGGGTCCTTATTTCTGTAGACGATCAGCCAAGAAGGCCTTTTGATCTGGGATCCAGATCATTTCCATCAGCTGACCGTCCCTTGTTACACCCGCACAACGATGAGTCAAAACACCCACAGCAAGGGACCTCTATTTCCGTGGGAGATTGGTCAAGAAGACCACAAGATCTCGGACGGAGATGACTCCGACCAACTGGCCGTCACGTGACACACCCAAATGACGAAGGTGTGACTGAGCCATGAGATCATTGGCATCCAGCAGCGTCTTGTTTTCTTCAATTGTCACGATGGGAGCCGACATGATTTGTTCAACCGTGGTTTTTGTCGCCTCAGCCCCGGCTGCGACGACACGACGCATCATGTCCGTGTCGGTAATGATGCCGATGATCTCACGGTCATTCGTTACAAATAAACTGCCGATCCCGCGATCGCGCATGATCCGGGCCGCTGTCTGGGAATCAGTATCGCGTGGCACAGTCACAAACTTGTCTCGGGGAATCATGAATGACTTCACAGGAACCATAGTACGCTCCCTCCTTACAGTATAGGACTGGCCCATAAGGCATGGGCCGTTAGGTTACTGCACAACACCCGCGGCACAGGGCTCGCGGCTCTCATAATGCTGGGCGATGGCATCCACCAATGCAGGAATGGTATTTTCCCTCGGCATGATTGACACCGTCAGGCCGAATTCCTCTGCTGTCTTGGCTGTGATTGGTCCGATGCAGGCAATGGTCACAGACCGCAAGAGCGGACTCACAGCTTTCATCCCTCCTAGCATAGCAACAAAGTTTCGAACCGTGGAAGAACTTGTGAAAGTGACGACATCAAGGCGATGGTCTCTGAGTTCCTGCCACCAGCCTTCCGCATTTAGGTCTGGGACCACCGTTCGGTAAACTGAAATCACCTCAACGTGAGCCCCACGGGCACGAAGCTCATTCGGCAAGATCTCCCGCGCCACTTCGGCTCGAGGAATCAGGATGCGAGATGTTCGGATCTCCTGCTGGTTCAGTGCGGCTAAGACTCCCTCTGCTTGATACTCAGCCGGAACCAGATCGGCTCGAACGCCGAACCGCTCCAACTCCTGAGCGGTCCTTGGTCCGATGCAGCATAGCCGTCGCCCTGCAACACAACGTGCATCCAGTCCCTTGGCCCAGAGCCGCGTCATGAAGCGGTCAACTCCGTTCACGCTGGTAAAGATGATCCAATTATATGTGTCGATCTGGGAAATGGCCTGATCTACCGCGGTCCAATCAAGAGGGGGAACGATGCTGATTGTCGGGCCCTCGACCGGGTCAGCCCCATAACCGGCGAGGCGCGCGGCCAGCTCATGCGCCTGCTCTTTGGCTCGTGTCATCAGCACACGTTTGCCGAACAGCGGACGTCGCTCGAACCAGTTGAGCGTTGACCTGAGTCGAACAACCTCACCTACAACGATCACGGTAGGTGGTTCCATACCGATGGCCTGAGCCTTTGACGCGATGTCCGACAATGTCCCTAC
>NIUT01000007.1 GCA_002254365.1 Nitrospira sp. UW-LDO-01
GGAAGAGGCCGTGCGCAAGAAAAAACGCATCGTGATGTTTGTCCCTGGGCTGATTGCCTTCGGAGTCTATCGCCTTGCCAAACATCTTGTTCCAATCGCCGAGCCTCTGGTGCTCTTGGCTGTGAGTGCGCTGGTCGCTATGGTGACGGCGGTCTTGGCCTATCGGGTCGGGCGTACTGCGTCCTGGTCGGAGATCATACGCCACGATGGCGTTCGGTTCCTCAGCTGGCTCGTCGGATGGATCGGTGCCGTCTATGGTATCCAGCTTTCCCTCTTAGTGCTGACTCTCTTGTGGATCATGAATTATAGCTATCTCCAGCATCCTGACGGACCGGCGATGATGGCGATCATCATCTCCTGTACATCCGTCGCACGCGATGCATTTGAGATTGGGCATGTGCGTCGGCTCGCACAGATGGGGCGGCCCTTTCTCACGTTTCCGGATGGCACCCCGCTTCGGGTGCTGCTACAGCACAAGATCGGGCGGCTGGGGCCGTGGATCCTTGCCGGACTTGGTTTGGGTATGCTGGCAGCCTTTCCGGGGATGCTCATTGCGGATGTTCAGGGAGCGGCGTTGGCCCAGTTATTGGCTGTGACCGTTCTTGGCGGAGGGCTGACGCTCTGCGCGTATTTTGGTGGGCTCTATCCATCGATTCCATGGGCGGAGACGCTTCGCCGGACGGCCTCAGGTGAGCTAGTGAAATACTGGTGGTGGCCTGGGATGGCCTTTGCCTCGACCTATTACCTGGTCGCGATGGGGTTGCTGTTGTTTGTCCTGCGCCAGCCGATGATCACGACCGGTTCGGCAGTTGCCATGGGGGCAATCGTGACAGCTATCATGGCGTTGTATGGGTACTATCTGGGGGATCGCCGCCATGTGGAAGACGAACAAGCGCCTCAACTGTCCAGTGGAATGTTACGATGCCCGTTTGTGATGGGCATTCTGGGCAAGACTATAGGCTCCACCGACGCATCTGAGGAGTTGGCACTCGATAAGACTGGGATGAAGGGGTAGGTTTATGGGCCAAGGATTCAGAATAAATGGTTTCTTGCTTCGTGTGGCACTGGGCATTGCAGTCGTCTCGATCACCCTTGGTTATCTGGGGTATGGCTCCGATCTGTCTTATGCCGACTCTTCCACCGATGTGTACTTCGGAACCGAGGGAGTTCCGCAGGGACCGGCGGCTCCAACACCTCAAGAAACAGTCTACCCCCAAGTCGGTTCACTGGATAGCCGGCTACTCGTGTGGTTCGTGACACAGCAGCATACCTATTTCGGCGGATTCGTTCTCGCCTTGCCGTTGTTTTGCGCATTGCTCGAGTTTTTGGGGCTGATCACAAAGAAGCCGGCATTGGCCCTTCGTTACGACAGTTTGGCGAGAGATCTCGCGAAGGTGGCGGTCTTGGCCATGTCGGTCACTGCACTGATCGGTAGTCTGATGCTGACGATGTTCATCATGCTCTATCCGAGTTTCATGAAGTATATGGGCGGAACATTCAAGGGATTCATGCCGGCCTATGCCGCCGTATTTTTCGGAGAAGCGCTGCTGCTGGTGATCTATTATTACGGTTGGAACCGGATGGCAGACCGCGGCATGAAATGGATTCATGCCGCGATCGGCATTCTGACGAACATCGTGGGCACCGCATTACTGATGATGGCCAACGCCTGGTCTGCGTTCATGATGTCGCCGGCCGGGGTTGATGCGCAGGGGCGGTTTCTCGGAAATGCATGGCATCTGTTGCACTCTGCACTCTGGAATCCTCTGAACGTCCATCGTTTTCTGGCAGATATGATGTCCGGTGGGGCGGTGGTGCTTGCCTATGCCTGTTACCGATTTTTTACCAGTAAAACAGACGAGGAGCGGGCCTATTTTGATTGGGTCGGATACGTGTTTCTCTTCGTCACGGTGTGCGCCCTCATTCCCATGCCGTTTGCCGGGTACTGGCTGATGAAGTCGGTCTTCATGTTTCGCCAGACCATGGGGGTGACGATGATGGGCGGGCTACTCACCTGGCTCTTTGTGGTGCAGGCCCTCTTGATCGGTGTCTTGTTTTTGGGGGTCAACTATTATCTGTGGCAGAGCATGGCGCGGATCAAGGGGGGAGAGCGGTATCAGCCTTATTACCAAATCCTGCTGGGCGTGTTGATGGTGGCGCTCTTCATTTGGTTGACGCCGCATACGTTGCTGACGTCTGCTAGTGAGGCCAAGGCCATGGGTGGTGCGCAACACCCGGTCATCGGCAACTACGGGGTCATGTCGGCTAAGAACGGAGCGGTCAATGTCCTGATCCTCGTGACCGCGCTGAGCTTCCTCTATTACCGCCGCGCGAATCGCACCATGACCATCTCCTGGGTCAAGACAGGAAACGCCTTGATTGCGGTGCTCTATCTGGTCGGCGCCGTCAACATCGTGTGGTTGTCCATCTATGGATTCTATTTGCCGGCGAAAATTCGCGTCGGTCTGTCCGCTCCGCAGGCTTTCACCACGTTCACGGTTATTCTGGTCGGAGTGGTGATCAATCGGTTGATGCTCCGGCGTGCGGTGGTGCATGGCCCGATTCAGTGGGGAAAGATTCCGCTGCGGGGCATGGTCGGATTATTTGGGTTAGCGGCATCGTTCAGTTGGGTGATGGGGTTGATGGGATACATCCGTTCCTCGGGGAGGTTATCATGGCACGTCAGCGAGTTGATGGCCGATGTCTCGCCCTGGGCCTTCACTCCGGACCTCCAATATGCGACCAAAATGGTGACACTGAATATGGTGGTGTTCTGGGCGGCGGTTCTCGCATTGTTCTGGATGTGCGAACGAGGACAGCAGCCGGTGATGGTAGAAGATGCGAGTGAGAAAGAGTCACCGTTACTGGCTCCGATTCCATCGCAAGAAATATAAGAAAGGGATTCAGAGCATGATACGGACTGTGTTGATGGCTGCGGCAGCCGTGCTCGGCTCAACTGTTCTCGTGATTGGGGTGACGCCTGCGCTCACGGGAGAGCCGACGCTGGTGCTGGAAGATTTTCAAGCAAAAGAAGCGGATGGTTTTCCTTCGTTGTGGGATCACGAAAATCAACGCAGTCAAACAAAAGGCCGTGACGCGTACAAGGTGCGGATGGAGAACGGCGCAAGCTTTTTGTCGGCCAAGGATGCGGGGCAACGGATCAAGAAGAAGAAAATCGATTGGGATCCCAAGGCCTATCCGGTTTTGACCTGGCGCTGGCGTCTGACCAAGGCGGCGACTGGAAACGAGCCGCTCGCGGCCGTCTATGCTTCGCTCGATACGGATCTCTTGTTTATTCCGGTGTTCACGAAGTATGTCTGGAGTGAATCAAAACCGGATGGCACGTTGACCGAAGGTGGGATGTTCAGTGGATCCGAGATCGTTGTCCAGTCAGGCACGAAGGAGATCGGACAGTGGTTTGAAGAGCGGGTCAATGTGTACGAAGACTTTAAGCGGATTCATAAGCATGAGCCGGCGGAGAAGGCCTGGGGAATTTCTATCATTGCCGCGCCTGGAGTGGAGATCGATTTTGGTCCGCTCGTTGCCCTTACAGGGAATTGAGGCATGCGCGGACGCTAAGAGATTGATGTGATGGCGAGTCGTACGGTTGTTGATATTGCCCTCGGAATCGTTGTGATGGGGACCGTCGGGACCCTGATCGGGACGACAATGGGGGGGGGGCTGATGCTGTCTCTTATACACATCT
>NIUT01000008.1:0-1522 GCA_002254365.1 Nitrospira sp. UW-LDO-01
ATGCCGAGCTCGCCGTCTCATTCCATCGATCGCCTTGAAGCGGCCGGTGGAAACCAACCAGGCACGGGGATTTGTTGGTGCCCCCTCACGTGGCCATTGTTCCATCGCAGCGGCGAAGGCTTCATGGAGTGCCTCTTCAGCCACATCGAAATCGCCCAACAGACGGATCAACGTCGCCAGGACCTGGCGTGACTCAACGCGGTAGAGGTCATCGATCTGCTCACGCGTAGCTGATGCGGGATGTTGACTCATGGCCTCTCAGTCTGCGCAGCCCAGTTCTTTCATGGGGCGAACCTCTATACTGCCGAACTTGGCAGCTGGAAACTGCGCCGCAATGCGAATGGCGTCGTTCAGGTCCGGAACATCAAGCATGAGAAACCCACCCAACTGTTCCTTCGTCTCGGCGAACGGTCCATCTGTAGTCGAGGTCTTGCCTCCCCGGACTCGCACGGTGGTGGCGGTTTCTACGGGATGTAGAGGGGAGGCAGCCAGCAACTGGCCGGCTTTCTGTAACTTGTCACAATAGGCCATCGCTTCGTCAGAAATGGCTCGTCGCTCATGGGCAGAGAAGGCATTCAAGATCTTTTCTTCAAGATAGACAAGGCAGAGGTATTTCATCCTGTCCTCCAGAGGGCTATCCGAATAATAAGGTAACACCGTGTCGTCCGTTACTTGGCTCGTTCGTTCATCTCCCACAGGGCAAAGGTATTGCCCTCCGTATCCAGGCAAATGGCGAAGTAGCCCATCCCTGGAACGGGCGTCTTGGGCTTACACACCGTTCCACCGAGTTTCTCAACCTTCGCCGCTGCCTTGGTAATCGATGGCACACTGACGTAATTTGTGATCGGCTGTTGCGGGTGCATGCGTGGCATCATGCCACCATCCGGCGACGCATCTGGACCTCCCGTATCAATATGCCAGTAGTCGTTGATGGCAGCGGGCAGCTTGGCAAAGTTCCAGCCGAACATTGATTTGTAGAACTTCTGGGCTCGGTCCAGATCATCAGCAGGAACTTCGAACCACACAATACTGGCTGAAGTCTTTCGAGCTTTTGGTTGTTTCGTTTTCTTCTTCGTCGCCATGCGATCCTCCTTGATATGAGAGCTGGGTGGTTTCTTATAGGATAGTCGTCGAGAACCGGAGAAATCGACAGGCCATTTCGCTCTTGTGTGAGCAGGTATGGCAACCTGACACGAAACAAGCCAGTCCAGCTGACGAGAGTGGTCTATGCGTCGGCTTCTACTGGTATGAGTGCTGTTCCTGACTTGGTTTCTGATACTGGAGCCGATTGGTGTTGTGCCGCGATCAGTGAGTAGAAGGTCGGGACGACAAAGAGCGTAAAGAGAGTGCCGACCGTCATCCCAGTGACGAGTATCATGCCGATACTATTGCGGGCTGCTACTCCTGGTCCTGTGGCCAGCACGAGTGGGAAATGGCTGAAGAGGGTGGCGGCCGAGGTCATGAGGACTGGTCGCAGCCTGGTCAGGAAAGCATCTCTGATGGCTGCGAGCCTCGACAGCCC
>NIUT01000008.1:1587-7691 GCA_002254365.1 Nitrospira sp. UW-LDO-01
TGAGAGTCCCATTTTTGGCGATGAGTCCGACCGGTGTAATCAGCCTGAATTGATAATAAATATTGATGGTAGTCATATTGACCTCAGGCTCGCTCACCTATCCGGCCTAATGATAAGCGCACATTTGACGTACGCCCATCGTCCTCGATAACCTTAAGCAACAGCGCGGCTCATGACTTGGAAGCAGACCATCCGTATGAACGAGCAATTGAGAGAACCCATCTTGGCCGTCCTCATGGCCATACTCCTGGTAGGGCTGTTCGCGTTCGATATGAATTCACCGATGGCGTTTGCCGATCATGAGTTTTATGTCGTAGTTGTTTTAGTTGCCACTGTTTCCCGTTTTTCATGGATGCCGTCAGTCGCTGCTGGTGCAGGAACCCTCCTCACCATCATTGGAGGGATTGGGACTCCATGGTTTGCTAATTTGCCACCTTGGGTCCAGATGGGGAACCGGTTCATCACGATTGTGATTCTGTGGGTGCTCGTCTGGTTTGCCCGGAAACGGCGCCAGGCCGAAACGGCACTGCAGAGGGCGAATGAGGATCTGGAACAAAAGGTGACAGAAAGGACTCAGCAACTTACGTCTGTTAATCAGACCTTATTAATGGAAGTCGCCGAACACGTTCAGACTGAACAGGCGCTACGACTTTCCCAGGGGCGGCTCGCTGACATCCTTGACCTCGCCGAAGACGCCATCATCGTCACCGAACATGATCGATCGATCACACTGTTCAATCAAGGAGCGGTGAAGTTATTCGGTTATGAGCCATGCGAGGTGCTTGGGAGGCCGATTGATCTCTTGCTACCCAAAAGATTTCAGATTGATCACCCCTCGTCCATCGAAGAGTTTGCTCATAATCCAGAATCAACTCATCGGATGGCACAACGCCGTGAGGTGTCTGGTTTAAAGAAAGACGCACGTGAGTTTCCTGCAGAAGCAAGTATCTCCACGCTACGCGTTGGCTCGAGATTCACGTACACGTTAATCCTACGAGATATCACGGACCGCCTGAGGACGGAGCGGCAGCTCCAGTCATTGACGGCCGAACTGATGACGGCGCAAGAGGAAGAACGAAGGCGTATTGCGCGCGAGCTTCACGACGACATTAACCAACGGCTGGCCTTGGTAGCAATCGACATTGGGAATATGTTGTCCACCCCATCCTCAATGACCACACAAGCGAACAACACGATCCAATCCCTCAGTCAACGGTTGGCCAAGATATCCGATGACGTTCGCCGCATGGCATATAAATTTCATCCCTCTATTCTGGACGATCTAGGTCTGACTGCCGCACTCAAACACATGGCCGAAGAATGGTCCGAGAAAACTGGAATTAGAATAGTCATCGTAGGGGAAGAGATGGCCGATCCTTTACCGCGCGATGTTGCCTCATGCCTCTATCGAGTCACTCAGGAAAGCCTTGCCAACATCATGAAACATGCTCGAGCCACTCGTGTGGAGGTTGAACTGATCTGCGACGGACAGGAGATTACGCTATCGATCCAGGACACTGGTGTTGGCTTCGATCTTAAGGATGCTCAGGCAGGCCATTCCGGGTTAGGTCTCGTCAATATGCGGGAGCGCGTTCGGTCCGTGCGAGGACGATTTGATATCCAGTCCGAGCCAGGGCGAGGCACACATATCATGGTACATATTCCATTTTCTGGAGCGCCACATGAAGAAACCACGAGTTATCTTGGCTGACGACCATACCTTTGTGCTCGAGGGATTCAAAAAATTACTGGAAGCCCATTGCGAATTAGTCGCGTCTGTGGAAGACGGCCGGACTCTCATTGAAGCCGCTGTAAACCTTCAGCCTGACCTCGTGATACTGGATATTTCAATGCCCAAGCTTAACGGCGTTGAGGCGGCGAAAAAGCTCAAGAAGCAGGTCCCTGCAGTGAAACTGATTTTTGTTACGATGCATGCCGATATGGCCTATGTCGACGCGGCGTTCAGAGCCGGAGCGTCAGGTTACTTATTGAAGCGATCGGCAGCTACAGAATTGATGCAGGCGGTGCGGTCTGTGATGAACGGCAAATTCTATGTGACTCCGCTCATTACAAAAGAAGTCGTGACGTCGTTCCTCAAGCCGACACACACTCGTTTGGCGACGATCGACGACTTAACGACGAGGCAGCATGAGATTCTGCAATTGGTTGCCGAAGGATTGTCCGCGAAAGAAATCGCTGACCAACTGAAGATTTCTCACCGCACGGTTGAATTTCACAAAACCAAGATTATGGAGCAACTCCACGTCCATAGTACGCCTGATCTGGTCAAATATGCCGTGGCACATGGCTTGGTCACGGTATCGTGATCCCTCTCGACGTACTACGGTAGGTGACCAACCAAAACCTCGTAGTTTCTCCAACCTCGACCGGTAGTCTTTCTTTCCCTTATTCCAACGGCGCTCGGCTAAGCTGCATCCTCATGGATGGTTTGATGCGTCAACTCTGATTCACACCGGAGTCATGTGTATCCTCGATTCGCCAATGAGCCGATGACAGTTTGTCCTGTGATCTATGTTCAGCTAGACACGCGTGGATCTCAGGAAATGGAATCTAACTAGAGGGAGCAAGAAGGTTGATCTTTTTCACATTCACTGCGTCTTCCTCATTCTACTAAATAGGAGGTAGAACACATGGTCATTACACGTAGGCAGTTCATGAAAGCTTCTGCCGGCACGATCGCTGCCATCGCCGTGGCGGACAAAGTCCTGGCCTTGACGGCGCTTCAACCGGTCACAGAAGTCGGCAACCCCTTGGGGGAATATCCTGACCGCTCCTGGGAACGGGTCTATCACGATCAGTATCGGTACGATTCATCGTTCACGTGGGTGTGCTCCCCCAACGACACACATGCCTGCCGCATTCGCGCCTTCGTTCGGAACGGAGTGGTGATGCGGGTCGAGCAGAACTATGATCACCAGACCTATGAAGACTTGTATGGCAACCGCGGTACTTTCGCGCACAATCCTCGGATGTGCCTCAAGGGATTTACGTTCCATCGGCGCGTCTATGGACCCTATCGGCTGAAGGGTCCTTTGATCCGGAAGGGCTGGAAACAGTGGATGGACGATGGAGCGCCCGAGCTGACGCCTGAAACCAAGCGCAAGTATAAGTTTGCCAGCCGGTTCTTGGACGATATGCTTCGGGTCTCCTGGGATACGGCGTTTACCTATGCGGCGAAGGCGATGGTCGTCATTGCCACCAGATACAGCGGTGAAGCCGGGGCACGGCGTCTTCGCGAGCAAGGGTATGCGCCGGAGATGGTTGAAATGATGAAGGGCGCGGGTGTGCGCTGCTTCAAGCACCGGGCAGGTATGCCCATTCTCGGATTCATCGGCAAACATTCCAATACTCGTTTCAACAACAGCGTCCTACCGGTATTGGATACGTGGATACGCAAGGTGGGGCCGGATCAGGCGCAAGGCGGTCGGTATTGGAACAACTACACCTGGCATGGGGACCAAGATCCCTCACAGCCATTTTGGAACGGGACACAAAATTGCGACGTTGATTTGAGCGATATGCGTTTCACGAAGTTCAACACGAGCTGGGGGAAGAACTTCGTCGAGAACAAAATGCCGGAAGCGCATTGGAAACTCGAATCGATCGAGCGCGGGGCGCGTCTCGCGGTGATCACTCCAGAGTATAATCCGACGGCCTCTCGAGCAGACTACTGGATTCCCCTTCGCCCGCAATCGGACGGGGCCCTGTTCCTCGGCGCCTGCAAGATCATTCTCGACGAGAATATGCACGACGTCGACTATCTCAAGCAGTTCACGGACATGCCCTTGTTGGTCCGCACGGATACCCTGCAGTACCTGGACCCCCGTGAGGTGATTCCGGACTACAAGTTCCCTGATTTCTCACACAGTTATTCCGGCCGAATCCAAGCCTTGAAACCAGAGTACATCGAACGGTTAGGCGGGTTCATGGTGTGGGACCTGGCCAAGCAGCAAGCCGTCCCACTCCATCGTGAGCAAGTCGGCTGGCATTTCGATAGCAGCGGCATTCAGCCCGCGTTGACCGGCACCTATCGAGTCAAACTGTTGAACGGACGCGAAATCGACGCGCAGCCCATTTACCAGATGTATCAGATCCACTTCCAAGACTACGATCTGGATACCACGCATCAGATCACCCGCTCGCCCAAGGATCTCCTGGTCCGCTGGGCGCGCGACTCGGGCACGATTAAACCGGCGGCCATCCACAACGGCGAGGGGGTCTGCCACTATTTCCACATGACCTCCAATGGACGGGCGGCCGCCCTGGTCCTGACCTTGACCGGCAATATCGGGAAGTTCGGCTCCGGCTGTCATACCTGGTCCGGCAATTACAAAGTGGGGATTTGGAGTGCGACGCCCTGGTCGGGGTCCGGCGCCGGCGTTCACCTATCGGAAGATCCCTGGCAGATCAATCTAGACCCCAATGCCCATGGGAAGGAAATTAAGTACAAGAGCTACTACTATGGCGAAGAGCCCGGGTACTGGAATCATGGGGATACGGCCTTGATCGTCAATACCCCGAAGTATGGCCGCAAGGTGTTTACGGGAAAGACCCATATGCCGACCCCCAGCAAGCTTCGCTGGGTCGTCAACGTCAACCTGTTGAACAACGCCAAGCATCACTACGACATGGTGCGGAACGTCGACCCCAACATCGAATGTCTCATTACGCAGGACATCGAGATGACGTCCGACGTCAACCATGCGGATATCGCCTTTGCCGTGAACTCCTGGATGGAGTTCACCTATCCGGAAATGACGGCGACCGTGTCGAATCCCTGGGTACAGATCTGGAAGGGGGGGATCCGGCCGCTGTACGACACGCGGAACGATGCCGATACGTTTGCCGGGGTGGCGGCCAGACTCGCCGAGATCACGGGCGAGAAACGCATGCGAGACGTTTTCCACTTTGTCTATGAGAATCGCGTGGACGTCTACGCCCAACGTCTCCTGGATGCGTCGAGCACCTTTTACGGATATAGTGCCGATGTGCTCTTGAAGTCGGAAAAGGGGTGGATGGTCATGGTGCGGACCTATCCGCGGCATCCCCTCTGGGAGGAGACCAACGAGTCGAAGCCGATGTGGACCCGATCGGGGCGCATCGAGAGTTATCGAGTTGAACCGGAAGCGATCGAGTACGGGGAGAACTTCATCTCTCATCGTGAGGGACCGGAGGCGACGCCGTATCTGCCGAACGCGATCTTCACGACCAACCCCCATGTTCGGCCGGACGACTATGGCATTCCCGTCACGGCCCAACACCACGACGACAAAACAATCCGGAATATCAAGCTCCCGTGGGTAGAGATCAAGCGCCACACCAATCCCCTCTGGGAGAAGGGCTATCAGTTCTACTGCGTGACGCCAAAGACGCGTCACCGAGTTCATAGCCAATGGTCGGTGAACGACTGGGTGCAGATCTATGAGTCGAACTTCGGCGATCCCTACCGCATGGACAAACGGACGCCGGGAGTCGGCGAACACCAGATCCACATCAACCCGCAGGCGGCGAAAGATCGCGGCATCAACGACGGCGACTATGTCTATGTCGACGGTAACCCGGTGGACCGTCCCTATCGTGGATGGAAACCGAGCGATCCGTACTACAAAGTGGCTCGACTCATGATCCGGGCCAAGTACAACCCGGCTTATCCGTATCACGTGACCATGGCAAAACATGCGCCGTATGTCTCAACGCCAAAGTCGGTCAAAGGACATGACACCAGACCGGATGGACGCGCCATTGCCATCGACACGGGGTATCAGTCGAACTTCCGGTATGGCGCGCAACAGTCATTTACGCGCAGCTGGCTCATGCCGATGCACCAAATGGATTCGCTCCCGGGAAAAAGTGCGAACGCACTCAAGTTTAAATGGGGGTTTGAAATCGACCACCATGCGGTCAATACCGTGCCGAAGGAATGTCTCATCCGCATCACCAAGGCGGAGGACGGCGGGATCGGGGCTCGTGGTCCCTGGGAACCGGTCCGGACCGGATTCACGCCGGGTCAGGAAAACGAGTTCATGATTAAGTGGCTGAAGGGTGAGCACATTAAGATTAAGGTCTAAATGCTGTTGGCGTAC
>NIUT01000009.1 GCA_002254365.1 Nitrospira sp. UW-LDO-01
AGCCATCGTTGATGAGGAAATTCGGAGCGCGGGACTCTACCGAGAAATCTGGCAAGCCTTTGCCGTGCTGTTGCCGATTCGCACGGTGGGAGTAATGGGCGATCAGCGGACGTATGAGCACGTCGTCGCGATTCGCGCGGTGACCAGCGTGGACGGCATGACAGCCGATTGGGCGAATATTCCTAATGCGGTGCTCGGCCGCATGTCGAATCGGATTATCAACGAAGTGAAGGGCGTAAATCGGGTCGTCTACGACATCAGCTCGAAACCCCCGAGTACGATTGAATGGGAGTAGGGGGAGAGCCGACGTGCGGCCAGGTGGCTTCTGTGATCGCGCACCGTGCACGCAAGACAGATCTAACTGAGAAATTGATGTCGGTGCTCGGTGCATGGGCGCAATAGAACCCACACTGGCCACCCATCGCTAGGAGTTATGGAAATAAGATTGCAGAAACTCATTGCCAGTACAGGGCTCGCGTCACGCCGAAAGGCGGAGATGCTGATCGCCAGCGGCCGTGTGACGGTCAACGGCAAGGTCGCGACCGAACTCGGAACGAAAGTCGAGCCAGGTCGCGATCATGTGAAGGTTGATGGCAAACACCTCACCTCGGCGCAGCCGTTTGTGTATTTGGTATTGCATAAGCCCAAAAACGTGATGTCGACGTTGGACGATCCCGGTGGAAGGGATACCGTGAAGGACTTTCTTCATGGCGTGTCCGTACGGGTGTTTCCGGTTGGGCGATTGGATTTCGATAGCGAAGGCTTGATGTTGATGACGAATCATGGCGACTTGGCTCAAGCTCTGCTGCATCCCCGGTATCATGTGCCAAAAACCTATCTGATCAAGGTGAAGGGTGTGCTGACAGACAGCGAGATCGCTCAGCTTCAGCGCGGAGTCAAACTAGAGGACGGGATGACAGGCCCGGCGGTCGTGAAGAAGGTGAAGCGAGCCGAGGCGAATTCCTGGCTGGAGATCACGATTCGGGAGGGTCGTAAGCATCAAGTGAAACGGATGTTGGAATCCGTGGGGCATATGGTGATCAAGCTCATACGAATACGGATGGGGCCCCTGGCGCTCGGCAATCTGGAGCCAGGCGAGTTTCGTTTTCTCACCGATCGGGAAGCCAATGCCTTGCGTGAACTGGTGGAGCAACGCATGACCGCAGTCGAGAGAGGAGAAGAGGCGATGCCAGGCCCTAAGCGGCTGGTCAGGCGTAAGGGGTGGGCCAGACCGGTTAAGACCAAGAAGTATGTCGGAAAGAAAGCGAGAACGGTATGAAGATCCGCACACATCGTTGCGGTGAGTTGACTACGAAACAGATAGGGCAGACCGTCGTGTTGAACGGATGGGTGCAGCGCCGGCGAGACCATGGCATGGTCATCTTTATCGATCTGCGGGATCGAACGGGGATTACGCAGGTGGTCTTCAATGCTGAACGCAATCTTCAGTGTCATCAATCGGCTCACTCGCTCCGCAGTGAATGTGTTGTCTCCGTGACCGGGCAGGTCATGGCGCGACCGGATGAGTCGAAAAACCCTGAGCTCTCGACCGGTGACATCGAAGTCTTTGTCGACGAGGTGGAGATTCTCAACGAAGCCAAGACGCCGCCCTTCTTAATCGAAGACGATGCGGATGTCACGGAGTCCATCCGGCTGAAGTATCGGTTTTTGGATCTTCGTCGCCCCAGGATGCAGCAGCTCTTGAGTCTTCGGCACGGCATTACACAGGCCACCAGAGAATTTGTGAATGCTGAGGGTTTCTTGGAGGTTGAGACGCCGATTCTCACCAAAAGCACGCCCGAGGGGGCTCGTGATTATCTCGTACCAAGCCGGGTGAATGCGGGGCAGTTCTTTGCGTTGCCGCAGTCACCACAACTGTTCAAACAGGTTCTGATGGTGAGCGGTGTCGATCGCTACTATCAAATCGCGCGCTGTTTCCGAGATGAAGACCTCCGCAATGACCGGCAGCCGGAGTTTACGCAGATCGACCTGGAAATGTCATTCGTCGATCGCGAGCAGGTCATGAGCCTGATGGAGCGCATGATCGTCACGATATTCAATAAAGTCGGAAGTGTGCAGTTGCCGACGCCTTTTCCCAGGATGAGCTATGCAGAAGCGATGGGTCGCTATGGATCGGATAAGCCGGACCTCCGGTTCGACATGCCGCTCCACGACATGACGGCCTTCGGCGCGGCGAGTCAATTTAAGGTATTTAAAGATGCGGCGACCAAGGGAGGGATCGTCAAAGCATTGGTCGTGAAGGGTGGCGCGACACTGTCCCGGACTCGAATCGATGCCTTAGGAGAAACGGCCAAGAGTTTTGGAGCGAAAGGTCTCGCTTGGTTGAAGTTGACGGCAGAAGGGCAGTTGGAGTCTGTGATTGCGAAGTTCTTGGACGCGAAGGCTTTTGCAGCGGCCCTACCGGAGGCGAAGCCGGGAGACCTGGTCCTCTTCGGTGCCGACAAGCCGGCTGTCGTCCATGACGTGATGGGGCGCATCCGCCTTCTGTTGGGAGAAGAACTCAATCTCATCGACAAGACCGCCTGGAAGCCTCTATGGGTCATCGATTTTCCCATGCTGGATTATGATGCGGAGCAGAAGCGGTACATGGCCATCCACCATCCCTTCACGGCGCCGCTCGATGAGGATCTCCCGTTATTGGAGTCCGACCCGCTGAAAGCGCGGGCTAAGGCATACGATATGGTGCTGAATGGGAGCGAAATCGGCGGTGGCAGCATCCGTATCCACCGTCGTGATGTACAAAGCAAAGTGTTTGATCTACTTGGGATCGGGAAGGATGACGCGGTCCTCAAATTTGGATTTCTCCTTGAGGCGCTGGAGTATGGCGCGCCACCGCACGGCGGGATCGCCTTTGGGCTTGATCGCCTGGTCATGCTGCTGGGCAACGCCGACTCCATCCGCGACGTCATCGCGTTCCCCAAGACACAGAAGGCGCAATGTCCACTGACCGACGCACCGTCTACAGTTGGTTCCGATCAACTCAAGGAGCTGCGCATTAAGCTAGATCTGGTCGAGTGAGCCGCGCTATGAGACTAGATAATGGTCAAATCGAGGTGTTGGATCAGGCGATGGCAGACGTGCTGCGTCACAAAGACCCCTGCACAGCGTTTGCAAATCGGATTTGTATTGTGGGATTCGACCAAGCGCATGTTAACGGCTCAACTGTCCGCTGAACATCCTGATTGGGCACCTACGCGCATCAGCCAGGAAGTTCTGCGGAGACTGTCGCATGGAGCTTCATGAGTTGTTGGAGCCTTCCAGAGATATGTTCGTGGTGAGCTTGTCGAACCATGAACGGAATGGACTAAAGTCTTGCGCCCTTCGACAGGCTCAGGGCGAACGGATTATCCAAGAAGTTTGGGAACCCCATACTTGATCGACCGTTGCCTTAACTAGCGGTGCATCGTTTCACGGCTGAAGACTGAGTCTCTATGGCCGGTAATACATTTGGTCACATCTTTGCCGTTACCTCCTTCGGCGAAAGCCATGGGCCGGCGATCGGCTGTGTCGTCGATGGCTGTCCTCCTGGG
>NIUT01000010.1:0-28816 GCA_002254365.1 Nitrospira sp. UW-LDO-01
TGGTGGATCCGGCAGGCGATCACTCGGGCAATCGCTGACCAAGCCCGCACGATCCGGATCCCGGTGCATATGATTGAAACGATCAATAAACTGATCCGCACGTCTCGGCATCTTGTGCAAAAACTGGGACGAGAACCCTTGCCGGAAGAAATCGCCGAACGGATGGATCTGCCGTTGGACAAAGTCAGAAAGATCCTCAAAATTGCCCGTGAGCCTATTTCGCTCGAAACACCGATCGGAGAAGAAGAAGACAGCCACCTGGGCGATTTCATCGAAGATAAGAAGGCCGTATCACCGCTGGAAGCGGCCATTCGCTACGATTTGCAACGGCAGATCAATAGCGCATTAGAAACCTTGACCCCACGTGAGGAAAAGGTCTTGCGTAAACGGTTTGGGATCGGGGAAGCGACCGACCATACCTTGGAAGAAGTCGGTCAGGACTTTGAAGTGACGCGTGAGCGTATCCGGCAGATCGAGGCCAAAGCCCTCAGAAAGTTGCGACATCCGAGCCGCAGTAAGAAGCTGCGGAGTTTTGTCGAGAGTTTGTAGACGATAGGACTCATGGAGGCCTGATTTGACTCCGTTCGGAGGGTCGGCCTAGAATCCGCTCCAAGCTGAGGCTCAGGTCAAGAAGAGGGCGTGAGGAGAACTGTCGAGGCCATTTCCTAAACCAGACCTCATCCTGGTTTTGACCATTCCGAAGAGGGCCCATAGCTCAGGTGGTTAGAGCGGCTGACTCATAATCAGCTGGTCCTAGGTTCAAGTCCTAGTGGGCCCACCAGCCGGAGATATTACTCGCGCCTTCAGTGCTTCGGCACTGATGGAAAGGATACGGTGAATCAGAAACTATCCCCACTTATCGAATTACAAAAGCTGGATCTCCGGATCATGGAGATCACGGAGATTCGAAGAAAAATTCCCGAACGTCTCCACGTGGCCGAAACTCCGCTTCGAGAACTATCCCAGACCCTGACTGATACAAAAGCCGCAGTCGATGCGGCTACAAAGGAACGACGCGCGCATGAGAAGGATCTCGAAATGCACGAAGTGCAGACGGAGAAGATGAAATCACATGCAGCGAGTCTGAAGACCAACAAAGAGTATCAGGCACATTTGTTTGAGCTCGAATTGGCGAACAAAAAGCGGGGCGAGTTTGAGGAAAAGATCTTGCTGGCGATGGAAAAGATTGATGAACTCCAAAAGGTCGCCAAGGAGCTGCAGGAGAAAAAACAAGCGCAGGACAGTGTGTTCAGTCAGGAAAAACAGGGGTTGGACACGCAGGACAAGGAGCTGGCGAAAGAACTGGCACGACTGGAAGCCGACTATCGAGACGCGGCTGGGAAAGTGGAGAGGAGCCTCCTGGACCGGTACAATCAGGTGAAGGCCACCAGAAAGGATCAACCCTTGGCTGCCGTCCGTGATGGCATGTGTGTCGGGTGTCGCTTACAGATCCCGCCCCAGCTCATCGCCCAGGTGAGGCGATCAGATGATCTCCATCTCTGCCCCTATTGCAGACGAATCCTCTACTGGGAAGGCGAACCAGCGAAAGAATCTGCTTCGGCCCTCAGTGAAGCGAGAAAAGCGGATATGGAAGTGGGGGAGTCGGTCTAAGAATAGGTTCTAGCCTTTCAGGAGCGGGACCCGAAGGCATCGACCCTCCTGTGCCACAGCGATATGAGGTCGGTCCTGACTCCAGTTCATGGGATAAATCCATAATCGGCAAGGCACAGGTTGATTGCAAGACAGGATCACGGTGCCGCAATCAACGCAACGATTCTTCGATCCGCGTTGTCTCTTGTGTAAGATGCCCGAGGAAAAGAGAAGCAATATCTTGAACAGCGTTATCGGGTGAAGACCAGGATGCTGTTGGCTGGAAGGACCAGAGCTGCAGAAGAGCCGAAGCCATGCAAGGGATGTGGATCCGCGGCCACTCGTCCGCCGTTGCCGACCACGCTTGGATTGACCCAGTTCTCGTACACGTCGCTGTTGAACGCTTCGCGCCATTCTCCGCTGGAGGGGAAGCCGATACGGTATTCGAACCGATGAAAGGGCGACAGGTGCACGACCACGATTGCGTCGTGACCTTCACCCTCGACCCAGCGATGGAATGACAGCACACGGTTCTGATCATGCAGATGCACCACACGAAAGCCTTGTCCGCGCAACCCGGGTGATCGGCGCCGAAGGGCGAGCAACTCTCTGACGAACCGCACATGGTCGAGCATCTGCTTGTCACCCTGATCCAGGCCTGCCCAGTAGAGGAGCAGATCATGGTGGGACACGAAATCGTCCGCCCACTGTTTGTCCTCTAGAAATTCCTGGCCCATGAACAGCATCGGAATCCCCGGAGCCGTCAAACTGAGGCCTGTCGCCACGCGAGAGCGGCTTCTTCCGTACCAGGAACGGGGATTGGACGGATCACCAAGTCGAGCAATGCGCTGTTCCCGCCCTCGATAGATGATGTCGTGATTTTCCGGACCCTGCACGAAACGCCACTGCTCACGAAACCCTTCAGGCCAGAGAGCCTGTGCGAGGCCCGTCATGTCGAGCGGACGGTCATCTGGCAGGCTTGCGTTCCCGATCGTGTTGCGGATCGCGATACGGAAGCCGTCAGTGAGGGTCGTATCGAACCCGGCCCCTTCCGCGGCTGGCTTCACCACATAGGGATTCACGTTCCAATACTCGGCGTGATGCAAGACTGAAGGTCGATGCGCGTGCAGCGTGGAGGTGAGGTCCTGGCAGAATCGCCACCCATGTGGCGCACCATCATGGTCGATCACGCTGACCTGATCATAGCGAAAGCCGTCGACTCGATATTCGTCGACAAAGAACTTGGCATTCTGAATCAAAAAATCACGCACCTCTGGTTCGGCGTAATCGAACACGAGCCCGCCTGCATGGCCCTTGTCGGAAAAATACAGCGAGTGCCGGTGTCCTCCTGCCGGATGTTGGCGATCAAAGAAGTAGAGGCTCTGGTCTCCGAATTCGCCGCCCGCATGATTGTAGACCACGTCAAGGATGACGGCGAGATCGTGAAGATGGGCCAGATCCACCAGGGCTTTGAGTTGATTCATTTCCCCGCGCAAGTCAGCGACGTGATAACGGCGCAATCCCTTCGCGTCGAGTAAGCGGTTCAGTTCGGCGACGTATGGAGGCAGCTCGGCATCCGCTACGGCAAAATCCATTTCCGGTGAAAAATAGTCGGTGCCGTTGTAGCCCAGACTGAAGCTGGTTTGAAACTCCTGAATGGGCAGAAGCTGCAGGGCCGTCACGCCCAGCTCAGCCAGGTAGGGGAGTTTGCGAGCGACATCGAGAAAGGTCCCACCCTTATGAGGTAGGTTCGGGGTAAAGAACGTGCCGACGTGGAGTTGGTAGATCACAAACTCGTGAAAGGGTGGTGTGATGAACCCGTTCTCGTGCCAGGGAAAATCGGTCGTACGGACGATACACTCACTGGGGAAAGGGGTCTCGAGCTCGCGGGCGTACGGATCGCGTTTCGGTCCCTCGCTGCCCTCGCCTACGATATAGAACAGGTACCGCTGGCGATCCTTGACCCCGGGAATGAATCCGCGCCAGTGGCCTGACTCATCACGTGTAAGCAAACTGGCGTCGGAGCGCACTCGGTTATTAAATTCCCCGATGACGTGAACGGTCCTGGCATTGGGAGCCCAGACCCTGAACGTTGCGCCGTCGGCAATCAGATTGGCACCCATCGGGGTGCCGGGGTGAATATGGTCAAGGGAGGCTGCCATAGTCCATCGACGGAGAACGGTTGGAGGATCTTACTCTCCTTTTGGCATGATGGTAAGAGGCTTTTGCTTCATGCGACTCGTTCCAGCTGGTCTCATCCTTTGTCGTATGAAATGTGGCCGCGAATGCGCTGAGATTATGTGCAAGTTGTGAAGACATGTTCAGGAGTCGGCGTGTTTCATCATGAAACGGTCTGGTGCCGAGCCGGTTCTCCCCATATTTTTCAATGATGATCTTCGCGGTAAGCTCAGTGGTGGGTGAGGTGTCTTCGGGGAGTGGGTGCTGACGTGTTCCGACATTTGCTCGCGGTGGTTCAGGTGGTTGCTCCTCGTTGTTCTCTCTGATCAAAGTTAGTGTTTGGCAGGCGTCGTTGATTTGAAGAGCGCCTGCATTACATCCGAATCAATGTACCTGATGATTGCGGAACGAGAGAGATTCAAATCATATGGTGGCAAGATCGACTCGCCATGCCACAACAGGTGTCCCACCACTTTATGATCCAGACTTGCACCGACGTGAATGGAATGGGCATCATGTCGATACGCGCTCTCGTAGCTGCTTGAGAGCTCGTCTTGGCGTCTTCTATCCGAAAAATCAAAGGCCAGTTGCAGGACGGCATCGGCTGTGGACTGATCTGGGACGACGGTGAAGCCTGCTTGCGTGAGTTTGTCTTTGACGTTCTGTTCGACCCTCTCGATGATGCCGGCTATTCCGGCTGGGAGCGTTCGAGTATCGCTGCGAACGTCAACCCAGATGGTTTTCGTGTGCGCGAGAGTTTGTTGTTCCTGTTCGGTATACGGTCTGTGGCCAACACATGCGGTCTGTAGGACCGCAATGGCCAATAGCATGACGTGGAAGATATTCATGAGCGACTCCTCTTCGGACCTCCGCAACTTACTCAAAATGGCTTATTGAACACAAGACGATGACGGGGTGAGAGACTCTGACTTTGACGAAGATCACCGAGGTGAAAAGTTTAGAACAGCTTTGCCAGTACTGCCTTCGTGGTTTTAAAGTGCAGCTTGGCGATGGTGCCCAACCGGTCCTGTCCATGTTTCTTCACGACCATCTTCGCGGCAAGTTCGACGGCGGGCGAGGCGCCCTTGGGTAGCGTAGTACCTACCTCGCTGGAAAGCCGTTTGAGGCGAATGAGAAACTCGGCCCGAGCCAAGATGGATGCAGCTGCGACGGCCAGATCAGATTCTGCTCTCGGTCGTTGTTCCAGCGTAATCTTTTGCCCTTTTTCTTGTAGCACATTCAGAATCAATCGCTCATCGCCGAACTGATCGGAGATTGCTCGCTCGCAAGTCACGCCTCGTTCCAGTAGATTCTCCAGAGCTTTGGCATGGCCCCAGGCAAGCAGGCGATTTAGATTTTTGATCTTGGCGTAGAGTTCGTTGTACTTCTGCGGTCCGATGGCGATGACGCTGTGTGGACAAATAGTCTTGATGTCGGGGGCCATTTCGAGTACACGCCCATCGGAAATTTTTTTGCTATCTCGTACCTCCATCAAACGTAGTTCCCCTTGCGTGGTCGCATCCACAAACACGGCGGCGATGACGAGCGGACCGAAGTAATCGCCCTTTCCCGATTCGTCGATGCCGATACGCTCAATCTGGTTGTGAGAACGCAGCTCGCTCATGCTGTTCCTGTACGCCAGGTGGAAATCTTGCTTGGGGGACGGTAATCTATCAATCGAATCCATGTTGGTCAATCATGCATGGATGGGGTTGCGAGCATTCTCTGGAGAATAAATATGCAGACTCAACGATTCACCCGTGCCATCACGATAGTCTGTTTGATTGCAGGAGGTGTTGGCTTGGTGGGGTGTGAGACCAATCCTTATACTGGCCGACGACAGCTGTTGATAACGTCGGTTGGTCAAGAAATGCAGATGGGGGCGCAGGCGTACAATCAGGTGAGGAGCGATCCAAAATTGAGACCCTCTCAGGATCCTCGTGAGATCGAGCCGGTCAAGCGGGTGGTTGCTCGTATTGTTGAAGCGGCCAAGCGGTCGAAGTATGCTGAGATGGCTCAACAGTTCCAGTGGGAAGTGACGGTGATCAAAGACGATAAGACCGCCAATGCGTTTGCACTCCCAGGTGGAAAGATGGCGGTCTACACCGGCATTTTCCCGATGGCGAAGACGGAGGCTGGGTTGGCGGCAGTCATGGGTCATGAAGTGGTGCATGCTCTGGCTCGTCATGGCGCGGAACGAATGAGCCAGGGGCAAGCGGCGAACGTTGGCATGCAGGTTCTAGGGGCGGCCATTGGGATTGGGGCCAAGAATCCTGCACTGGGCCAGGCGGCGATGGGGGCGCTTGGCGTCGGTGCACAAGTGGGTGTGTTGCTGCCTTTCAGTCGGAAACATGAATCGGAAGCAGACTATATCGGCATCCTTCTCGCGGCCGATGCCGGGTATGATCCACGCGAATCCGTTGCGCTCTGGGAACGAATGGGACAGGCATCGGGAGGTGGGGGGCAGAGTGAGTTCTTCTCGACCCATCCAAGCCATGACACCAGAATTGAGCAGCTCAAAGAATGGATGCCCGAGGCGATGGAGATTTACCAGAAGCGAACGCCCATGCCGACTACTCCACTTCCGGATGTTGGGAGCAGGTAAATCCATGGGTGGTTGTTGCCAGTCGTCTTTGGAAAGTTGGGGCACTGCTTGTGGCTGACCGGAGCCATTCTTTATACTGACTCAGCGTGGGCGGAAGGCTGGATGGTTGCTCGGGGCTTCGGCTCCGAGAGGAAAGTCCGGACTCCATGGGCAGGGCGCTGGGTAACTCCCAGGCGGAGTAATCCGACACCAGCACCACAGAAAACAAACCGCCGATGGCCAAGGCAACGGGATCTCATCTGGTTGCTGCGGATCAGGTAAGGGTGAAACGGTGGGGTAAGAGCCCACCGCGGGGGTGGTGACACCACCGGCACGGTAAGCGTCGCCTGGTGCAAGGCCAAATAGGAAGACAGGTGCCGTGCTCCTTTCGGACTGCGGTACGCCGACTGGCCCGGTCGAGGTCTTCGGGTAGGTCGCTTGAGGTTCGGGGTAACTCGAATCCCAGAGAAATGATCATCCATGCAAAGGGGGAGACTTCTTTGCGGGACAGAATCCGGCTTATAGGCCTTCTATCCACGCACTTTCTTCAGCCAGAGTCTCTCTGGGCTGTCGATACCTCGTGCTGTTCGGCCACTGGGTGTCGACGAGGCTATATTGACGCTCATATGTGGGAATGCTAGGATCAGAAATCTTTCCCCTTGATTTCAAACACATTTGTGCACGATGATGCGTGCTTCCGCCAGGGGGTGCTGTTGTAAGGTCTCACGATCGATCGGAGGCCTTCTACACATGCGGTCGGAGGGAGGAGTGTCATGAAACTCACCGGTGCTGAAATCTTCATCGAATGCCTGAAGCGGGAAGGGGTGAAAACCGTGTTCGCGCTTCCAGGCGGAGTCGTATTGAAGATTTTCGATACGCTCCATCAGCAGAAAGATGTTGAAGTGATCTTGACGCGCCATGAACAGGGTGCGGGGCATATGGCGGAAGGCTATGCCAAGGCGACAGGGAAAGCAGGCGTGTGTCTGGTCACCTCTGGCCCTGGGATGACCAACGTGATCACGGCGTTGGCCGATGCCTATATGGACTCGGTACCGGTGGTCTGTTTTAGCGGCCAGGTGCCGACGAACTTGATTGGGAATGATGCATTTCAGGAAGCAGACAATATAGGGCTGAGCCGCCCCTGCACGAAATATAATTTCCTCGTGAAAGATGTGAACGATTTGGCCGCCACCATAAAGGAGGCGTTTTATATCGCCACGACCGGGCGGCCAGGTCCGGTACTCGTCGATATTCCCAAAGACGTCTCTCAGAATGTGGCGGAGTTCGTCTATCCCAAGTCGGTTTCAATCCGCGGCTATAACCCGACGGTAGACGGGAATAAGTGGCAGATCAAGCAGGCTGCCGAAGCCATCATGAAGGCCAAGAAACCGATTCTCTATGTCGGGGGTGGAGTTGTGTTTTCTGGTGCATCGCAAGAGCTGCTCGAGCTGGCCGAGATGACGCAGATCCCGGTCGACATGACCTTGATGGGGCTTGGAGTGTTTCCAGGTGAGCATCCGCTGTCCTTAGGGATGCTGGGAATGCACGGGACCTATGAAGCCAACATGGCCATGCACTATTCCGACCTGGTGATTGCGATTGGCGCCAGGTTTGATGACCGGGTGACGGGCAAGGTGTCGGAGTTCTGCCCTCATGCGAAGGTGATTCACGTCGATATTGACCCGACATCGATTCGGAAAAATATTCATGTCGATATCCCGATCGTCGGTGATTGCAAAACGGTGCTGCGTGAGTTGAATCAGATTTTACGCGCGACGGTCAATGGTGAGCAAAAAGATCTTCGCAAACCCTGGTGGGATCAGATCCGAGAATGGCAACGGGCCCATCCCTTGACCTATAACCAGGATAACGATGGACCGATCAAGCCGCAGCAAGTGGTCAAGCGGTTGTATGAGTTGACGAAAGATCGAGACCCGATCGTCGCCACCGATGTCGGTCAGCACCAAATGTGGGCCGCCCAGTATTTCAAGCTGGCCAGACCGAACCGGTGGTTGACCTCAGGCGGGCTGGGTACGATGGGGTTCGGATTTCCTGCAGCGATGGGGGCGCAAGCAGCCTTCCGGGATCGCCTGGTGCTCTGTATTGCAGGAGATGGCAGTATCCAAATGAACATGCAGGAAATGGCTACGGCTGTGATCAGCAAATTGCCGGTGAAGATCATCATTCTGAATAATGGCTTTCACGGCATGGTCCGGCAGTGGCAAGACCTGTTTTACAACGGGCGATATGCGTCGAGCAATCTGGGAACGACGCCGGATTTCGTCAAGTTGGCAGACGCCTATGGGGCGGTGGGGTTGCGGGTCAAGAAGGTCGGCGATCTCGATGCCATTCTGAAAGAAGCGTTGGCAACGGATAAACCGGTCATTGTGGATGTCCCAACCTATCCCTATGAGAACTGCTATCCGATGATTCCTGCCGGCGGGTGCAACCATGAGATGATCTTGGAAGATCCCCCAGAGTTGAAGATGAAACAGTCCGGTGGCGCTAAAGTGACGCCGGAAGACAAGGATACGGTTCTAACCGCATAGGAGTGAGAGCGTAAGGCGTATCGCTGATGGCAGAAACGGGAGACCGTAGTCGGCTCCGAGCCATAAGCCATCGGCTATAAGCTCTTTGAGTTGAGAATGGAACATATTATTTCAGTGACCGTTGAAAACAAGTTTGGCGTGTTATCCCGGGTTGCGGGATTGTTCAGCGGGAGAGGGTTCAACATTGAGAGTTTGTCGGTCGCTCCGACGCTGGATCCTTCCATGTCCCAGATGACGATTGTGACGTCGGGAGACGAACGGATCATCGAGCAGATCGTGAAGCAACTGAACAAGCTGATCGATGTGATCAAGGTGGTCGACCTCAATGAAACGGAGTTTGTCTCGCGAGAGACCGCAATCATTAAGGTTCACACGAAGGATGTGGATCGAGCCGAGGCGCTGAGGATCGTCGATATCTTCCGTGCCAACGTGATCGATTCGACGCCGACGACCTATACGATCGAAGTCTCCGGAGACCCGAAGAAGATTGAAGCAATCATTAATTTGCTTCAGCCGCTTGGAATCAAAGAGTTGGTCCGCACCGGTCGAGTCGCTGTTGCGCGGGAGCCGGTTCGTCAGGCTGCCGTCCAGGCGAAAAAAATTGCTCGCGAATGATGGTCTGCGTAATGAAAGAACGTCGCTCTAGACTGACACATGGAAAGGGTGTTTCATGAACATCTACTACGATAAGGATGCTGATCTTCAACAGATTCGAAACAAGAAGGTAGCCGTGGTCGGCTATGGAAGCCAGGGCCATGCACATGCCTTGAATATGAAGGAAAGCGGAGTCAGTGTGGTGATCGGGCTGCGTGAGGGGGCGTCCTGGAAAAAGGCTGAACAGAGCGGACTCAAAGTCATGCCTGTCGCCGATGCCGTGAAGGCTTCCGATGTCGTGATGATCCTGGCGCCTGATGAAGCTCAGGCTGCCATCTATCGGCAAGACATTGCGCCCAATCTCAAGCCAGGGTCCTATCTCGCATTCGGTCATGGCTTCAATATTCACTTTGGGCAGATCGTACCGCCTGCCTCCATCAATGTCTTCATGGTGGCGCCGAAAGGCCCGGGACATCTTGTTCGTTCTGAATATACGAAGGGCAGCGGCGTGCCTTGCCTGTTGGCGATTCACCAGGATCCCAGCGGGACGACCAAGCAGGTTGGCTTGGCGTACGCGAGTGCGATCGGTGGTGGGCGTGCCGGTGTCATCGAGACCAATTTCCGTGAGGAGACCGAGACGGATCTCTTCGGCGAGCAAGCGGTGTTGTGTGGCGGTCTCACATCTTTGATTCAGGCGGGCTACGAGACGCTGATTGAAGCCGGATATTCCCCTGAAATGGCGTATTTCGAGTGCTTGCACGAAGTGAAGCTCATCGTCGATCTGATTTATCAGGGGGGCATTGCGAATATGCGCTACTCGATCAGTACGACGGCGAAGTACGGCGATGTGACTCGCGGCCCACGGGTCGTGACCGAGCAAACGAAGCAGGAGATGAAGAAGATTCTCGACGAGATTCAGACCGGGCGGTTTGCCAAGGAATGGGTGCTTGAGAATCAGGCAAATCGACCGGTCTATAATGCGTTGCTTGCGAAAGGGGAGGCGCATCCCATCGAAGCAGTGGGGGCCAAGCTGCGGGGAATGATGCCGTGGCTCAAGAAGGATCAGCTGGTCGATAAAACGAAAAACTAGAGATGTTGAAACCACCCACCAGCTTCGTTCTCGCATCGTTCAAAGGCTCAACGTACAATAACCACGTACGCTTCGCCTTTTCACTCCCTGCGGCTTCGCTGGACGGCCTGTTTGAACATCTCTTGTGAAGAACTGAGGCGGCTCCATGGCTGATCGTGCAGTCGGCGTTCCATTTGCAAAAGAAGGAATTCCCTTCATCGCGGTTCCGGCAGGCGTTACACTGTTGACGGGGTTGTTGGGCTGGTCCTTCGTCGCGTTCCTCGGTGGCATTGCGACGTTGTTTTCGGCCTGGTTTTTCAGAAATCCGGCCAGAGTGATCCCGCAAGGTCGGAACCTCATCGTCGCGCCCGGCGATGGTAAAGTGATCGCGATCGAAGAAGAGTTTGAGCCGCGGTATCTAAAGGAACGGAGCCTGCGGGTGACGATCTTCCTGAATGTCTTCGACGTGCATATCAATCGACTGCCCTGCGACGGAACGATTGAAAATGTGCAGTATCAGCCTGGGTTGTTCATGGTCGCGAGTAAGCCCGAAGCCACGTTCATGAATGAGCAGAATGCATTGATGATCAAGACCGATGAAGGGATCAAGGTCTTGTGTGTGCAGGTAGCTGGGCTGATCGCTCGGCGCATCGTCTGTTGGATCGCGCCGCTGGAACGCGCTAGTCGGGGTGAGCGATATGGGCTGATTCGGTTTGGATCGCGCATGGATACTTTTCTCCCCATCGGCACCACTCTTCGGGTGGCTGTCGGGCAGCGGGTGAAAGGTGGTGAAACTATCCTAGGAGAGTTGCCATGAAAACAGCGAGCTTTAGAAGTTCGTTTGGAAAGGGAGGAAAGCGGAGGAAGGCGGCGATGCACCTGATCCCCAACCTCTTCACGACGGGCAACTTGTTTTGTGGGGTGTTTGCCATTCTATCGGTCTTCAACGGCAACTACCTGGAAGCCGCGATCGCGGTGTTGGTCGCCATGATCTTTGATGTCCTGGATGGAAAGTCAGCTCGGCTGACCAACAGCACCAGCCAGTTCGGTTTGGAGTATGATTCGCTTTCTGATGTCGTGTCGTTTGGTGTGGCCCCGGGGATCTTGATCTATTCCTGGGCGCTCAGTGGGCATGGTACGTTCGGTGTGGCCGTGATGTTTGCCTATGTCGCGATGGGAGCCGTCCGATTGGCGAGGTTCAACTCCACGGTGGCTGTGTCAGACGGTAAGTACTTTACCGGGTTGGCTATTCCCGCTGCTGCGGGCGTTGTGGCGTCCTTGGTCGTCCTAGATCATTACATCATGAAAATGGGAACGGATGTCCGCTCGATTGTAGTTCTATTGATGACGTTAGGGCTGTCGTTTCTAATGGTCAGCACGATCAAGTATCGTAGCTTTAAGGATCTGAAGTTCAAAGGGCATCGCCAGATCACCTATCTGGTCTGGGGTATTCTGGCGCTGATGATGGTCGCCGCATGGCCGGCTGTCATGGTCTTCGTGGTGTTTGCTGGCTATGCCCTGATGGGACCGGTTGAAAAGATCGTTGGACTGCTGGTTCCGGCCTCCGGGAAACGAAGTGGCGGAAAAGTTGACTTGCCGCCAGTTGAATCAAACCCATAGCGACAGAGGGGAAAACCGAAGCGGGTGTGGATGGCTAGGACGAGGAGTAGTAGGCGAACGGTCTAGAGCACAGAATGTCAAAGCGGGTATCCAGCAAGGCCGCAGCGAGTGAAAAGGCGAGGCGTATGCTTGGAGATGTACGTTGAGCCTTTGTACGATGCAAGAACGCAGCTGGGAACCGGTTTCAACATGCTAAAGAGAGAGCTGGCGGGTGGTGCAAGCCAGCCTAGATATCGCTGAACTCGCCTCTGAGCTGAGTCTCCGAACAGGAAGTAAGAGACTCCGTCTTGCCTCCGTAAGAGGCAGAAAGAAGGGTCTGAAGGTCAGGCGATCTTCAGGCTAAATCAGGGTGGTACCACGGAGTGCCTCAAGCCTTCGTCCCTGGGTCTAACGGGATGAAGGCTTTTTCTTTTTGCAAGCTGCTGAAAAAGCCTTCCGGCTGCGTTCTCAGTCGTTCGAGCCCCTCAACGTACCAAACGCGTACGTCTCGGGATGCTCGCTCCTTGCGGCCTTGCCGGAAGGACTTTTTGAGCAGCTTGTATCGGAGGTCAAAGATGACACGCATGATCAGAATTTTTGATACCACCTTGAGAGATGGTGAGCAATCGCCTGGGGCCAGTATGAATGTGGAAGAAAAGGTCATGGTGGCGAAACAGTTGGCACGGCTCGGCGTCGATATAATTGAGGCTGGATTTGCCTATAGTTCGCCCGGTGACTTTGAGGCGGTCCGGCGCATTGCGCAAGAGGTGGAGGGGCCGACGATCTGCAGCTTGGCACGGGCTCGTCCCGAGGATATTGATCGGGCATGGGAAGCCTTGAAGGGCGCGCCGAAGGTTCGCATCCATACGTTTTTGTCGACATCTGATATTCATCTCAAACATCAGTTTCGGATGACGAGGGAACAGGCCAAGCAGCGAGCCGTGGAGATGGTCCAGCGGGCGCGAGGGTATGTCGAGGATGTTGAATTTTCTCCCATGGATGCAAGCCGGTCCGATCCTGCCTATCTCTATGAAGTGATTGAAGCGGTGATTGCCGCTGGGGCTGGTACGATCAACATCCCCGATACGGTCGGCTATGCGGTCCCACAAGAGTTCGCTGCACTCATCAAAGGGATTTGTGACAAGGTGCCGAATGCCAAACAGGCGGTGATCTCGGTCCATTGTCATAATGATCTTGGGATGGCGGTTGCAAATAGCCTGGCGGCGATCGCCAATGGGGCTGGGCAAGTGGAGTGCACGATCAACGGCATCGGAGAGCGTGCGGGGAATACCTCGCTGGAAGAAGTCGTGATGGGGCTCAGGACCAGAACAGATTTTTACCAGGCCGATACGCAGGTTCGGACCGAGGAGATCGCAAAGACCAGCCGTTTGGTGAGCAAGATCACAGGGATGGTCGTACAACCCAATAAAGCGATCGTGGGAGCGAATGCCTTCGCCCACACGTCCGGGATTCATCAGGATGGTCTGCTGAAAGACAAGACGACGTATGAAATCATGCGCCCGGAGTCAATCGGGTTAGTCGAAAGTCAAATGGTGATGGGAAAACTGTCGGGACGCCATGCCTTTCGGCAGCGCTTGGAGGAGTTGGGGTACAAACTCAGTGAAGACGAGATGAACCATGCATTCGAGCGGTTTAAAAAATTAGCGGACCAAAAGAAAGAGATCTTTGAAGAAGATCTGGAAGTGATTGTGTCGGAAGAATTGGCGAAGATGGCGGATCGCATTACGCTGAAATCGTTTCATGTTGCGAGTGGGACGGATCGCGCTCCAACCGCTACGGTTGAATTGGAGATCGACGGTAGGGCCGTCACGCAGGCAGGGACGGGCGATGGGCCGGTGGATGCCGTCTATCGAACGATTGCGGCGATTACACAGACGAAGAGCAAGTTGCTGATGTATGTGGTAAAGGCGATTACTGGTGGGACCGATGCTCAGGGTGAAGTATCCGTTCGGGTGCAAGAGGATGGTCGAACGGTGTCCGGTCATGGCGCCGATACGGATATTATCATGGCATCCGCACGTGCCTATTTGAGCGCGTTGAATAAACTGGCCTATTTGGCGGCAAAACAAGCGCAGGGGGAGCAGAAGGTCAACTTGATTTGACGCTGAACCTCACGGTAGAGTTTCCCTCCCCCACGAGGATCAAGGTGGGAAGGGAGCGTGCCCTTGTTTAAAGTGACACCGGCGGATCGTCCGGAATTTCTGGCCGGCGACCATACGCGCTTGCGGGAGATTTTCCACCCTGCGAAGCACCAGCTCAACCTTGGGTACAGTCTCGCCCATGGGACGTTAAGCCCCGGGCATCGATCGAAACGGCATGTTCTCGCCTCGTCCGAAGTCTATTACTTTATTGCCGGAACAGGGCAACTGACCATTGATGATCAGGTCACGCCGGTTGAAGCGGGCACGACAGTCTATGTGCCGCCGGGAGGACAACAGTACCTGGAAAATGTCGGAACGACGGACATCGAGTTTCTTTGTCTGGTCGATCCTGCATGGCGGAGTGAAGACGAAACTGTATTGGAGTAAGTTATCGGCCATCAAGCCACGAAAAGGAGTACGCAGTGAAAGCGAAGATTGCGGTATTGGCAGGAGACGGAGTCGGACGCGAGATCGTTCCCGAAGCCGTGAAGGTTCTGAAAGTCGTCGCGGAAAAGTACGGGCACTCATTCGAATTTACTCCGGGCGATATCGGTGGGCAGGCGATCGATAAGGTTGGTGTGCCGTTGCCGAACGATACGCTGACATTGGCGAAGCAGAGCGATGCGGTCCTACTTGGGGCCGTAGGAGGCCCTCGATGGGAAGGGTTGGACTATACGTTACGGCCCGAACGTGCGTTGCTCGGTATCCGGGAGGCGCTGGGACTCTATGCCAATCTGCGGCCGGCGAAGGTCTATGCGAATCTGATCGATGCCTCGACGTTGAAGCGAGAGGTGATCGAGGGAATTGATATTCTGGTGATCCGCGAACTCACCGGCGGTATTTACTTCGGCAAACCCAAGGGGATTGAAAAGTTGCCGAACGGCGATGAACGGGGCGTCAATACCGAAGTCTATACGACAGAGGAAGTGCGGCGGATCGCCAAGGTGGCATTCGAGGCTGCACGGAAGCGTCGTAAAAAGGTCACTTCGGTCGATAAAGCGAATGTGCTGGAATCGTCGGAGCTGTGGCGCAAGGTCGTAATCGACGTCCATGCCTCCTATCCGGAGGTGGAGCTCAGTCATATCTATGTGGATAATGCCGCCATGCAATTAGTGCGAAACCCCAGACAGTTTGATGTGCTGCTCTGCAACAACATGTTCGGTGACATCCTCAGCGACGAGGCGGCGATGTTGACCGGGTCGATTGGAATGTTACCTTCGGCGAGCGTCGGCGCCAAGGTTGGTCTCTATGAGCCCATTCATGGGAGCGCACCGGACATCGCGGGGAGGAATATCGCCAACCCGATCGCAACGATCGCCTCGGTGGCAATGATGCTGTCCTACGCGTTTCAACTCGACAAAGAGGCGGACGCCATCGAGAAGGCTATCGTCAACACTCTCGACCTCGGCTATCGTACGAAGGATATTCAAAGTCCCGGCGCGAAGATTGTGGGGACGGTTGAGATGGGCGACACGATTGCCAAACAGATCCAGTAGTTCTCAGCGTACACCCATGGCACCTACTCTTACTAGTTGGAGGATTCGAACAGTCGTTGGTACTGGCGAGCCCGGCTTTGGGGGAGATGGTGGTTTTGCGGTACAGGCACAGTTGAACGAACCAAAAGGTTTGACGATCGATCCTCACGGCCATCTTTATGTGGCCGACTCTGAAAATCATGTAATTCGCAGGATAGACCGTCTCACTGGTAGAATTTCCACGGTAGCGGGTACGCCTTTCGTCGAGCAGACGCCTGCGATCGCATCACCGGAACCACCGGCCGCGCTGGAGCAGGAAGACCCCTTTGCCGAGAATGGTGACGGACCAGGAACGTGTGCATATACCCAGCAGGCTGATTTGAGCGGAACAGTCCGGTATTGGACGCAGGGGCCATCTGCATCGACTCGATATGGCGGAGACGGTGGGCTTGCGGTCCGTGCGCAGCTGAATTTCCCAACTGCCGTGGTCGTTGATCGGGCCGGCAATCTCTACATTGCCGATACCATGAACCATCGCGTGCGCATGGTGGATGCAACCTCAGGTATCATCACAACCGTGGCGGGAACGGGTCAAGCTCGTTTCTCCGGAGACGGTGGCCCAGCCAATCAGGCGGCACTCAATGATCCAGCGGCGCTGGTTCTAGGCAATGACGATACCAAGCTGTACGTCGCTGATCAGAGCAACCATCGTGTGCGGATGATCGACCTCAGAACCGGTGCCATTCAGACCGTTGCAGGAACCGGGGCGGCGACGTACGATGGGGACGGGAAGTCTGGGACCGATACGGCCTTGGCAGGCCCAAGCGGCTTGGCGCTCGTGGGCGACCAGCTCTACATCGCTGATACGTTCAATGGTCGAGTTCGCGCTCTCCATCTTCCAACGGGGCTGCTCTCGACTCTGGCGGGAGATGGCGGATCCTATCGATATGAGTCAGTGTCGGACGCATCGTCGGCGAGTCTTTCACGTCCGACCGGAATTGCCGTTGATCACCAAGGGCGCCTCTTTCTGACGGACTCGGACAATCACCTCATCCGAGAATGGGACCGGGAATCGGGGGTGGCAGTGTGTGTGGCCGGGCAAGGAATCCCCTGCTGCTCAGGTGATGGCGGTCTCGCACGAGAGGCCGGTGTATGTTACCCATTCGGTATCGTTGCCGATCGCGACGGAACGCTGCTGGTGGCAGACACGTTCAATCATCGTATTCGCGCATTGACATTGGAGTAGAAACGGCATGCTGAAGAGGAAACCAGGATATACAGTGGCCATCCTTGGCGCAACCGGCGCAGTCGGCCAAGAAACGCTAGACATATTGGAGGAACGGAAGTTCCCGCTGACCAGTCTGAGGTTGTTTGCCTCCAAACGATCCGCGGGCGAGATCATGGCGTGCCAGGGCAGAGAGTGGACGGTGGAGGAACTAACTGAAAGCTCGTCGTTCGACGGCGTCGATCTGGTCTTTATCTCGGCGACGGATGCGATCAGCAAGGACTATGGGCAGCGATTGGGCGCCGCCGGCATTGCGGTGATCGATGACAGCGCAGTATTTCGTATGGATGACCAGGTCCCGTTGGTGGTTCCCGAGGTCAATGCCGCGGCATTACGAGACATGCCACGAGGCATCGTGGCTATTCCAAACTGCACGACCACACCGCTGGTGATGGCGCTTAAGCCGCTTCACGACGCGGTCGGGGTGAAGCGCGTGGTGGTGACGACATTCCAATCCGTATCGGGAACCGGATCGGCGGCCATGGATGAGCTGATGGACCAGACAAAGGATTTATTGGCGTTTCGTGACATCACGACCAAGGTCTATCCCTACCAAATCGCTTTCAACCTCCTACCGCACATCGGCTCATTCAACGAGGGGGGCGACTGTTCGGAGGAGGTCAAGATCGCGAAGGAGACTCGAAAGATTCTTGGTGCACCACAGCTCAGAGTGACTGCCACGACCGTGCGTGTGCCGGTGCTGCGCTGCCATTCCGAAGCGATCAACATCGAGTTGGAGCGTCCATTACCGGTGAATGAGGCGCGCGCGGCACTCGCAGCCATGCCCGGTGTGGTGGTCTATGACGATCCGGCAAAGAAACTCTATCCCATGCCGCTTGATGCGACGGGAAAGGACGAGGTCTACATCGGACGTGTGCGGGAAGACGAATCAATCACCAATGGCCTCAATCTCTGGGTGGTGTCCGATAATCTTCGCAAGGGGGCGGCACTCAATGCGATTCAGATCGCAGAGTGTCTGGTGAACGGTTGATCGGGCACTGAAACAGTCCCACAGCTATGTTCTCGCATCGCTCAGAGACTTGACGTACGGCTGGGCAACGCCTGTTCATACAGGCGATGGGTAGGCGGGTGAAAAAATGCGACTCGTCTCCTCGTATGCTGCGGCCTTGCCGTCGGGCACGTGCGTCTTGGCGCGCAGGGGTTGAGTGGGTGAGACCAAGCCTGTGTGAGTACCCTCAGGTTGGGGTGAACGTTGATGCCGGAATGGACTACCCTTGGGAAGCTTCTCATTGGAATAGGGTTTGGGATTGTTGTGCTGGGGGTTTTGCTCATCGCTCTCGACCGGATTCCCGGTTTTGGAAATAGCTTCAGTTGGTTCGGCAAGCTTCCCGGTGATATTTCCATCAAACGAGAGAACGTCAGCTTCTATTTTCCCATCGCTACCAGTATTCTCTTCAGTATTGTTCTGAGTCTGCTATTCTATTTCATAGGATGGCTCTTTCGCAGATGATAGCGGCACGGCTCTGGGCCGGTGCAGCGGGACTGGGAATCTGTCTGGGATCGAGCATGATGCCCGAGGCTCAGGCGGGGCAGTCGATTCGTGTACTGTTGGCCTCCGACGTTGAACAGCTCGCGATTGCGAGTGATCAGCCGCTGTGGGTGACCGACGATCAGAATCAAGCCTGGTCTTATCAGTCTGGTCTGCACATCAAAGTGCGTGGGCATGCCTTGATCCTCAACGGCAAGCCGGTGGTGACGGATCGCTTAACGCTACGGGCAGGCAATCACGATCTCACTATGTGGCTGAATGGGGGGGGGGCACGATCTGCGGTACAGCCCAGTGATGAACATGGCGCTCTCCGTGTCAGCGGGGTCGTTCAGCTCGTTCGGCGAGGGAAACGCCGCCTTCTCATTAATCGTGTGGATTTGGAGGAGTATGTCAAAGGTGTCGTGCCGGCCGAAGTGAATTCAGCGTGGCATCCGGAGATGCTGAAGGTGCAGGCCGTCGCGACCAGGACGTATGCCCTGTACCAGCGCATGCTGAATTCCACTCGAGCCTATGATGTGGCAGCCGGAATTCAGGATCAGGTGTATCGCGGTCGTCAAGGCATCGATGCTCGTGTAACTGCGGCGGTGGAATCCACAAAGGGGATGGTGGTGACCTACCAAGGCGTTCCGATCTATGCTGCATTTTTCTCCACCGCAGCGGGTGTGACGGAAGATGCCATGACTGTGTGGTCAAAAGATCTGCCCTATCTCAAAGGGGTGGAGTGTCCGTTCGACATCGAGTCTCCCTATTATCAGTGGAGCGCCTCTGTGAAGATCGAGACGCTGGAGAAAAATCTGCGGCAACAAGGATTTTCCGTTGGAAAGATTTCAGATATCGCCCCGCAGTCGTACAGCCGCGCTGGACGAGTCGCAACGCTACGAGTTATGCATTCAAACGGGGAGTTGGTGATACGAGGCGAGGATCTCCGTAAAGCCGTGGGGTACACGATTGTTCCCAGCACTCAATTTACGGTTCTGTCGATCGGGCAGGATCTTGTCCTGTCCGGCTATGGAGCGGGTCATGCAGTCGGTCTCTGTCAGTGGGGCGCAAAAGAGTTGGCAGAGTTGGGCTATTCATTTTCGAGCATCTTGAGCTATTACTATCCTGGGACGGAACTGCGCGATGCCGCGTTGACACAAACCCCGCCTGCTCCTCTGGCTTCTTCTCCACCATCCTGATGCAACTCTCCGAGTTCGATTTTCCCTTTGACCCGTCTCTCGTCGCGTTGGAGCCAGTGAGCCCTCGCGACCGGGCGCGTCTGCTGGTCCTCAGTCGAGCCACGCAACAGCGTCGGCACCATCATGTCGCGGATCTCCCTGAATTGCTGAACCGGGGCGATCTTCTGGTTGTGAACGATACCAAAGTCCTCGCTGCGCGGGTGCCGGGAGTCAAGAAACCCACAGGCACGCCGGTCGAGGTGTTGTTTGTCAGAGACCTTGGCGGAAACAGGTGGGACATAATGGTCAAGGGCACGTTTCGTGTCGGGCAAGTCATTGAGTTCGATCAACAGTGCTCCGCAACCATTGTGAAACGTGATGCAACCGGGACGGAGGTGTTGGTGGAGAGTCTGGTGCCGGTCACGAGACTTTTTGAAGAGCGGGGGATGATGCCGCTTCCTCCATACATCAAACGTGCACCTACGCAGGAAGATGGGACCTGGTATCAGACCGTCTTTGCCAAGCATGGGGGTGCGATTGCTGCACCGACGGCGGGTTTGCACTTTACTGAAGAATTATTTAAACGGCTACGAGAAGCGGGGATCAACGTGGCCACGATAACCCTGCATGTGGGGCCTGGCACATTCAAGCCGGTGACGACCGAGCGGATCGAGGACCATCAGATGGGAAGAGAAGTCTTCCATGTCAGTCCAGAGACAGCTGCGATGATTACCCAGACGAAACGAGCCGGTGGACGAGTGGTCGCGGTGGGGACGACGGTTGTCCGTACCCTTGAAACTGTGATGAAAGAAAAAAACGGGATGGTTCCGCTATCCGGTGAAAGCCGTCTCTTCATCACTCCGGGATTTGAGTTCAAGGTTGTCGATGCGCTGATGACAAACTTCCACTTGCCAAAGACCACTTTGCTGATGTTGGTCTCTGCATTTGCCGGGATTGATTCAATTCGCCGGGTCTATGAAGAAGCGATCAGCGAGCGCTACCGGTTCTACAGTTATGGCGACGCCATGCTGATCCTCTAGTGGTGTCCCCACCCCCCCCCTAAGCTCTTGCTAGAATCCGTTCGTGCTGAGCCTATCAAAGCACGGGCGTCGGTTGTATGCCAGATGTATTGGCTCGTCTGACTGGCTACAGAAAGTCTCCTCCGTTCATCCTTCGACGGTGCTCAGGACGAGCGAAGTGGTCGCTGTATTTATGGGAATCTTCCGCTCCCCTGAGCTTGTCGAAGAGTGAATTCTTAAACCAGCTCAGACCAGGTTTGTCGAAGTACAGATATCTCCATATGCTAGCAAAATAGGTTCCATGAATTTCTGGGTCTATATCCTTCGCTGTGCAGATGGATCCTATTACACTGGACACACTGACAACCTTGAGAACCGGATTGCGGAACATCAGGCTGGGCAGTTACCTGGATATACCTGCTCCAGACGTCGGGTCACTGCGGTGTATACCGAGGCTTGCAAGACCCGGGAAGAGGCCTTGGCCTCTGAACGACGGATAAAGGGCTGGAGTAGAAAAGAGAAGGAAGCCATGATGCGTGGGGACTGGAAGGAAGTGGCTCGGTTGGCGAGAGGGGGCGTCCTTCGACGGGCTCAGGACGAACGGGTTCTTAAATCTGGGTGAGAGCCACTTGTGTTTTCCTCTCGTCCAGTCCACCCGAACGGCAAGTGGCCGCCCCAAGGCTGATCTATTCACGGATAGGTCTGGGGAGGCAGCGGGTGGCCATGAGCCTGTTCCCTGGTCTCCTGCGCGAGTGGGAAGACCGAATAGAGGGCCTGGGGTGAGGCGAAGCGAGGCCGGTCAGAAAATCAACCGGCCCCTGGCGCTGCGTAAAACAATCGTACGGTACTACAGCAGTTCCCGCCGGATGGTGATCGGAATCTTCGTCTTCATGGATTGCTGAAATGAGACCAATGCACGTTGCTGTTTCTGCAACAGCATGTCATCCAGTACTCGTTGCTTGGCCTCCGCCATCTTGGCAGGATCGTTCCCGTCCGCGGGGCGGGTCATGAGCGACTGCCCTTCGGCGATTTCCTCAGGCGTCAGTGCGACGGAATCTCGGACGATCATGCGAGCCTTGTTGGCCAAGACTTCCTGGTGTTGGATCGACTCAAAAGCCGCCGGGGTGAGGTGATTGGCGGCGAGGATACGTTTGTAGAGCTCTGGGTCGAAGGCGCCGTTTTTTTGAAAGACCGGTGTTTGCATGATCAACTCACGCAAGTCGGCGTCGGACACCCGCACACCCATCTCTTGGGCGGCGATGATCCATACTCGGCTGTCGACGAGTTGACCCATGACGAAGTCCTTGAACTCCTCGTCTTTGAACTCAGTCTTGACATTGTCTTTGTAGATACGGTGCATATTCTCGTAGGTGCGCTTAAACTCATCCAGTGAAACCGATTGTTCGCCGACTTTCGCTACCGGTCCACCAGTCTGTTCACCGAATCCCCACCAGCCCATCGTAATGACGAACGCAATGGCTAGGATCCCCATGATGGACTTCAACAGCCAAGGATAGTTGTGTGATGCATCTCGCATTGTCTTAATCATCAAACCCCTCTTTGCTTTTGTGAGGGTAACAGTGTACTTATGGGCTGGGCGGAAGGCAAGGGCTGGCTCCAGAGGCGCAGCGTGTCAGCACAGAGTGATGAGTTACGTGAAGACCCCTCGCTTAAGGCGTTCATGAGTTATTCCGGACCGGTACGAAAAAATATTCAGAAAAAGATGGCTCTTTGTTTGTGCAAGTTGGCGAATTTTGTTATACTTTGCCACTAATTAGAAGGAGATCCCTTGAGAGGGGAAGGGCCAGGCTCGACGCCGTTCGATTCCAGGGTGTATCCGAAGGCCCATGTGCTGAATCGCTTCATCGCGAAATTGATTGATCTATTCATCGTCGTCGCTGCAGGCGAAATTGCTCCTCCGGTCGGTTTTCTTTCCGGTTTGACGTACATCCTGATCGCCGATGGATTTGCGGGGGGGAAGAGCATCGGCAAACGACTGGTTGGTTTGCAAGCCGTGCGCGTGGATGGCCGAGGGATCGTAGGGTTTCGAGAGTCGATCATTCGGAATCTTCCATTGGGTGGTGCGCAGGTCGCCTATGCGATTCCGTACATTGGATGGCTGGCCTCTTTGGCGATTCTCGCATTTGAAAGTTTTTTGATTATTGGGAATGAACAGGGGCGTCGCCTCGGCGATGAAGTGGCCCGGACACACGTGTTAGACGCTGGTCAAGTGGCAGTTCCGGATTAAGTGCCATAACGATCACGTATGTAAGCTGGACTCTGAATGGGCCAGCTCAGATGAAGGGAGAGATGCCGTGGGGTTCCCGGGAGATGTGTTCGGCTGGTTTTCCGATGACCTAGCGATCGACTTAGGGACGGCGACGACCCTTGTGTATGTTCGTGGGAAGGGGATTGTCCTCAATGAACCTTCCGTGGTCGCAGTTGAAAAGAAGAGCGAAAAAGTACTCGCCGTCGGCGCCGAGGCAAAAAAAATGCTCGGTCGTACGCCAGGGAACATCGTCGCGGTTCGGCCGATGAAGGAAGGCGTGATCGCCGATTTCGAGATGGCTGAACAAATGCTGAAGCACTTTATTCGGAAGGCCCACAACCGCAGTGCGTTTGTTCGGCCACGGATCATCATTGGTGTCCCCTCTCGGATTACGCAAGTCGAACAGCGGGCGGTTCGTGATTCAGCGGAATTGGCCGGTGCTCGGGAAGTCTATCTCATCGAGGAACCGGTTGCCGCGGCAATCGGTTCAGGGCTGCCGATCACGGAGCCATCTGGCAACATGGTCGTCGATGTGGGAGGCGGTACAACCGATATCGCGGTCATCTCGCTGGGCGGGATCGTCTATAGTGAGTCCGTCAAGGTCGCCGGCGATCGGATGGACGAAGCGATCATGAATTACATCAAAAAGAAGTACAATTTGTTGATCGGCGAACACATGGCCGAGCGGATCAAGTTTGAAATCGGGTCCGCCTATCCGTTCGAAGAGCGGAAAACCATGATGATCAAAGGACGAGATTTGATTACGGGGATTCCGCGCACATTGGTCATTGATGATGCCGAGATTCGTGAGGCGTTGCACGAACCGATAGGAACAATTGTCAATGCCATCAAGATTGCCTTGGAAAACACTCCACCAGAACTGGCGGGAGATATCATCGATCGTGGGATCGTGCTGACCGGTGGAGGCTCCCTGTTGAAGGGAATGGATACGCGATTCCGTGAAGAAACAAACTTGCCGATCATTACGGTCGATGACCCATTGACGTCCGTGGTCTTGGGGGTCGGGAAGATTCTGGACGAATTGGATCTGCTCCGAAAAGTATCAGTCATGTCTCAAGCCAACAACCTCCGGTAAGGTCCCATCCCCTCATGTGGATGGTTAATTTACGCGTGACGTCCAATGCCAGGCGTGTGGCCCTCGTTCTTGCCGTCGTTCTGATCCTCAGCTTTTTGCTTCTGCCAGGCCAACTCCAACGTGTGTTTCAAGGCGTGGGAGGTCCGCTCGGATGGATCATCAGTTGGCCGTTGAGTGCCGTTGCCGGGGTTCATGATCGGATTGCTGGGGTATGGGGCAGCTATGTCGCGCTCCAGGGGATGGAAGAAGAGAATCGACAGTTGAAGCGAGAGATGGAACTGCTGAAAGAGCAGAATGTCCAACTGCGAGAGTCTGCCGCAGCCACCGAGCGACTGGCGACCCTGTTGGAGTTCAAGAAGCAAGCCCTTCCCACACTCATCGCGGCCCAAGTGATCGGTCGTGATACCGGCAATTGGTACAAGACGATCATCGTGGATAAGGGAGCGTCCGACGGGATCCAACCTGATCAGGGTGTGATTACTCCCGCAGGAGTTGTAGGGCGGATTGTGAAAACGACGGCGTCCACTGCCGTGGTGTTATTGGTGACGGACCCGAACAATGCGATTGCAGGACTGATCCAGCGCACCCGAGACGAGGGAATTGTCGAAGGGACGACCCAAGGGCAGGCACGACTGAAGTATATCCCGCTCTTATCGGGTGCACGGCCCGGTGATCGAGTGGTCACATCAGGATTGGTTGAGGGGTTTCCGCGAGGGCTCGCGATCGGGACGATCACAAGAATTGATAAAGAAGAGGAAGCACTGTTCCAGTCTGCGGAGCTGACGCCCGAGGTTGATCCGAACCGAATTGAAGAGGTCCTCGTCATCCAGTCTTCTGTGGTGCCGACAGAAAAAGAACGATTGAGTATGCCAAGGCCGAAGCCATGAAAGCGTTGCTGTACAGCATCATCATTGTGGGGATCGTCCCAATTCAATCCGTGCTGTTGCCGCATCTCACTCTCTGGGGCGTGAAGCCGGATCTTGGAGTTGTGGCGGTATGCTTGATTGGTCTGATCAACGGGGAGCTTGATGGCTTGTTAGTTGGGGTAGCAATCGGATGGGCGTTGAGCCTGTTTTCTGCACAGGACGTGCTCACCGGAGCCATTCTGAAGGGGGGCCTTGGGCTGGCCGCCGGTCTAGCGGGACGACAGATGGTGTATCTGAGCCCTCTCGTACTTGTGTTGGGGTTACTGGCGGTTTCTTGTCTGATCGGACTGGTGACTCCGTTTGTGCTCAGGCTGAATGCCCAACAGGATTTGTGGTGGGCGGTCTGGAATGTGGTGTTGCCGCAAGCCTGTCTTGATGCGGTCATCGGTGGAGCGATCTACTGGTTGCTGTGGAGTCAGTTCAATATCGAACAGTTGATGTCTGAATCCCGAATGTAGGCAGTGACGTGGCGATAGCCCATTATTCAGAAACAGAGTTTGGGGATCTTCATCGGCGGCTGGTCATTCTCCGTGTGGGGCTTCTGCTGGTTGTTGCGCTGCTTGGGCTTCGGCTCTGGCACCTGCAGATTCGTGAAGGACCCTATTATCGTGATTTGTCTGAAAATAATCGGACCAGACAGGTACTGCTGGAACCGGCTCGCGGTTTGATCTATGACCGGCATGGGGTGCTCCTGGCGAATAACGTGCCGAGCTTCAGCCTCTATGTCACATTGGAAGACGTGAAGGATCGAGAGCTTTTGGTCAAGCAGCTGACTGACCTGCTCGGTCTTGACGCCGCTCTTGTTCGGAAAAAAATGGCCGCCAAGGGGAGTAAGCTCCTTCCACGAAAGATCAAGGACCGCATGACGCTACGCGATGCCACATTGGTGGAGTCGCATCGACTTGATCTGCCCGGTGTCATGATTCAGGTGGAATCTCAGCGTAATTATCCGGGCGGTATGACGGCCGCTCACATTCTGGGCTATGTGGGAGAAATTTCCGGAGAGCAACTGGAGAAGCCAGAATTTCTTGATCTCCATCAAGGTAGTGTGGTGGGGCAGTACGGGGTGGAAAAGTCCTACGATCGCCACATGCGGGGTGTCGCCGGCCAGAAGAATGTGGAGGTCGACGCGCTCGGTCATGAGAAGAGGGCGTCCGTGGTCGACAGGCCGCAGGCCGGCAATGATCTGTATTTGACCATTGATGCGAGACTTCAGAAGGTGGCCGAAGATCTGCTCGGCGAAGAGCATGGGGCTATTGTCGCGCTCGATCCGAACAGCGGGGATATTCTGGCCATGGCCAGTCGTCCCGGCTTTGATCCCAATGTCCTCTCGCGAGAACTCACTGCGAAACAGTGGGTAGAAATCGTCCAAGATGAGGGGCGTCCGCTGAACAATCGCGCCTCACAGGGGCAGTATCCGCCTGGCTCGATCTTCAAGATTCCGATGGCCATTGCCGCCTTGGAAACGAAGACCATGTCACCATCCAGCACGGTCTTTTGCAATGGGGGCTATCAGTTCGGGAAACGGCTCTACCATGACTGGAAGGCTGGTGGACATGGGTACGTTGATCTCCACAACGCGTTGGTCCATTCCTGTGACGTGTACTTTTATACGCTCGGACAACGAATGGGGATCGATCTGATGGCGGAATTCGGTAAGGACTTCGGCCTTGGGAAAGCGACCGGGGTGGAACTGCCATCGGAGCGATCAGGCATCATGCCGTCGACGGCGTGGAAGCAAAAGGCCAAGAACGAACAGTGGTTACCGGGCGAAACCATTTCAGCCGCGATTGGGCAAGGCTATGTCACGGTGACGCCGTTGCAGATGGCGAGTTTAGTCGCTACGGTTGCCAATAACGGTGTCAGTTACCGTCCCCGACTGGTCCAGGCGGTGATGGACCGAGCGACCGGGAATCTGATGGAGATGCCGGCGGTTCCTCGTGGGAAACTTTCCGTGAAGCCGGAAACCTTCCGGCTTGTCAAAGATGCGCTTGCCGATGTCGTGACGAAGGGGACGGCGACGCGAGCGAAGTCGTCACTGGTGACAATTGGTGGAAAAACCGGTACAGCGCAGGTGGCGGCCCTCCGCACTGGGCCTGAGGAAAGTATTCCGAAAAAATTCAGAGATCATGCGTGGTTTGTGGCTTTTGCACCGGTCGAGTCACCCAAGATCGCGGTGGCGGTGATCGGCGAGCACATGGGGCACGGGGGGGCAGCGGCAGCTCCGCTGGCAAAGGAAGTCATCGAAACCTATATGAAGCTCACTCCCCAGGTACCAACGGTCACCTCGGATCGTCCCAGCATGGAAGGACCAGGGCGTTTCTCAAGCGACTCATGATCAATCGATTGACCGAGCATCGTGAACTCGATAGTTTCGACATCCGCTACGTTGCGTTGATTCTCGCCATTCTCGGGATCGGCGTCCTCTCGATTTACAGTGTGACGTATGGGCAGCGTGGCGTTGGGACGCCGTACTATCTGAAGCAACTCATCTGGATCGGGGTCGGCGCGGCGGCGTTCCTCATCATGTGGGCATCGGATTATCACCACCTTGCGCGGTTCGCCTATCCAGCCTATGCCGCGATCTTGGTGATGCTGGTCGTCGTCTTGTTCGAGGGGCGAACGAGCAAGGGTGCTCAACGATGGATCGCCTTGGGTCCGTTGAGTTTCCAACCATCGGAGTTTGCGAAGCTCATCCTCGTGTTGGTACTGGCCCACTACTATTCGAAGGCACCGAGGGTCGGGTGGTTACAGCGGGTCATTGTCCCTGGGCTTTTGGTGCTGCCTGGTCTGCTCCTCATCTTAAAACAGCCGGACTTGGGCAGCGGGCTGAGCTTTGTCGCAGTCTATGCAGCGATGTTACTCATGGTCGGAGTTCGGTCACAAGCTTTAGGGGTAATTCTATTATTTTCGATCATGTTGTTCCCCTTTGCCTGGGAAGGGGTCTGGGGGTCCTTGCATGATTACCAACGACAGCGCATTATGGCGTTCGTTGATCAAGATTATGATCCAGGTGGAAAGGGCTACCATGCGCTGCAATCGAGAATTGCCATCGGATCAGGAGAACTATTGGGTAAGGGGCTCTACGGCGGGACCCAAAGTCAGTTGAAGTTTTTGCCGGAGGGGCATACGGACTTTGTGTTTGCCGTCTTCGCGGAAGAGTGGGGATTCATGGGCGTGCTGCTGTTGTTGACGTTGTTTGTTGGGTTGATCTGGCTCTCGTTGGAAATTGCGTCCAAAGCCAAGGACCAGTTGGGAACGTTGCTCGCTGCAGGGATTGTGGCCATGCTCTGTTTTTGTGTGGTGGTAAATATCGGGATGACCGCGGGCATGTTCCCGATCGTCGGCATTCCTTTGCCGCTCGTGAGCTATGGGGGGAGTGCTACGATTATGACCATGGCAGCCTTGGGCTTGCTGCTGAATGTCAAACGTAAGCGGTTAAGTTTATTTTATTGAGTCATGTCGGACAGCTGAACCGCAGCGGTTCAGTGTTCAGTGAGATACTAGCGGTTCGATCGCCAATGGAGCTGATTATTTGGATGAGGCGCAGATCCGGGTCCTTGCCCGCATCACTCGCCTCTCATCAGCCTCAGCGGTAGTGAAACAAAAGGAGTATGTATGGGAAATGAAATTGCAATAACGGTCGCGCGAGAAGAAACTCGTGTCGCCGTGCTTGATGGCGGGGTTGTCACGGATTTATTCGGGGATCGCGCGAAGCACAAAGATTTTGTAGGAAATATTTATAAGGGGCGGG
>NIUT01000010.1:28914-33549 GCA_002254365.1 Nitrospira sp. UW-LDO-01
CGTCGATATTGGGCTGGAGAAGGCAGCCTTCATGCATGTCTCGGACTTGTTGGTGGAAGCGGAGCCCGGTGACATGCTGGTGGAAGCGGAAGAAGATGAAAAAGATTCCGACATGCTCAGGCCGAAGCGACAAAGTGCAAAGCCGATCGAACAGCTCTTGAGCGAGGGGCAGGAACTGATGGTACAGATCTCAAAGGGGCCGATCGGCACCAAGGGGTCTCGAGTCACGACCTATGTGTCGCTGCCTGGGCGGTATCTCGTGTTTATGCCGAATGTCGATCATATCGGTGTTTCCAGGCGGATTCCACGGGATGAGGAACGGGCCAGACTGAAAGAAATCATGCGCCGGGTGCGGCGGCAGGGTTACGGATATATTGTGCGGACGGTCAGCGAAGGGGTCAAAGAAGATGAGCTCAAATCCGACGTCGATTTTCTGCATGTGCTGTGGCAGGACATCTTGACAAATCGTGAACGGTTGCCTGCTCCTGCCCTGCTTCACTCGGACTTGAGCCTCAGCTTTCGGGTCGTCCGGGACTTGTTCAGCAAGAAAGTGGATCGGCTCTGGATCGATTCGCGAGAGGAGTACGACGCCCTCCGGGGTTTTGTCCAGCGGTTTTCGCCGGAGCAAACGGCACGGATTCAGTTATATGACAAGGATGAGTCGTTGTTCGACCATCTCGGCGTGGAGCAGGAGATTGTCCGTGCTTTAAGCCGGAAGGTCTGGTTGAAGTCGGGCGGGTATCTGGTGATCGATCATACTGAAGCGATGACGGTGATCGACGTCAATACGGGGCGATTTGTCGGGAAACGAGATCAAGAAGAGACGATCTTGCGGAATAATCTGGAGGCGGCCAAAGAGGTTGCCTATCAGCTGAAACTTCGTGGAATCGGTGGGATCATCATCGTCGACTTTATCGATATGGAGCGTGAAAAGAATCGAGACAAGGTCTACCATGCGCTGGTGGACGCCATGGGATCGGACAAGGCGCGGACCAGGATCTCTCGGATCTCGGATCTTGGCTTGATCGAGATTTCCCGTGAGCGTGTGCGTGAGGATCTCTTGCGCTCGTTGTCAGAGCCCTGTCGATATTGTGAAGGTCGGGGGTATACCAAGTCTCCCACGACCGTAGCCTATGAAATCTTTCGTGAGATCAGAAAAATTGAACCATCGGACGAACAGCAACGGATCATCGTGGGGGCCCATCCGACGGTCGCTGAGCTGCTTCAAGACGAAGAACGTTATGGTGTGGAAACGCTGGAACGAGACTGCGCCGCAAAAATCATCGTGACGCCGGATAGCCAGTTGCACCTGGAGCAGTACGATCTCGTCGTGTTGTAGTGCGGTGTCGTGTCAACCGGTAATTGCGTATGAGGTAGCACGCACCCTCCCTGCCGTTCCGTGAATCTCCCATTGTGTGATCGAGGCCGAGCATGGACGAAGCCTTCTTGACTCAGTGGCTCTCGCTTCAAGCCATAGACGGTGTCGGGGATCGAACGGTACTGAAGCTCATGCACGCCTTTGGATCACCCGATGCCGTGCTGCATGCGACCAGTGGCGATTTAGTCGCAGCAGGGTGCAATTCCCATTTGGCAGAGGCTATTCGCCGGGGGCCGTCAGCGGAGAGTCGTCGGCAGATCGATCGCCAAGTCGCTACTGTTGTGCGCCTCAAGGTACGGACTCTCACGTTCTTTGACGACGAGTATCCTGCACGATTGAAAATGATCCCAGACCCGCCACCGCTGTTGTATGCGAGTGGAGCCCTGGTACCGCAAGACGCAGTGGCGGTGGCCATTGTAGGGGGGCGACGAGCAACACCTGTCGGGAGAATGATCACGGAGGAGATTGCCAAGAAACTCTCGGAGTCCGGCGTGACCATCGTGAGCGGTCTGGCGCGTGGGATCGACGCGGCGGCTCATCGTGGCGCACTCGCGGGCAAGGGACGAACGATTGCGGTACTGGGTTGTGGCATCGATCGAACCTATCCGTCTGAACATCAGGCTCTCCGGCGGACCATTGAATCGCAAGGGGCCGTTCTCTCGGAGCTGCCGATCGGTGCGGCTCCTCAAAGTCACCACTTCCCACGAAGAAATCGGATCATTAGCGGGCTGTCGCTCGGTGTATTGGTCAGCGAGGCAACAACCGATAGTGGGTCGTTGATCACGGCAAGGCTCGCATTAGAACAGGGACGAGACGTGTTTGCTGTGCCTGGCTCCATTAAAGAAGAAGCCTGTCGGGGATCAAATCGCTTGATCAAGGAGGGGGCAAAGCTCATCGAAAGCGCGCGCGACATTCTGGATGAGATTGTGCCTCAACTCGATGCACGACAACGGGCGATGTTGCGGTTGGAGCGTACTGCGGTCGATGCCGTGGCGCCGTTGCGTCACGAGGAGGCGGCCGTCTATGAAGCATTATCGTATGAGGCACGGTCGGTCGATGCCGTGATTGAAAGCACCGGATTACGGGCAGCACAAGTCGTTGCAACATTACTGTCCTTGGAGTTAGGAGGACGCATTCGGCAGTTGCCCGGTCAACAATACATCCGCACCTAATCTCGGGAAGACACCATATTAACGTCAGTCGACAACCGTCACTTGAGTGAAAACAGTGGTGACGCAAGGGGGAGTAGCATCTCGTCAGACGAATGGATTGATGTGCAGTACGGAGCGTAACGGTACCAGTATTCTTGCAGTCTCCCCATCGGCCTATTGCATGGTCCCCCCGCACTAAATTGTTACCGACTGCCAATCTAGTTGCATGAATCTTCGATATTTGGTACGGATGATACAGCTTGTGGGGAATTGACGGAGCTGCTATGGCAAAAAATCTGATCATCGTTGAGTCGCCGACGAAGGCGAGGACGATTACCAAATATCTGGGCCGCGGCTATACGGTGATGGCGTCGGTCGGACATGTCAAAGATCTGCCGACCAGTAAGTTGGGCGTGGACCTTGAGAACGATTTTGAGCCGCAGTACGTCACCATCAAAGGCAAGTCGAAGGTGTTGTCCGAGATCAAGAAGAAGGCGGAAGAGGCGGACAAGATTTTTCTGGCGCCGGACCCGGATCGTGAAGGAGAAGCTATCGCCTGGCATCTTGAGCAAGAGCTGCTGGGAAAATCAAAGAAGAAAAAGCAGGATGGAAAGATCTTCCGAGTCTTGTTCAATGAGATCACGCAATCGGCGATTAAACGCGCGCTGCAATCGCCGGGCGAGATTGATATGAATCTTGTGAATGCGCAGCAAGCTCGCCGTGTGTTGGACCGTATCGTCGGCTATCAAGGCAGTCAGTTGCTGTGGAACAAAGTACGCCGCGGTCTCAGCATGGGGCGGGTGCAGTCGGTCGCGATGCGGCTGATTTGCGAACGCGAGGCGGAGCGAGAGGCCTTCCGGGCCGAAGAGTACTGGTCGATTACCGCGCTGCTGTCGGGTGCCAATCCGCCGTCGTTCGAAGCCAAGCTCCATAGCATCGATGACGGAGAGGCCTCGATTGAAAATACCGAACAGGCCAGTCGCATCGTCGGCGAGGTGCAAGGCAAGACATTCGTCGTGCAGTCGATTGAACGACGCGAAAAGAAGCGCAACCCCGTGGCACCGTTTATTACCAGTCGCCTGCAGCAGGAGGCGTCGCGCAAGTTGCATTTCTCGCCGAAGAAGACCATGACATTGGCGCAGCAGTTGTACGAAGGGATTGAAATCGGGGCCGAAGGGGCAACGGGGTTGATCACCTATATGCGAACCGACTCGCCGCGTATTTCCAATGAGGCAATGGTCGATGCACGAGAGGTGATCCAGTCTCGATTTGGCGCCGAGTATCTTCCGGCTACGCCGAATGTGTATAAGACTTCGAAAGCGGCGCAAGAAGCGCATGAGGCGATCAGGCCGACATCAGCGGCCCGTGATCCTGAGTCTATCCGCCAGTATTTGGAACATGATCAGTACAATCTGTACAAGTTGATCTGGAATCGCTTCATTGCATCACAGATGGTGCCGGCGATTTTAGATGTGACCCGCATCGATTCATCTCCGGTGGGGACGACGGCCCGGTACATTTTCCGTTCCACTGGAACTGTTGTGAAGTTTCCTGGCCATACCATTGTCTATATGGAGGGAGTCGATAAGGAAGCTCCGTCACAAAAGCCCAAGGCTGACCAGGAGGCGGACGACGACGAACGGCAACTACCGGCGTTGTCCGAAGGCGAACGGTTGCGGCTTGTTGAACAAGAGGCGCAAACAGTGCCGGGACTGCTATCAAAACAACATTTTACGCAGCCGCCACCGCGATACAACGAAGCGCTGCTGATCAAGGAGCTGGAAGAAAAAGGGATTGGGCGTCCGTCGACCTATGCGGCGATTATCTCGACCATCCAGGACCGCAAATACGTGGAGAAAACCGAAGGACGGTTGGTTCCAACGGAGACGGGGAAAACGGTCAATGATTTTCTGCTGAAGGGATTCCCTCAACTCATCAACGTTGATTTTACCTCACAGCTCGAAGAACAGCTGGACGCCGTGGAAGAGGGGAATAAACAGTGGGTGGCGGCGGTACGAGATTTTTATGCGCCGTTCACGATGGAAATGGAACGTGCCAAGACGATTCCCGGTCCTAAAGATATCGTCGAGCCACCGACCAACATCC
>NIUT01000011.1 GCA_002254365.1 Nitrospira sp. UW-LDO-01
TGCAGCTTACGAGTCAATTGGAGACTCTCCTTGTACGTTACCCCATCGGCCTTGGTGATGGTCGCTATCGGCTTGTCCCCTCCGACCGCTTCCATGAACCGCATGAACTCCGCCTTCATCGGATCGGCTGTCCTAGCAGGACGGGGATTGGCAGCAAGGTACTTCTCTAGGACCACAGAGAAGGGTAGGCTTGGCTCTTGGGTCTCTGGAATGGGTTCAGCCGTTGTCTTGTGGTTCTCTCCCCGCGTAGCCTCATATTCACCTTCCCATCGATCAGCCTCAACTCTGGCATACTCAATCTTGGCCCTCAAGAGACGACGACAGAAGCGGGCGAAGTCTGGACTAGCATGATCCAAAGCAGGTAGGTGGGCAGCCTGTAGAAGTTCATCGGCTTCCTTGGCAACCCTTCGGTAGTCCCCCGAGGTTAAGTCTTCGCTGACTCCATCGAACAAGGCCGAGAGGCCGTAGTAGACATCCTCACGGACGGCTTCAGAGATGTGGCCGTGTATTGCCCTGTGGTCTTCGGCTTCATCGAAGGCGGCTTCAAGCCAATTTGAGACGAGTGCTTCTATCTGGCCTTTGGTCATGTGTCTGCCACGTTTCCGCAGGGTGTAGAAGAGACGTTTCCCCAAGGCGATCCACTGCGATGAACGGCAGGAGGCTTCTTCCTTGTCCGTGGTCTTGAGGGATTTCCAAACCTCCCGCCGACCGTTGAAGTAGATCCTCAGGCCCTTTGGGATAACCACCCGAGTATAGAACGAGGGCCGCTTACCATGAAGGAATGTAGACAAACCCGCCCCACAGAATGTAGACACAGTGTAGACAGACTACATTCTCAGAAGTGGGAAACGTTTAAACGTCGCTCTGGGAGAGGCTTTGGTGAGTTGTATGGGGTGGATGACGGGTTTCGAACCCGCGACCTCCGGATCCACAATCCGGCGCTCTAACCAACTGAGCTACACCCACCATACGGGTTTGAAGAATCGAGATATTAACAAAGGGCCGACTACTACCGCAACCCGACTCCAGCTATCCGCGCGAATCAAATGCCGCTTGCATTTCCGACAGGATAGCGCCGACGGTCGCAGCAGGATCTGCCGCATCACGAATCGGTCGACCGATCACCAGATAGTCCGCTCCAGCGGCAATGGTTTGCGTAGGCGTCGTCGCGCGAGCATGGTCATCAACCCCTTTACCGGCTGGCCTGACACCCGGTGTCACGATCGTGAAATGCGGCCCGACGGTCTGGCGGAGTGCCGTGGCTTCTTCACCGGACGCGACCACACCGTCGCAACCGACTTCTGAGGCCAATAACGCCCTGGCGGTCACAAGGTCTTGGACCGTCCGCTGAATCCCCATCTCTCGCAGGTCGTTGCCGTCGAAATTCGTCAACACGGTCACGGCCAGCAACTTGAGCGATGAGCCGTCACGCCCCTGCACGGCGGCAGTCAGTGCCTTGCGATTGGCATGAACGGTCAAGAACTCGACCCCCATCGCGGCCACCCGACTCGTCGCACGACGGACTGTTTCCTCGATATCGAGAAATTTCAGATCAAGAAACACCCGCATGCCTCGCTCCACAATCCGCTTCACCATCTCCGGTCCCGCTGCCGTGTAAAGCTCAAGCCCTACCTTGACGAAGGTCAGATGCCCTTGGAGTCGGTCCAAGAGCCGATCAGCCTCATCTGCCGAGGGAACATCCAATGCAAACATAAGCCGATCGCGTGCCACGATCTTCGTCATCTTCCTTGCTCCTCTCCCAAAACTGATCCTTGACGGTCAGCAAGACCCTATGATACAAAATTTCTTCTTTACTTACAGGAGTAATCGATGCCCCGAATTCACAAATCGACGATTCGACGAGCACGCCAATCCGAGCGACGCCATGAGCGGAATCGCGCCACCGTCAACACCGTGAGAACGCTCATCAAGAAGGTCCAATCCGCAGTGGCCGGGAAAAAAGTTGACGAGGCGAAGACCAGCTTGCTGGAAGCCACCTCGGCGATCGGAAAAGCTGTTTCCAAAGGCGTGCTTCATAGCAATACCGCCTCCCGGCGCATTTCACGGTTGGCCCATCGCGTCAACGCACTGTCCGGTTCCGGCTCTTAATCGTCCGCACGTTCGAGACAGTCCGTGTCCCGCTTCGCTTCGGTGAAGCCTGTGCCGGAGGCGCTGGCTGGATTCCTTTACGTGCTGACTCCCCACAGAGCGTCAAAAGTACTCGTTCTAAGATCATCTTCGGACGACTACTGCTTCCCCCCTTGAGCCGTCCGTCAGCGTCCAAGAAGAGCCGGATTGCCAGGGCGAGATGAGACTCGGAAAATTGATTCAAAAATGCCCGGACCCTGCCCGGGTCCATTCGAAGGCTTCGTGCGGCGTCCCCTTCACGCCCTCCTTGAACCAGAGCGTCTTTCGCCTTCCAAATCCGGCGATATTGCCACGCGAGTGACCCGAGGATCCGAAGCGGTGCTTCCCCAGCCTCCAGGTTCCTCGCCAGAATTGATAGCGCCCGCCCTTGACGACCTTCAGCAATAGCCAGCGCCAGGTCAAACACCGACGCACCTGGCTCCATACCACGGAGCTGGTAAACATCTGCCGCAGTGACCATGCGATCAGGCGGCACATACGAAGCTAATTTCTCCAACTCTCGCCGCACACTATACAGCGAGGCACTGCAGACCTCCTGGAGTAATTGAGCGGCGGCGTCCTCCAAGCGAAGACCAACGCGTTCGGCCTCGCGGCTAATCCAGGCCGGTAATTGGGCATCACGAAGTGGGGAGCAATCGACCACAATCGCCGCTCGGGCAAGGGCTTGGGAGAATTTCAGGCGACCGTCCATCTTTGAGCTGACAAAGACCACGGTTGTGGATTCAATAGGATGGTTCACGCACTCGAGCAGAGGCTCGCTTTCTCGCGCGTTCAGTTTCTCCGCAGCTTTCACCACAACCAAGCGGCGTGCTGCGAAAACCGGGACAGCAGCCATGCTATTCCGAATATCGGCCCCACTCGCTTCATCACCATAGAACTGCTCATAATTGAATGCGTCCCCTTCAGTACCGAGCACCGCTTGTGTGAGCGCATTCACGGCAGAGTCTCTCAGCAAATCCTCTTCCCCCACCACGAGATACAGACAGCCAGGTCCCTGCTGTTTCAGAGCCGACTCTAGCTGGAGATGATTCAGGGTTGAGGCCATTGTTCCGTACTGTTCGGGGCTATTGCGGCGAAGAGACCGACGTGGGAGCCTGCTTCGTCAATGCCCCGGTCTCCACCTGTAACAGAAACCGCGATGCCAAATCAGCAGCCAGGATACGGCCTGCCTGCTCCACCGCTCGATTCTGAAGTGTGCGGTTGAATTGAAGGTCCGACGTAATGAAGAACTCTGACCCGCCCTTGGCGAGTTGCGTCCAGACAATCTTGCCCGAGCGGACCTCTTCTACTCGAACCAGCACGACAACCTCGGCCCGGCTTTCCAACGTCGTCGTCTGTGAAAAACTGAGCGTTGGCACAGACACCGACAGAATTTGCCCGCTCAACACGAGATCCGCCGCTTCAGACTCAGAAACAACTTGCGCCCCACTGCCGCTGGAAAATTCGTCACGGAAGTAATTGGTATAACGCGCTTCTAGATTCGGCTCAAAACTATTGTTGGTCAACGTCTTGATAGCAAGCCGGGGAGGAGGCTCCGTGGACGTGGTAACGGGAGCCCCACCGATGGTTGGGCCAGCCCCGCCCACCCGAAACTGATAGCCGCATCCGGTAAGCATTGAGGCAACGAGTGCTGAGATGAGAGTGCCGAGAAGAAACATGAACGGTCCCCTACTCTCTTGACTCCTAATTGCCTTGCACGCAGTACTCAGCACTTCTCTAGACCACGAAATTCAGTAACTTCTTCTCGACGTAGATCACCTTCTTCGGCTCTTTTCCTTGGAGCCATTCCGCCGCTTCCACACGAGCGAGTCGTTCAACCTCTTCGCGCGAGACCTCAAGTGCCACCTCGAGCTTCGCCCTGAGCTTTCCGTTCACCTGAATCGGAATTGTCACGCGCTCGCTGACCGTCAGGGCCGGATCAAACGTCGGCCAGGGCTGTTGGGAAACACTAGGTTGATGCTCGAGGAGTCTCCAGAGTTCCTCTGCGACATGCGGAGCAAATGGAGTGAGCAGGAGAATGAAGGGCTCAATCACTGCCCTTGGTCGCTGCGACGATTTGGTCATCTCGTTCGTGAAGATCATCATCTGTGAAATCGCTGTATTGAACCGGAGCGCCTCGATGTCCTCCGTCACTTTCTTGATCGTCTGGTGGAGGAGTCGCTGATGATCGAGACTCGCAGCGGTTGAAACCACGGTACTGGACAAGTGGCCTTCGTCATCGACGATGAGACGCCAGACTCGTTCCAAGAACCGGGTGACGCCTTCGACGCCTCTGGTGCTCCAGGGCTTCATCGCCTCCAGCGGTCCCATGAACATTTCGTAGAGCCGCACCGCATCCGCACCGAACTGGTCGATCATCTCATCGGGATTGACCACATTGCCGCGTGATTTGGACATCTTCTGATTGTCTTCACCCAAGACGATGCCCTGATGCACGAGCTTCATGAACGGCTCAGGAGTACTCACCACACCGATATCGAACAACACTTTGTGCCAAAACCGCGAGTACAGGAGATGCAGCACAGCATGCTCGCTCCCCCCAATATATAAGTCCACCGGCATCCAATAGCGTTCTTTTGCCTGGTCGACGAGCTGAGCGGAATTCTTGGGGTCGATGAATCTCAAGTAGTACCAGCAGGAACCAGCCCATTGCGGCATCGTGTTCGTTTCGCGTCGAGCCGGCTTACCGGTGGCGAGGTTGGTTGTTGCCAACCAGGCCTCTAAGTTCGCGAGCGGGCTCTCACCGGTGCCTGACGGCTTAAAGTTGCTCGTCTCCGGCAAGATCAAGGGAAGCTGCTCCTCCGGAAGTGGACGGGCCTCGCCATCGACCCACACGATCGGGAACGGCTCACCCCAATACCGCTGCCGGGCAAAAAGCCAATCTCGAAGCTTGTAGTTGACGGCCCTGGTGCCCTTCCCTTGCTTCGCAAGCCACTCAGTGACTTTGGGAATCGCCTCGGACGGGAGGAGCCCGTTGATCGAAAAGCTGCCGTCGCTGATCGCTGAATTGACGACCGTCCCACGGCTCGTGTCGGTAAAGGCCGCTTCCTGCACATTCCCGCCAGTAATGACCTCGCGAATCGGGAGCTGATATTGACGCGCGAACGCCCAGTCACGCTCATCATGCGCCGGCACAGCCATAATGGCGCCGGTCCCGTAACTCATCAGTACGTAGTCTGCGATCCAAATCGGCAATCGTTCCTGGTTCACGGGATTCACGGCATAGCCACCGGTGAAGACCCCGGTCTTCTCCTTCTCAAGCTCTTGCCGTTGCAGATCGCTTTTCCTGGCCGCACCCTCGCGGTAGGCCTGGACAGCAGATTGTTGCGCCTCGCTCGTGATGACATCGACGAGAGGATGTTCCGGCGCAAGCACCATATAGGTTGCGCCGAACAACGTGTCGGGTCTCGTGGTGAACACACGAATGGCGCCCTTCCCATCGGCCAGCGCAAAATCGACCTCGGCCCCGACCGACCGCCCGATCCAATTCTTCTGCATCTCCAACGTGCTGGCAGGCCAATCAACCAGCTTCAAGTCTTCAAGCAATCGATCGGCGTAGGCCGTGATTTTCAGCACCCACTGCCGCATCGGCTTGCGGATCACATCGAACCCGCCGACTTCGCTCTTGCCGTCGATGATTTCTTCGTTCGCCAACACCGTCCCAAGCTGTGGACACCAATTCACCGGCACTTCCGCCACGTAGGCCAATCCCCGCTCAAAGAGCTTGATGAAAATCCACTGCGTCCAGCGATAGTACCCGGGATCCGTCGTACTGAGCTCGCGTTCCCAGTCATACGAGAGCCCCACGCGCTTCATCTGGCGCTTGAAGGTGGCAATGTTGTCCGCTGTCGTCTTGGCCGGATGGATGCCGGTTTTCACGGCATATTGCTCTGCCGGCAAGCCGAACGCATCCCAGCCCATCGGATGGAGCACATTGAACCCCTTCATCCGCTTATAACGCGAGACGATATCAGTGGCAGTGTACCCCTCAAGATGGCCGACATGGAGACCGGATCCGGAGGGATAGGGGAACATATCAAGGCAGTAGAACTTGGGCTTCTTGCGATCGTCCGCAACGCGGAACGTCCGATGATCCTCCCAGTACTGCTGCCATTTCGTCTCAATGGCGCGGTGATCGTATCCTTTGCTCATTAATCGCTACTCACTCCCTCTGTCAAAAAAGACGAAGGACTCTAACATAGACCCTCGGGGGTCACAAGATTTCTGCCAGGCGAGGAGCCTGTCCGACATGGCCTTCGTAGCGAGACGAAGGAGATGCGGCGAGCCGCGAGGCCACAGGCCCTGAAAAGCCGGAGGTGTATTCGCTGGAATACCGTGAGGGTTTTTCGGGGCCGAGAACGATGCAGATGGCCGTAGATCGTTTGTCTCAGTAGAAAAGGTCACTGTCGGAGAGGCTTCTAACAGTCTGCTGAAAAACTCAACATGTGTGCTTCGACAAGCTCAGCACGAACGGGAAACCCTCATAATTTCAATGCTCTTCTCGCTCATCCTGAGGCTCTCGAAGGATGAGCAGCGGGCTTTTCAGCAGACTGCCAAAGTTTGTTATACTGCGCCGCGGATGGGACTCTATTGCAAACATGTCTTCCCTCGCCTGATGGAGCACGTCATGCGTGGGGAGGAGTTCCAGCAATTACGGGCCGAGGTGCTCCAATCGGTGGCCGGCGAGGTGCTGGAGATCGGGATTGGGACCGGACTCAATCTTTCTCACTATGGCTCCAATGTATCGCGGGTGCGGGCCGTTGATCCCACCCCTATGCTTCCCACGCGGATCGCGAAGCGTCGTGCAGGCGTGCACTTTCCGGTTGAGATTACCCATCAAAGCGCCGAGCGACTACCCTATGAAGACCGGACATTCGACTGCGTAGTCAGTACCTGGACCCTCTGCACCATTCCCGATGCGGTGCGTGCGCTGCGGGAAGTGCGACGTGCACTCAAACCAGACGGCAGGTTTCTCTTTTTGGAACATGGCAGGAGCGACGACCAAAAGATTGCCCGATGGCAGGACAGACTCAATCCTGTTCAGAACATCATCGGCTGCGGATGCAATCTGAATCGCCGGATTGATGATTTGATCGCTCAAGCCGGACTGAACATCACTCAGCTCGATCGATTTGCCATGCAGCGGGTACCAAGACTAGGCGGAGAAATGTATCGAGGCACGGCGGTGAGACAGGGCTAGCCCGTCGACCTGCCGTTCAAGAGCGGCGTAAATCCCGTGACCGAGAAAAACTGTGGAAGTGGGGCCGGAGGTAACTGAGAGCTCGACTTGGCACTGTGCACCAGATGAGCCAGTCCGAAGGCTCGCGCGGCCGTCAGACAACCTTCATCGTCATCCATGAACAACGACCTCTTTGGATCAAAACCCAACAAGCGCTGACAATTCGGCCAGTACTCCGGCCGCATCTTCAGATACCCCACCTCAAAAGCATCCACAATCCGGTCCACATACCGATCCAGACCGGTCTTCGAGATTTTGACCGACACTCCGGTCGAATGGGCATTCGTGATGATGGTCACGCGTTTCCCCAGCTGTTGAAGATGGCGCAAGAATTCCTCAGCGCCTGGTAGAAATCCGATCATGTGATCGAGCTCCTTATGCATCGCCACCACATCGATGCCGACCCGCCTGGTCCAATAGTTCAGGTCCGTCCAGGCCAGCTCCCCTTCGACTGATCGATACATCGCCATAAGACGCGTGCGCGACTCCTCAAACGAGAGGCGGTGCAACGCGGCATACCGACGCGGCAATTCTTCTTCAAAAAAAAAGTTGTCGAAGTGGCGGTCCAGCAATGTGCCGTCCATATCCAGGAGCACATCGTCGATCTGGGACCAATCGAAGTAGTGTTGAGGACTGAGGGCTGAGGACTGAGTCATTGAGCAAATTATACCCGAGTGAGTGAAGAGAAGACGAGGCAGGTTGTGTTTATGAAAAACCATGTGTTACGGTCCGAATGATCATGCCTCGTGCAAAATCAAGTCAGAAACAAGAACCGACCCTTCCGTTACTCCCAACCGAGGGCGGACCTCCCCCACTCATTGCCATCATCGGTCGCCCCAACGTGGGAAAGTCGACGTTGTTCAACAAGATCCTTGGCCAGAAGATCGCGATCGTGGACGACGTCCCTGGCGTGACGCGCGACCGCAACTATGCTGATGCCACCTACCGCACCAGAAAGTTCAGACTGGTCGACACGGGGGGATTGGATCTGTCTTCGTCAGACAGCATGCTGACCTTGATCCGACGTCAATCGGAACTCGCGATCGCCGAGGCAGACATCCTCATTTTCCTCCTAGACGGCCGGTCAGGATTGACCCCCCCAGACCATGAGGTGGTGAAACTCCTGCGCGGCGTGACCAAGCCGTTGTTCTACGCTGTCAATAAGATCGATACGCCAAAATCCGAGCCCTTACTCGCCGACTTCTATAAATTGGGCACGGATGAGCTCTATCCCATCTCCGCCGAACATGGGCTCGGAGTCGCTGAACTCTTGGACGCCCTGTACCCCCTGCTTCCCTCAGCGGAGGAATCTGACGAGCTGCAACAACTCCCCCGCGTGGCCATCGTCGGCCGTCCGAACGTCGGCAAATCCACGCTCGTGAACGCGCTGCTCGGAGAGGAGCGTGTCGTGGTCAGCAATGTGCCGGGAACCACGCGCGATCCGGTGGATTCACTGGTCACCCACCAAGATCAGTCCTACGTCTTCACCGATACCGCGGGGATCAGACGACGAGGGAAGATTGACCGAGGAATAGAAGGCTACAGCGTTCTCCGATCGCTCCGTGCCATCGGACGATCCGACATTGCCGTGTTGCTCTTGGACGGAGTGGAAGGCGTCACAGAGCAAGATACCAAGATCGCCGGAGCGATTCTCAAGCAGGGCCGCGCCTGTATTCTCTTGATCAACAAGTGGGATCTGCGGGCCGGAGACCAGAACGCACGACAAGCGTACGAACTCGAGTTCCACCGCCGTTTTCCCTTTCTGGCCTGGGCCCCCGTCCTCTATGGTTCAGCCCTCAAACCGGAATCTATTCGCCGCCTCTTCCCGCTCCTTAAAGATGTGCACGGGATGTTTACCAAGCGCGTCTCCACCGGCGCGTTAAATATCTGGTTGCAGAAAATTCTGGAGACCCATCCATTACCGGCTCGGAAGCACAAACCCACAGCTGGGACGAAGTCGGCCTTTATGACTCAAGTCGCCACCAAACCGCCTGTCTTTGTCCTCTTCGTCGGTCATCCTGAAGACATCACCCCCGCATACCTAAAATACTTGGAGAACCAACTCCGCGAGACGTACCTCTTCACCGGCACCCCCCTCCGCATTATGGTCAGGAAGAAATAGGATTCCGCCTCTTCAACGATTCATGCAGAGGAGCATGGGTCTGACTCGTCTCCGAGGGGAGACGCGTGTTAG
>NIUT01000012.1 GCA_002254365.1 Nitrospira sp. UW-LDO-01
AGGTACGCAGTGCCTGACGAACGATTTCCTCCACGACGAGGAAGTAATGCGCGAAGCGTTTGTGTCGGATGATCGCCAACTCTTTTTCAATCCGGCCTTGAATGGTTTGGGTGATGGTTCCATATCGGTCGTGCGCACCGGCATAGGTTTGCTTTTTGAGCGTCAGGAAGGCGTCATCATCGGTCAGCTGCCGAAACGCTGGGAAAATGGTTTCGCCGAAACGCCAGTCGCTGTAGCAGGCTTTGGCAATACGAAGGGTGTTCTCGACCGCTTCCGGTACGTGAGGAAACTGAGAGGCCATGCGTACCGGAGGCATCAGCCATTGTGTGGGTGCACAGCAGGCTTCGTTCGATAGGCGCGACAGCGTTGTGTTGAGTGCAATGGCACGCAAAAGGCAATGTGTGGAAAAGTCATTCGCGTGCGTAAAGTAGACGCGGTTGGTTGCGACGGGTGGGAGGCCAAGACGGAAACTGACAAGAAGGGTCTTGTGCATTGCCGGTCCTGGCGTCAGCTCAACATAGAGATCTTGCCGTGATTCCTCAGCCCAAGCCGTGAGTGCCGCTTCGTCGTCCGTGATTACAATCAGGCCGTCGCGGTAGCGGGTTACTGACAGGAGGAAATTGAATGAAGGGTTGCCGTGTCGCTCCGATAGGAGCCGACAGAGATTGGTGTAGCCATTCGGCGTTTTCGCCAGTAAGACGGCACGGTGCTGGTCAGTCGTCAGTTCAGCGCCAAGGATCGGCCTCAGCCCTCGGTGTTTGGCCTGTTCGATAAAGCGAATGGCTCCGTACAATCCATTCGTGTCCGTTAAGGCTATGGCTGATGATCCTTGCTGCTGTGCCACCGTGCAGAGTTCTTCCAGTGATGATACTCCGCGCATTGGCGAGTACGTGGAATGGATATGGAGATAGACGAATTGCACTACCGCCATCGTAATGTCCGTCCCCAAGCCACGGCCTGCTCACCGAATTGTGCGCGAATCTGATCCAGTGCCAGCGAAAGTCTGTGTGCGCGTGGAAGCACGGCTGCTGCCGGTTCGTCGAAGAGCAGCAGCTGTTGGCTCGGTGCTTCCAGTCGACTGACTTGAAGTGTCAGCCGGGTGAGACGGACTCGTCGACGGAAGCTGCGATAGAACAAGCCTGTCAGTACCGGCTGGAGGTCAATTTCCCAGTATGTGCCTTGAGTCAAGATCTGTTGGGCTGTCTGCTCGACGTGGTCACTATGTCGAACGGTCAGCATAATAAGACGGCACACGCGCTGTTGCTGCCGAAGCGTGGTGCAAATTTGCTCTAATAATCGATGCAGCCGTCCCAGTACGAGGGCATCATCCACTTCATCTGGATCGAGGTAAGCGGACCGTTCGATGGTCGGCTGAGTGATCGGTGAGTGAACGGGAGACGAATCGATTCCTAAGGCCCACTCGTGCAGCAAATTGGCCGGATCGCCTAAGGCGGCATGCAGTTGCGCAAATGAGATGGATGCGATTGCGCCAAGTGTATGCAGGTTCAGGTCTTCCAATCGCTGTGAGAGTCGAGCGACGTGGGATCGCTGGAGGCCGGGAAGATAGAGGGTCGGTAATGGCGCGAGGAATGATGCTTCGGCTCCTGGAGGAATTGATAAGACTTGGGGTGGCTTCGCCAGCGTAGTGGCCGCGAGTTGTGAGACCAATTTGTTGCCGGCCAACCCGATGAGACTGGGCCATTTCTGTTGATCGATCAGTTCTCGACTGATGCGGGTGGCAGTATCGATCGGAGGGCCGAAGAGTCTGGTTGTGCCGGTGAGGTCGAGGAACAGCGAGCCTGGCCTGATCGATTCCCATGTTGGTGCAATGCCTGAGATCCGCTGTTGAAGTTCATGATGGGCTGCGTGCAGGAGTGACGAATCGGGAGGGATGACGCGTAGTCCCGGGCAGATCAGCCGTCCAATCTCCAGAGCGATTCCGGGTTGAAGGCCTTCATGGAGCGCTTCGAGTGAAAGCTCTCGAATCAACGCTCTGGGCGTATGGATTGGTGCAACAGCCACGGGTCTATTTCGCAGTGCACTGTCAGCAGACCGAGCCAGCGCGATCTGAAAAGAGGGAATCTGGAGACAGACGATATGGCGGTCCATGACAAGTTGATGCAGTAGCCAATGGTTACATTAAAGTATTTTTCTGTCAATGAGAAGAAGCTCGTATGAAGTCGGCAATCAGATTGTGGAAGCACGTCTCTACTCTCAGTCAAGGGTTCCATCGATGGAGGAAGTGGGCTCTGCGATTCATTGACAGTGTAAGAACCCCTATGGTACCGTCCTCCGTTCATTGTGCTAGATAGGCACCCTACACCTCGCTCCCGACTGGTTCGGGGGCCATTGTCCAGGAGGATTACTGCATGGAGCTCTACGAGTCTCTGTTTATTATTCGTCCGTCCCTTTCCGATGAGGACACCAAAACACTCATCGACAAGATGAAAGCGGTTGCCGACAAGACCGGCGCGCAATTCATCAAAGCCGAAAACTTAGGGAAGAAAAAACTCGCCTACGAAGTGCGTCGCGAGCGAAAGGGGACCTACGGCTATTTTTACTTTAAGGCACCGAACAACACCGTCGGTGAGCTGGAACGGGCCTATCGCTTGGAAGACGATATCATCAAGTTTCTGACGGTTCATCATGAGAAGCCATTAGTGGAGCGGCATCCAGTGGAAGCTGCGTCGCAGGAGTCAGACGGTGGCCGGATTTAACAAAGTCATCTTACTCGGAAACCTCACTCGGAATCCCGAGCTTCGGTATACGCCGAGCGGGACGCCGGTAGCCAGTTTTGGCTTGGCGGTCAGTCGCCGGTTTAAACAGGGCGACGATTTGAAGGAAGAAGTGTGTTTTGTCGATATTGTGGTCTTTGGTAAACAAGCCGAACATTGCGGGCAGTATCTCAGCAAGGGGAACGGCGTGATTGTCGAGGGTCGGTTGCAACAGCGCCGATGGGAAACCGAAGATGGGCAAAAGCGCAGCAAGCATGAAGTGGTGGCCCAGACCGTGACGTTTATGCCCAAGCGTCAAGATGGTGGCGCCAGTACCGAACCTCCGATGCATGATGAACCCGGCTATGAGACAGGCGACGAAGGTTAATGACAGGCATATGAGGAGGCAGTGATGGATCGAGGTGAAAATGAACGTGGGGGTGGTGGGGGTGGACGGCTGTTCCAACGGAGACGTCCCTGCCGGTTTTGTCTGGACAAAGCACCGATTGACTTTAAGGATGCCGGACTACTTCGGAATTTCTTGACGGAGCGAGGACGCATTGTTCCACGTCGGATTTCAGGCAATTGCATGCGGCATCAACGTGAGCTAACGGTGGCCGTCAAGCGGGCTCGGCATATCGCCATCATCAGCTTTGCTGAGGAGCGATAACGAAGGTGATCGGTGAGATCAATGCCCTGGGATGGGGCGGTGGTATATCGTCGAGGGGACTCATGGGCGTCTTAACGCCGAAAATCGTGGATATCACGGATGAGGGCCTTTCGCTGTCCGGAGACCTGACGGGGGACGAGCTGGGACTGACGGACGCGGATGTATCCATTCGCGGAACGATGTCGGTCGGATTGGAGCTTCGTCCAATCGAACGGAGCATCTATGTGACCGGCGTGGTGGAAGGGACCGCAGGTCGGCAATGTGTCCGCTGCCTGAAAGAGTTTGACGAGCCGGTGGCCTTTTCCTTACGCGTCGTCTATGAGCGAGAGGTGAAATCCACAGGGTCTACCGGGAAACGGGACGGAGCGCGAAAGAAGAAAGCAGTGGTATCGCCTACGGCCGAGGAGGAAGAGCCGAACGACGATCTCTATTACTTTACGGGTGATCATCTGGATTTGGCGCCGATGTTACGAGAGCAGGTAATCTTGGCGTCCCCAATGCACCCGTTGTGTACGAACGACTGTCTTGGTCTCTGTGCCCGCTGTGGGCACGATTTGAATGGAGGGCCCTGTCGTTGCGGTGACGTACCGGTGGGAGGCCCATTTGATGTGCTGCGTACGATGAAAGAGAAGCTGAGGGACGTCGGACAGCGCTGAGTCGCGGTCCGAATCGAGGGGGAAGAAGGAGTTACCATGCCGAATCCGAAACATAAACACTCACGGGCCAGACGCGATAAGCGTCGTACCCAAAAACTGCGAATGACCCCACCGGGGATGGCTGTGTGCCCACAGTGCCATGAGTTAAAGCTTCCGCATTACACCTGCTTGAATTGCGGGACCTATAAGGGCAAAGCCGTCATTCAAGTCGAAGAAGCCTAAGCCGACTGTCAATCGATGGTTGACGCCCCACAGCGGCAGGTGTTCAGGGGTCTCTTCGTATCTGATGGCATGGGCTTCGGGCTGTGCCAGACTGGTATACGTGGAGGCCGGTAACATGTTCAAGCTGGTCTGTGGCAAGAAGGGTTCAGCGCGTCAGATCTGATCCCAGGGGGCGACACGTGGGTAGCCTGTCTTTCCGACACCATCCGTGAATACCACAAGCCGCATGAAGATCGCGCTCGACGCGGTGGGGGGAGATCATGGCCCGGCACCTTGTGTGGAGGGTGCGCTCCAGGCTGTGAAAGAGTGCGACGTCGAGGTTATTCTTGTCGGCAACGAAGCCATCCTGAAACAAGAGTGCGAGCGTCAATCCGTTCATGACCCTCGCCTGTCCATCAAGCACGCCTCTCAGGTCGTTGAGATGCACGAGTCGCCTGCTGCAGTGGCTCGAAAGAAACGGGATTCGTCGATTTGGGTTGCGACGGAGTTAGTCAAGAGCGGCGAAGCCGGGGCTGTGGTAAGCCCTGGGAATACGGGGGCAAGCATGGTGGCCTCGTTCTTCGTCTTAGGGCTGATCAAGGGGGTTGAACGACCGGCGATCGCCACAAGTCTTCCGACGTTGACCGGAGAGGCCATCATGCTCGATGTCGGAGCGAATGTAGACTGCTCCGCCAACCATCTCGAACAATTCGCCTTGATGGGGAACGAATACGGCAAGCATCTGCTCGGCAAGCCGAATCCTCGTGTGGGATTACTCAGCATCGGCGAAGAAGATAGTAAGGGGAATGAGGTCACGAAGGAAGCGTTTAAGTTGCTCAAGTCGAGCTCGATGAATTTCGTGGGGAATGTCGAGGGACGCGATGTCTATAGCGGGATCGCGGATGTTGTCGTCTGCGATGGGTTTATCGGAAATGTCGCGTTGAAGATTTCCGAAGGCGTTGCCGAGATGATCAAGCGGCTGCTCCTGAAGGAAATTTCAGGACACTTCTTCGGTCGACTCGCGTATCCCCTCATTGCCGGCCCACTGGCAAATCTCAAGCGGAAAATAGACTATGCTGAATTCGGTGGGGCCCCGCTGCTGGGCGTGAATGGGGTGACGATGATCTGTCATGGTCGGTCGTCGGCGAAGGCCATCAAAAATGCGATCCGACGGGCCAAGGGGATGGCCGAGGGCGGGGTGCGAGAGCTCATTCAGCGAGACATTGAGGAAAGTCATTCCCGTCCGGCGATGGAATCAGGGCGATGAAGGCTTGTATTTCTGGCACCGGCTCGTATACGCCTGCCAAGATTCTGACGAATGCGGATCTTGAACAGATGGTGGCCACGTCCGATGAGTGGATTCGCGAGCGGACCGGCATCCGCGAGCGGCGTCTTGCAGCGACAGGAGAGGCCTGCTCGGACCTTGCAGTTCAGGCCGGGAAGCGGGCCTTGGCGTCGGCAGGCCTGACGGCTGCTGATCTCGACATGATTTTGGTGGCCACATGTACGGGGGATTACCCGCTTCCAGCTACAGCCTGTCTCGTCCAGCATCAACTTGGGGCGATGAAGGCTGCGGCGTGCGATCTTTCGGCTGCGTGCTGTGGGTTTGTCTATGCGCTTTCCGTTGCGGATGCTTATGTGAAGAGTGGGATGCGGCACGTGCTGGTGATCGGAGCTGAAGTCATGTCCGCGATCACGGACTGGACCGACCGGAACACCTGCGTGTTGTTTGGAGATGGAGCTGGAGCGGTTGTGGTCAGCGCGAGTGATGGGGAGCGAGGAATTCTCTCCACACATCTTCGCTCTGACGGAACACTGTGCGACCTGATCATGGTACCGGGTGGTGGTTCCCGTATGCCCGCTTCTGAAAAGGTGGTTGAAGAGCGCCTCCAGTACATCAAGATGAAAGGCAATGAAACGTTCAAGGTTGCGGTCCGAACGCTGGAAGAGATTGCTCGGACGACGTTGTCTGCCAATAATCTTCGAGTGGAAGATATCGATCTCTATGTGCCGCACCAGGCGAATATACGAATTCTCAAGGCGGTGATTGAACGGTTGGGCCTTCCGGTCGAGAAGGTGCTCCTGAACGTGGATCGGTATGGGAACACATCGGCGGCCTCCATCCCCATTGCGCTTGATGAAGCGGTTCGTGAGGGGCGTGTGAAGGCTGGTTCCTTGGTGATGCTGGGTGCCTTTGGAGCGGGCCTCACGTGGGCGTCAGCCGTCATTAGGTGGTAGGTGTGGATCTGTCTGGAGTCAAGAGAAGTATTGAGTTGACTCCTCCTGGATACGGGCGAGCGGCTTGTAAAAACTTTTCCCGTTGACTTTGCACGGGATTTCTAAGATATCTAACGCCCCATGACGCAAAAAATCGGTCTCGTGTTCCCTGGACAGGGGTCTCAATCAGTCGGGATGGGAAAGGCACTCTATGATGCCTACCCCTCCTTGAAAGCAGTGTACGATGAGGCTTCCTCGGTTCTGGGATATGACGTGGCGGAGTTGTGCTTTACTGGACCGGCAGAACGGCTTAATCTGACCGAATTCACTCAGCCAGCCTTGCTTGTCAGCAGCATCGCTGCCTGGAAACTCTTTGAGCCGGTTGGGATCAAGCCCATTGCAGCCGCAGGGCATAGTTTGGGCGAATACTCCGCGTTGGTTGCGGTCGGTGGGGTTACCTTTCCTGATGCCGTTGGTTTGGTTCAGAAACGTGGACGGTACATGTCCGAGGCCGTTGCCCCTGGAACCGGCCTTGTCGCGGCACTCTTAGGATTAACCGCTGAAGTTGTTAAAGAGGTCTGTCATGCTGCCTCATCAGTCGGCGTAGTCGCGGCCGCAAATTTCAACTCACCTGGGCAGATCGTGATTGCCGGCGAGAAGGCGGCGGTGGAGCGAGCGATCGCGTTGGCGAAGGAGCAAGGCTGTAAAAAGGCTATTCCGTTACCTGTCAGTGTGCCGGTGCACACGCCCTTGATGCAGCAAGCTGCTGATCGGTTAGCCAAGGACCTCGGTGCGGTGCGATGGTCGGATCTCCGTGCACCACTCGTGAATAACGCAGAGGCAAAGGCGATCAGTCGCGCAGGGGAGATTCAGGCATCATTGATTCGCCAGCTGCCTTCTTCCGTTTTATGGCAAGATACGGTGCAGGCGATGGGGAACATGGGTGTGACGACTTTTGTTGAGGTCGGCCCAGGCACAGTGTTGACCGGTTTGATCAAGCGAATTTTGCCTGGCGTGACTTTATTGAATGTGAACGACCCGAAATCCTTAGATGCGACACTCAAGGCGCTGAGCTGACAGGAGATTGTCCTAAGGAAAGACGAAGTCACGAACCGCTTTGTCGTCTGTTAACGAGTTATTGGAAAGGTCTGCGATGTCACTACAAGGGAGAACCGCTATTGTAACCGGTGCCGCTCAGGGTATCGGTCGTGCGATTGCCGAAGCGTTGGCTCAAGCGGGGGCGGACATAGCCGTCGCCGATCTCGACCCCAGCCGTTCCGCGGAAACTGTGGCTGCGGTAGAGAAAATTGGGAGAAAGGCGTTGAACCTCAAAGTCAACGTGGCTGATACCGGTGAAACCAAGTCCATGGTCGAGCAAGTGCTCAAGGCTTGGGGAAAGGTGGACATCCTGGTCAACAATGCCGGGATCACTCGGGACGGCTTATTGTTACGGATGAAAGAAGAAGATTGGAACCTGGTCCTTCAGATCAATTTGAACGGCACCTTTAACTGTACAAAGGCGGTCTTGCAGCCGATGACGAAGCAGCGGTATGGTCGTATCGTCAACATTGCCTCGATTGTTGGGGTGATTGGGAATGCAGGGCAGGCAAACTATTCGGCGTCGAAGGCAGCCGTCATCGGCTTTACGAAGACAGTGGGGCGGGAATATGCCAGTCGTAATGTGACGGTTAATGCGGTGGCGCCGGGTTTCATCGATACGGCGATGACCCATGGGCTTTCCACTGATGTCAAGGACACCTTACTCAAGCAGATTCCACTGGGTCGCTTGGGGACGCCGGCTGACATTGCTGCAGCTGTGCGTTTCTTGGTCTCCGAGGAGGCCGCCTACATCACGGGTCATGTGTTGCACGTAAACGGCGGTATGTTGATGGTATAAAGACAGCGAGTCTCGTGAGCGAATGGCCGTCACAGATCCCCGTGTGGCGGTGCAGGTGAGCGTATACCGGGGAAGGAGGTAGTCAGATCGATGGCCACTGTAGAAGAACGAGTGAAGAAAATTATTGCCGAGCAGCTGGGCGTAGAGGAAGCCGAGGTTACACCGGAGGCCTCTTTCGTTGAAGACTTGGGAGCGGATTCGCTCGATACGGTCGAGCTGGTGATGGCACTTGAAGAAGAATTTTCGATTGAAATCCCCGATGAGGATGCCGAGAAAATTCTGACGGTCGGGAAAGCGCTGGACTACATTAAAGAAAAGTCTTGAACATGGGCGCAGGCGAATCAGATCGGCCAACTCGGCGCGTCGTTGTCACCGGTCTTGGTCTGGTGACTCCGTTGGGTACTGGGGTCGAAAAGACCTGGAATGCCATTTGTGCTGGCGAGTCGGGTATCGCCAGGATCACACGATTTGATCCGACCGGCTATGATGCCCAAATTGCAGGCGAGGTGAAGGACTTCGATCCGGCTCGGTTCATCGAAAAAAAAGAGATCAAGAAGATGGATACGTTCATCCACTACGCTGTCGGTGCAGCGCAGTTGGCCGTGGACGATGCAGGATTAAAGGTCTCGCCGGAAGAGGCCACACGAGTTGGGGTGTATATCGGTTCCGGGATCGGCGGTCTCGGGTCGATCGAACATTATCATGATGTGCTCATGGCCAAAGGGCCTGGCCGGGTCTCACCATTTTTTATCCCGATGACCATTATCAACCTCGCCTCCGGGCAAGTGGCGATTCGGATCGGAGCCAAAGGGCCTAATTCCTGTGCCGTGACGGCTTGCGCCACGGGCAATCATTGCATTGGAGATGCCTACCGCCTGATACAACGAGGTGAGGCCGATGTCATGGTGGCCGGTGGTGCCGAAGCGGCGGTCACTCCGTTGGGTGTTGCAGGATTCGCAGCCGCAAAGGCATTGTCCTTCAGGAATGATGAACCGACCAAGGCGAGCCGTCCCTTCGACAAGGATCGTGATGGATTCGTATTGGGCGAAGGAGCAGGGGTTGTCGTAATCGAAGAACGTGAGCATGCCATCCGGCGTGGGGTGAGAATATACGGGGAGATCATCGGGTACGGGATGAACAGCGACGCGTACCACATTACGGCTCCACCGGAAGAGGGCGAAGGGGCTGTGCGGTGTATGGAACTTGCCCTAAAGGATGCAGGAATATCCCGTGATCAGATCGGCTATATCAATGCGCACGGGACATCGACGATGGCCGATGCGATTGAGACTCGCGCCATCAAACAAGTATTCGGTGAGCAGGCCTATCGTATTCCCGTTAGCTCAACCAAGTCCATGACGGGGCATTTGCTCGGTGCGGCCGGTGGAATCGAAGCGGTCTTCAGCATCCTGGCGTTGTTCCATGGGATGCTCCCGCCCACGATTAATCTGAATGCTCCTGATCCAGCCTGTGACTTAGACTATATTCCCAACAAGGCTCGGTCAGCTGCGATTCAGGTGGCCTTGTCTAATTCGTTCGGATTTGGCGGAGTGAACGCCTGTTTGATTTTCAAGCGACTGGACACGTAACACGCATGCCTCAATGATGCCTGCCTCTTCTGCCGACTCCTCACGTGCCTTCTTGAAATATCGATTCACGGATGACAATCTTTTGGAAGAGGCGCTCACGCATAAGTCGTATGTGAATGAGCGTCGGGAGCCTGGTCGCACGCACAATGAACGCCTTGAGTTTTTGGGAGATGCTGTTTTATCGCTGATTATCAGTGATTATCTGGCGAGACGATATCCCGAATTGAGCGAAGGAGCGCTCTCCAAACTCAAGGCACAGCTGGTGAGCGAGACGCCCTTAGCGAATGCCGCTCGACGGCTGGATCTTGGGCGTTATCTGAGGCTTGGTCGAGGAGAGGAACGGTCCAAAGGAAGAGATAAAACGTCATTATTGGCTGACGCGCTGGAGGCCGTTATTGCCGCGGTTTATCTGGATGGAGGCTTTGAGGTCAGCCGTGATTTCACGGTCGATATTCTCGTCGATGAGCTGCACCAACTTGATGCCGTCCATGAACAACCCGGCGGTGATGATTACAAAACGCGCTTTCAGGAATGGTGCCAAAAGCGGTATGAGGTGTTGCCCCAGTACCTGGTGGTGCGCGAAACTGGACCGGACCATCAGAAGACCTTTGAGGTGGAAGTGCACGTGAATCAGAGAGTGGTAGGGGTTGGACGGGGAAATAGTAAGAAAGAAGCGGAACAGGAGGCCGCGCAGCACGCGCTGGGGAAGAGGGAGCATTGAGGTAGCATTTCGCCGGAAATCGGAGCTGCTACAATGTCGGGCCATGGTGATTGGAAGAGTATGGGAGGACGGTGATGTTCAAGCAAACTAGATGGCGGATACTGGCGGGGGGACTGATCGGTCTGATGCTGTTGGTCTCAGGAATCGGGTTGTTGCCTGCAGCGGACAACACGCCCAATTCAAAGACGGATACTCCGAAGAGTGCACGGGCCATTATTAAGACAAAATTCGGCGATCTCGAAATCAAGTTCTATCCGGATGTGGCGCCCAAGCATGTGGAGAATTTTATCCAGTTGGCCAAAGCGGGTTTCTACAATGGGACAATTTTTCATCGCGTGATTCCAGGATTCATGATCCAAGGGGGAGATCCGAATACAAAGGATTCTCTGAAAAAAGACACCTATGGCCAGGGTGGTCCCAGTCATACGGTGAAGGCTGAGTTCAGTGACATCCCGCATAAGCGTGGCATCCTCTCGATGGCTCGGGCCGCGGATCCGGATTCTGCGGGATCTCAGTTTTTCATCGTGGTAGAGGATTCTCGATTTCTTGATCGTAAATACTCGGTGTTTGGAGAAGTGACGAAAGGTATTGGTGTGGCTGATAAGATCGTGAATATGCCACGTGACGAACGTGATAATCCACGGGAACGTGTAGAAATGACCGTGACCATTGTGGAGTAGTATTACGGCTGCTCGTGAGTCTCATCGCGGGTGTTCGGGCCCCTGTGCGTGACGGTGCGGCCTTCTCCGGCTTCCGTATACGTAAGCCTGTCACGTGTGTCTACCTGAGGTTTCCGCCTTCCGAGGGGGAGCTTTTGTAGGATTCCCCCCAACCCAGTTCGCACGTATCCTCAACCCTGGTTGTTCGAGCCATCAAAGGAGGGGGAGGATGCTATCCATCGTGACGCGCCGGATGTATCGTCGGCTTGAGGCTGAGTACCCCTGCTGTTATCTGATGCCCCATTGTGTGAGACTCGCTGCTATGCGGGATATTTCACTCAATGGGTTTCGGGTCCGGTGTCTTTCTGCCCCTCTTGCACAAACAATCATACGGGTTCAACTCTGGTTGCCTGGCCAGAAAGATGGTCTCGAGATTGATCAAGCGGTCGTGCGATGGACAGAACCGTACGAATTCGGGGTTCAGATTGTCTCCCTCTCGAACGATGCAGATCGTCGGTTGGCAGGGCACATCGAACAACTCTTGCACCGGCAAGCCTCGGGTGGATCCGCTGAGGATGTGCGAGGACAAGCGAGCAAGTTGCTGAAGCACAGAGTCTAACTCCGAACGGTCGCTACCCAACCCCTGACGTGATGTACTGCATCCGACACAACCTGATGCTTCCGACCCGCCCCCCCCACACAGAGTAAAGTGATGAAGAAGGATTCTTTGGTTCGGTGCATTGTTGGCGAACCTGGCGCACAGCCGAACAGATTCTCCAGACATTCCTAGCCCGCATTATTCCTAACGCTTTGTAACGAAACCGCCAAGACGCCACGTGAGGCGGGCACGCGGAGCCTTGAGAGACCAAGGCATACTTGAACAGTATGTCGAAGTCAGGATGGGTGAGCCTGCCTGGCTACGGGAAACTCACGGTCAGACTAGTCGGACCAGCGTGTCGGCGGTGACAGTAAATGCGTTCATGACTAATGCAGGCTAGTGTTGATGGTGGCAGCCGGGACCGTGGGTGTGTTCGTCAGGGCGTGGAGCAGGCATGAACGATTGTCCTGGAAGAAAGATGTGCCCAGGTTCGTGCTTCTTCTTCAGGTGATCCGCAATCTCAGGGTGGTGTGTTTTCACGTAGCCAACTAGTCCTCCAAGAAATCGGCTGGACTGAAAGTCCTTACCCGAAAACGTCGAGACGAACCTGTCGATTCGATCCAAGACTGCTGGCGCGTCTGATACATCGGCGATCTGTTCAGGGTTCTGCTTTTTGAAGCTGTCGTATTCTTTTCGGAGGTGTTCTGCAAACACCGGCATGGGAGCAGATGGTATATGGAGGGGGCTGAGTGTGCGCCGGAGGGCCTGAAGCGCCGTGATCACTTCGGCATCTTGTCCGTCACGCCGTCCTTCAAAATAACTAAACGTAATGACTTCAATCAAATTAAAGAGGGCAACGGCCTTCTGTCCCCCCGATTCGTCGAGTTCTCGATAGAACTCTCGGCGGACCGGTAAGAACTGCTCACTGAGCCGTTTCTGTTGGTAATCGCTTCCGGTATCGAGATAGCTGCACTCAGTGGGGCAGGAGATTCGAGTGATGCGATGTTCGCCGCAGCAGAGGCTGCAGATCGAACCGCTTAGCGCGGGACATGGGCGCTTCCCTTTGCGGTCATGACAATACGCACAGGCGTTCATTTTGTTGGCCCTTCTGGGGTTGTCTTTGGAGGGGGAGGAATGAACCCATAGTCGGCGAGGGTACGCTTCTCACCTTTGGATTTAGCTGATGACGGAGTTTCCAGCCCGTTCATTTCAGCCGCGTGGACATAGTAATAGGGAACCAAGATGAGATTGTTCGTGCGGTCGATACCGATGTCGGCTGGAGCAAGGAGATACTCTGCGATGACTTGGAATCGGTGGTCTCTGGTCATTCGCCAAATCTTCCCTTTGGTGAGATCCGACACGTACATATTGCCCCACTGATCAAAATCAACGCCGCTCAGGTTTTGGAACCGACTGGTGAAAAATCCGTTCGCCTCCAGTTCGGTCAACTGTCCGTCAGGGGTGATCTCCAGAATTTTCCCTTTGTCCCAGCTCACGGCAATGAGGTGGTGAGTTGTGGGGTGGACGGCGAGCCCTGCAGGGCCTGCGAGGCGGTCGTCGTGGATCAAGAGGTCGACCCGATAATTGTCCGATGGAGTGATGCGGTAGATGGAATTGGCGTTCTGATCGGATAAGTAGAGCAGACCAGTAGGTGAAGCCGTCACATCGGTCAAGGAGACCGGTGATCGGGACGGCGGCGAACAGGAGACAGTGATCAGGAGTTTGCCGGTGGTCTTGTCGAAGCCCTTCAGTTGATCAAGATCGACAACGTAGAGGATGGACCCGACTAGGGCCATGCCCTTGGGAGCGTGCAGAGCGATGTCGGCCACACCGCCTTGAATAAACTTGAGGCTGATAATCTTCCCCTCGGTATTCAGTTTTGTGATGAAACCGTTATTATCACGAGCCTCAGGTTCTCCATTGATATTTGAGATAAAATATTCTTTCCCTGAGGGATCTCCGATAAAGCTATTAGGGGTCTCCAACCCAGTGATTTGCGCTGCCTCACTGGGGAGGGAAAGCCCAACCAGCAGTGCTGCAACAAGGATGGGTTGTTGAGAGCAAGATAAGGGCAACGGAGGGGTATCCCAGGATTAGACTGGTGATCATCGTATCGAAGGGGTAACGAGACTGTCAAGAAACGACACTGAGGGATATCGTGGATGGACCTTGATCCTGTCCGCCCACGCATCATCATCCGGCGTTGACTTGCATAAAATTCCCCTGCTAAGTTGCCAGAAAATTTACTGACTTACCTGTGAGAGGGAGGAAGATCGTGGCCGCACAATTGATTGATGGCAAAGCGTTGGCGCAACAGGTCCGTGATCGGCTGGCACAAGAATCGGCAGAGCTGTTGGCGAAAAAGAGTGTCGTGCCTGGTCTTGCCACCATCTTGGTCGGCGATGATCCTGCGTCACATGTCTACGTGAAGAACAAACAAAAGGCCTGTGAAATGGCCGGCATCTATGTTGACGACCACAAGCTCCCAGCCTCTACGAGTCAGGCCGACTTGCTGGCGCTTATCGAAAAAAAGAATACGGATCCCAAGATTCATGGCATCCTGGTTCAGTTACCCTTGCCCAAACATATCGACAGCAAAGTGGTTCTCGAAGCTGTTTCTCCGTTGAAGGATGCGGACGGGTTTCATCCCTACAACTTCGGTCGACTGGTAGAGGGCCATCCCGTGTTTGAAGCCTGTACACCCAAGGGCGTGATTAAGATGATTGAGTCTGCAGGGGTGACCATTGAGGGGAAACGGGCGGTTGTCGTCGGACGGAGCAACATTGTGGGGAAGCCGCTGGCGCTGATGTTGCTGCAGCGGAACGCGACCGTCACTATTTGTCATTCAAAAACGAAGGATCTCCCCGCGGTTTGCCGCGAAGCCGACTTGTTGCTCGTCGCGATCGGGAAAGCGAAGTTTGTGACGGCGGACATGGTGCGCGAAGGAGCAGTGGTCATCGATGTGGGTACGAACAAGACGCCGGAGGGAAAGCTGTGCGGCGATGTGGATTTTGAGCCAGTGAAGCAGAAGGCTGGCTGGATCAGTCCCGTACCTGGGGGTGTGGGTCCCATGACAATTGCCATGTTGTTGGAGAATACGGTCGAGTCCGCGAAACGATCCGCAGGACTGAAATGAGAGGGCGATCATGAGCCGAGAGCCGCAGCGTTTGATCGATGTCCTGAATCGCGGGACCTTCGCCGTCACCGTTGAATATAACCCTCCCAAAGGGACGAATATCTCTGCAGTCCTCGAGAATGCTAAACAGCTGGTGGGGCGTGTCCACGGCGTGAATATTACCGACAATACGGCTGCAGTCGTTCGAGCCGGCTCGCTTCCAGTCTGTCGCTTACTGTATGAGTTGGGACATGATCCTGTGATGCAACTGACCTGTCGTGACCGCAATCGGATTGCCATGCAATCTGATCTGATGGGCGCCCACATGCTGGGGATCAGAAACATTTTGTGCCTCACGGGCGATTATCCCACGGTGGGAGACCACAAAGAAGCCAAGCCGGTCTATGACCTTGATTCGGTCCAAGTCATGCGGCTGGTGCAAGGCTTGAACAACGGTAAAGATATGATGGGTAACAAGCTGGATGGGTCCACGGCGTTCACCATCGGGGCAGCCGTCACACCGGAGGCCGAACTCGTCGGGCCGGTATTGGCGAAATTTGAAGTGAAAGTAAAAGCCGGTGCTCAGTTTTTTCAGACCCAAGCGGTCTATAACCCTGATGTCTTTGCCAGTTTTATGAAACAGGTTCAGCCATTCAAGGTGAAGGTGCTGGCGGGAATTCTCGTCTTGCGGAATCACAAGATGGCCGAATTCATGAATGCCAATATCCCAGGCATGTCCGTGCCGCAAGAGATGATTGATGAACTCAAGGCCGCCGGTGATCGGTCTGAAGATGTCGGGGTCGATATTGCTGTGCGATCAATCAAGGCGGTTCGCCCCCATTGTGATGGAGTCCATCTCATGGCGATCAAGGCCACGCATCGATTGGCTGAGATCATCACCAAGGCAGAATTGGGCTGATGACGATCCTCGAAGTTCAGCAGTATAAACGAGAACGTAAGAAGCTCGTCGTCGTCACGGCCTACGATGCGTTGTTTGCAGGCATCGTCGAGCAAGCGGGTATCCGGGTCATCTTAGTTGGAGATTCCCTAGGTGTGGTCGTGCAGGGAAAGGCCAATACGCTTTCTGTGACGATGGAGGACATGCTCTACCACACCAAACTAGTGGCGGGCGCTGCGCCACGCGCTCTGGTCATCGGTGATATGCCGTTTATGTCCTATCAAGTCAGCACCGAAGAAGCGGTGCGTAACGCAGGCCGATTGCTCCAAGCCGGCGCCGCCGCGGTCAAGCTCGAAGGCGGCGCCGTCATGGCTGATCGGGTCAAAGCGATGACCAGTCTGGGGATTCCCGTCGTGGGCCATCTGGGCATGACGCCCCAATCCGTTCATTCGCTCGGTGGGTATAAAGTCCAAGGGAAGGTGGAGGATCACGCCGCCAAATTGCTGGACGATGCAAGAGCGCTTGAAGCGGCTGGAGCATTTGCTCTTGTGTTGGAGGCGATCCCGGCCGAGCTTGCCAGAAGGGTCACTCAGGCGCTGTCGATCTCCACCATCGGGATTGGGGCTGGGCCGCATTGTGACGGCCAAGTTCTTGTGCTCTACGATCTCCTCGGTCTCTTCGATACCTTCGTTCCAAAATTCGTGAAGACCTACGCGCACCTGAAAACGGACGCGCTCCAAGCCTTGAGCCGGTACAAAGAAGAAGTCGAGCAGGGGAGATTTCCGAGCGACTCGGAAAGCTATCATTGACCGGTAGTTAGTCTCGGCCGGTTACCGCAGTGCATGGCACCTGGAAAAAGTTCTGGTCTTCCAGGCATACGGCAGTGAGCTCCCTTCCCCATACGCAACCACTATCGATCGAGAGAAGATGGTCTTCGCGGTGAAGCCCTAAGGCAGCCCAGTGCCCGAAGACAATCGTTGTGTCGAGATGCTTCCGGTTCTCGATCGTAAACCAAGGAAAGTATCCAGAGGGGATATGGTCTGGAGATCCGTTATATGACGACTCCATACGACCATCAGGTGAACAGGCTCGGAGTCGCGTCAAGACCTTGATGATGGTCGCGAGGCGGGTCAGGCCAGTCAAGCCTGACGACCATTGAAGGTGTTTGCTGGGATACAAGGCTTTGAGAATATCTCGGTAGGAAGGGCCCTGTAAGCCGGTCTCAACCTCACGAGCCAGTTTCTCCGCGTCATCGACTGTCCATTGCGGGAGCAAACCCGCATGGACCATCGTAAAAGAGCCTTCGCGATAGAGCAGGTGCTGGTGCCGTAGCCATGTGAGGAGCTCGTCGCGATCGGGTGCGTCAAGGATGGGTTGCAGGGTGTCCTCGGGTCGAAGCCTGACAATGTTCTCGGCCGCAGACAAAAGGAATAGGTCATGGTTGCCCAAGACGGCAACCGCGCTCTCTCCAAGCTGTTTGATCAAGCGGAGGACACTCAGTGAGTCGGGGCCACGGTTGACCAGATCGCCGACAAACCAGAGGCGATCTCTGGAAGAATCAAATCGAATGTGCTGGAGGAGGCGTTGCAAGGGCTCGTAACAGCCCTGCACATCGCCGATCGCGTAGGTGGCCATGAGTCCTCATGAGGGTACCGCGGCGTGTCTGACGGTGCAAGCACTTTGCTGCGAAATTCTGGTCGGTTTCAGTCGCGGAGCTTCACTGCGCACCATGCGTTTCAGGCCGCGTTTTCCAACCAGGGCGCCAATGCGTGATGCAGCTGATCGAAGGTAAAGGGTTTGGCCAAGTATCCATCCATCCCGGCCGCCAGGCACTGTTCTCGATCGCCCTCCATCGCATTGGCTGTGAGCGCGACAATGGGGAGGCGGCGACGCTGGGGGCGGCGGTTTTCTTGTTCGCGAATCAACCGAGAAGCGTTCAGGCCATCAAGGTTCGGCATCTGGCAATCCATGAGAATCAAATCGTAGGATCGGGCGTTGACTGCATCGAGCACTTCCCGTCCATCTTCGGCAATCTCCACCGTACATCCCAACAACTCCAGCATCGCCACGGCGATTTCACGGTTCACGACATTGTCTTCTGCGAGCAAGACGGTTCCGTGGAGAGTGGCTGGAGCCTGTTGAAGCGCTGTTAGGACTGATGACATTTTGTTGTCCGGACCAACCTCCAGCGGAACGGTAAACCCGAACGTCGAGCCGAGACCTGGTGTGCTTTCGAGGTCAACGGTTCCTCCCATCAGGTGAACAAGCTGTTTGACGATTGTGAGACCGAGACCCGTTCCTCCAAACTTGCGGGTCGTTGATCCGTCTGCTTGGGCAAATGCATCGAAAACGTGGGCCTGCGATTCACATGGGATGCCGATACCGGTATCACGAACCGTGACACGAAGGAGGATCTGTTCCGGATCACGCTTGAGGCAGTCTGCGCACACGGCGATTGATCCGGTGGTGGTAAATTTAATGGAGTTTCCGATCAGATTCAGTAGGATTTGCCTGAGTCGTGTCGGATCTCCCCGGAGCACCGTGGGAATGGTCGGCGTTACTGTGGCGGATAGGGAAAGCCCCTTTTGGCGAGCGGCTTCTGAAAAGAGCTTGACTGCATCATCAAGGAGGTGGGAGAGGTCAATATCGGTGTGCTCGAGCTGGAGCTTCCCGGCCTCGATCTTTGAGTAATCCAGAATGTCATTGATGATTGTGAGTAATGAGGCGGCAGATTGTTGCACGGTATGAGCCATATGGCGTTGTTTCTCGGTGAGAGGAGTCGCCAGGAGCAGTTCGGTCATGCCGAGAACTCCGTTCATGGGGGTACGGATTTCATGACTCATATTGGCCAGGAATTGAGACTTTGCGACACTGGCCGCTTCGGCGGCATCTTTCGCGAGCGTCAATTCTTGTTGAACAACCTTGAGCGTCGTAATGTCCGAGGCGACACCCAAGAAACTTGTGATCGCCCCTTCGGGATTGTGTAAAGCTGTGATAGTCAGGAGGACGGTGAGTCGACTCCCATCCTTTCTAATGTAGGTCCACTCATGGGCATTGGGAAGTCCTCGACGACACTTTTCGACGAAGACGTCAAAGCCTGGTTCTAAGTCAATGCCAAGCTCCGCAGAAAATGCCTGGGCACGTGCCACCACTTCCTGGGGGTCGTGGAAAATCGCTGGTGTCTGTTTCCCAACCAATTCTTCAGCCGAGTAACCCAAGAGCTGTTCAGCGGCAGGATTGAACACGCGGATGATTCCATCCGGTGTCGCCGAGATGATGGCGTGCCCGGCATTGTCCAGGATCGCCTTCTGAAACTCAGACAAGTCGCGAAGCGCTTGTTCCGTGCGCTTCTGTTCACCGATGTCTCGTACGGTGGCCTGTAAACCCGTTTGTCCCTTCAATGTAATTCGAGTCAGCAGGACGGTCGCCGCGAAGTTTGGTCCGTTGATACGGCGATGGGTCCATTCAAAAAAGTGCGATCCGTTCTCCATGGCTTGTCGAATCACTTTTGGGGCTTTATCGGCTGAGCATTCGCCGTCTGGCTGGAGAACAGGCGATACATCCCATGGGCCTAGTGTGGTGAAGTGCTCGATGCTCATGGCTCCGAACAGGGCAACGGTTGCAGGATTGCATGTGGTGAATTTCCATTCCGGCGGAAACAGCAGCATGATGGCGTCACGCGACGATTCGAACAGTTCACGGTACTTGGTTTCGCTTTCCCGTAATGCCTGCTCTGTCTGGATATGTTCCGATGGCTGATTCATGTCAGACACTTCAGAAACGATAGGGGAAGACAGATTTCATTGTATGGGTGGGAACGACGGTCACTCGATGGAAATGTGGTGCGCAATTGCGTTGCCGGAGACAGCGCTGTCCGCCCATCGATGTTTTGTGTAAGTGGTCTGAATCCTCAAGAAAATTTCATCACATTTTCCGCGAAAAATCGAGCTGTTCGAGATATTGCTCCTTGAGGCGAGTAGAGAATTACACCACGTATGCTTCGTTAAGGCCCGCTCTTGCTCTACGGGGAATACGCGGATGAATGTAGGGGGAAGGCAATTCGTCGATTGGTTTGATTTCTTTCAGATGGAGAGTGCGGCTGGGCCAGTGCTTGATTGATACGGTGACATTGACTGGTCGCCCTGAGCCCGTCGAAGAGCTTAGGGTGAACGGAAAGTTAAGGCGCTTATGGGATGCTACACCAGGAGATTACAGCTTTTGTGTAGGGTAGCGAGCCTCAATCTTGCTCGAGAGCCCGCCTCGTGCCGTGAATGTGCCGGTCACTGTTGCCCACACAGGCCGACAGGATGTGACGATATCCTGGAGGATACGGTTCACGGCGTTCTCATAGAAGATCCCGAGATTCCGGTACGCGTGGATGTACATTTTGAGTGCCTTGAGTTCAAGGCACTCTTTATCCGGCATGTAGTGGAGCGTGATCGTGCCGAAATCCGGCAAATTTGTTTTGGGGCAAATCGCCGTGTACTCTGGAATTTCGATGGTAATCTCATACCCCTTATACTGATTGGGGAAGGTTTCAATCTCGGGCAAGGGGGCGGTGATGCCGCTTTTGGCATGCCGCTCATTGTAGCCGAGCTTGGTGGCCTTAGGTTTTCTTCCGACCGTTTCACGTTTCACGTTTCACGCCTCACTACACTTGTTTCATCCAATCAGTCTGACCGATCTTTTCCAGTTCGAGGTACAGGGAGACCCATGGACACTTCATCTCAGGGTAGACCTCGCACAGTCCACCTTTCCGGACTCCTCCGCAGGGACCATGTGCCATGAATTTGGGGCACTCGGCCTTAAGTGTGTTATCAGGAATCGGGGGGCGCTTATGCACTCCACCAACATGAGTCCCAGCCTCGTCTTCGCCGGGGATTAGTACTCGCAGTGCCATGCACCGCAGTGTAAACAGATTGTGGTAGATCGGCAATCTCTAAACATGAATTGGCATGCATAAACCAAGCAATCTCTCAGCAACCAGTTCCATCACTTGGGGCAAATGGCCTACGTCCGACCGTCGGGCCTAGGTCTTCTTTTGAAAACCTTGGGCCCTCTTTGAAGTTGCGTTGATTTTCGTGACGTTATACTATCTTTGGGGATTTGTGGCAGCCTGCAGCCCGGTGGAATTACCGGCTGTGCAGAGAAAAGGCCGTACAAACATTGACAGTCTTTTTTCAGCTTTGCTAGGATGCCCAAGGGTTGGTGGTTCGGTTAGGGCGTGCCGAATAGTTCAAACCCTCAAGCCCTCAAGTTTTCATTCGTGAGTCATGATGTCGGTAGCGTGGCGAAAATATGCGCAACGGTATGCCGTTGCCAACGATATAAGGGAGGTGCCTAATGAGCCTTGATTATGTCAAGTTCTCCAACGGATTTGAAAAGTTTATGCCGAAGGAATATCGAGATTTGGTAGAGCATGGACCGTTTGGAAAGAAGGTCTCGGTTTCACAGGTGGGTAGTTTCAAGGAAGTGCTCGAAGAGCATCCCATGTGTGCAGGTTGCGCGATGACCCTCTTCATTCGTCTGGCCATGGTGGCGTTCCCCAATCCGGAAGACACGATTACCGTCGGGACCGCCGGTTGTGGTCGTCTCGCTATTTCTCAAGCTGCGATCCCCTTTGTCTATGGCAACTACGGCGATCAAAACGGAGTGGCGAGCGGCCTTTCACGTGGTCTCCGCCTTCGCTTCGGCGACAAGCCTAAAGATGTGGTCGTGATGGCCGGCGACGGAGGAACAGCCGACATCGGGTTCCAGCAAGTGCTCCATTCGTGGTTCCGCAAGGAACGATTTACGACCATCATGTTGGACAATGAAGTGTATGGAAATACCGGTGGCCAAGAAAGCGGTATGACCAACCGCGGTGCGGTGTTGAAGATGGCCCCTCTCGGGAAGAAGTTCGAGAAGATGGACATGCTGCAGATGGCGAAGGTCGCGGGTTGCGCCTATGTGGCCACTGTGGTGCCGAATAATCCACGTCGTGTGGAAAGCGTCATCAAGAAAGCCGTGCTGATCGCACGCGAAGTGGGATCGACCTATATTCAAGCATACACATCGTGCAACATTGAGTATGCCATTCCAACCGATAAGGTCATGGAAGACGCGAAGACGGTTGAAAATGATCGATATCAGTTCACGGAGTATGTCAGTGAAGAAGCGAAGCAGTACCTCACTGAGCGCTATGGCTACAAGGAATTTCTTGCCAAGCCGGCTGCTGCAATTCCTAACAAGGCCTAAGCGAACGAAGGAGAGTCCACGATGGCAAAGCGCTTCAATATTCGAATGGCAGGTGTCGGCGGACAGGGCGTCGTGACCGGATCGCATATTCTGAGCACGGCCGTCATCAATGCCGGTGGTGAAAGCACAATCGTGCCGTTCTATGGGTCGGAAAAGCGAATGGCGCCGGTCGAAAGCTATGTGCGAGTTTCAGATGAACCAATCTATGAGATCGGCGAAATTACCTTCCCGCACATCATTATTATCTTCCACCCTCAAGTCATTACCCACGGCAAGTCATACACGATGCCGTTCTACTTCGGCTTGAAAGAAGATGGGATTGCATTGATCAATAATGATGGGCCGATGAATCTCCATCGAGATCAAGCGGCTGAGCTGAAAGAGAGGCGTGCGAAGCTGTATTACTTCCCGGCCACGAAGATCTCGTTGGAAGTGGCAGGAATGGACCTCGCGACCAACATGGCACTGATGGGCTGTATCGGAGCGATTACAGGGTTGACGACCATGGCCGGACTGGATCAGGCCGTGAAGGACCGGTTCCTAGGGAAAGGCTTCGTCGTGTCTGGTGGTACGGCCGCCCTCGACAGTGTTGTCGAGCGGAAGTTCAAGAAGAAGCAAGAGCTGATCGAGAAAAACGTTGCCGTCATGCGGGCCGGATGGAACTACGCTGTTGATCATGGTTGGGCTGCGGCCGATGTCAAACGGGTGGAAGAGCCTGTTGCAGCAGCCACCGCGTAACCGGTTATAAAGGAGTTTCCATGTACCTCGTAGCCGATATCAGTGTCGAGATTTGTGCCGCGAAGAGTTGTAAGCTCTGTACGCAGTACTGTCCGGAAGCCAACACCATCCTGTACAGCGATGAGATGGGTAAAGATCAAGGGTTCAAGTATGGATCCGCGTATGTCGCGGTCGACCGGTGTAAAGGATGTGCGCAATGTGTGTGGGTCTGCGACACCATGGCGAAGAATAATGCCATCAAGATGATCATGATCGACCAACTGCCGAAAGCGGCATTGACGGACAATGTTACGTACGGAGAAAAGAGCACCACGGCGGTGTTAGCAAGTCCGGTTGTCGGGTAAGGAAAGGGAATCAGGCGTGGCAATCACACAAGATACGAGAGAGCGAATCATCGTGCCGGGTCCGGCTGGGTTCCATCCACCGTCTGCGGCTCAGTTAGGTGTCGACCTGCCAGATCCAGGGCAGGGGTTGTACTATGGCCTTCTGGAGCCAAACGAGGAAGTTGTCATTGAAGAAATGGCTCGCAAAATGCTGACGAGCCCGAATGCGACAATTTTCCCTGGTCCCCTGCTCTTGTGGGCCTGGAACGATCACGCGGTAGAAAAAGCAAAGGCAACATTGGAAATCGCCGCACAGATCCCGGAAGTCATGATTATTCCGATGCCGGACTATCGTCCGAAGTATCCGAAGATCGATCCGGAAGAAGTCATCAATCCGAATCACCCTAATCTCACGATTTGGGGCAACAAGATCGAGGCCTGTATCTTCATCGGCGTGCATTGCCATTATGCCAATCTCACGCTCAAGATGATCCGGGCAGGAACCAATTGCTGCACCATGGCGATCTGTGCCGAACAAGGCCATGAGGATGCCATGCTCACGATTCGGGACTCTGATACTCTGAAGATCAAGCGTGTCGCGCAGATTTTCAAGCGTGTCCGCGAGCAGATGGGCATCAAGTTGCCGGAGAGCGGAGAGAATGTCCGTTTTACCGGTACACAATCCAAGGTTCATGGTGGTAAAACCCATACCAATCCAATGGCGTTTGCTCCGACTCCTGGTGGAGCGGGCAGCGCAGCGATGTTCGGCCATTCTGCGGACCAGATGAAGCGAGAAGGATAGGCTGAGCGAGCAGCTCACCGTCCATATAGAGAGGTGCGAATATGAGCGAAACCGAAGTGAAGAGCAATCCCCAGGGCGATCCGATCACCAGCGTGGCGGCTCCGACGAGCGCTAAAAAACAAGATCCGCATGGTGAAGCAAAACGACAGAAAGTGGTGACTCCTGAATACATGTTTCTTGAGGCACCGCGCACGAAGGAATTTATCACGGGCAGCGAAGCGGCCAAGGAGGCTATTCGCCGGTCAAACGTGGATTTAGCCATTGCCTATCCGATCACACCTCAGAGTGAAACCATGCAGCTGGTCGGAGTGCTCTACGGCGAAGGGTACGTGAAAGAGTATTATCGTGGTGAAGAAGAAGTCGGTGTCATGGCGGCCATCGCCGGAGGCTCTCGCGCCGGCGTTCGATGCTATACGGCTACTGCGGGACCCGGTACGTTGCGAGGATTGGAAGGTATTGCGTCATGGCCAGGCCACCGGCTTCCGGTAGTTGCCATGTTCACCTGTCGCGTCGTCAACGCGCCGCTTGCCATTCAGCCGGACAATATCGAAGTCGCCTATCTGCTGAATTGCGGAATGATCGTGTTCCATGCTGAAAATCAACAGGACATGTTCGACTTCACGCTAGCAGGTTTCACGATCAGTGAGAAAAACGATGTGACCTTGCCGGTGGGGGTGTGCTGCGATGGGTTCTTTGTAACACACGCACGTGGCTACGTGCGGATGCAAGATCGTGGGATCAAGTTGCCGCCACGTGAGGCCTGGCGCGGTGCCGTGCCGGTGCTCGATGCGGAGAATCCTCCCGCTCGTCTGTCTCGTGATGCCCCAGTTCAGAAGTCGAACTTCATGGCTTACAACATTCATGCGGTCTGGCAGCAAGAAGTGTGGGCGGCTGTCGAACGGTCGCGTAAGTATATCAATCAGTACATGGGCGGCCTACTGACCGCAGAAAACGTCGATGATGCCGAAGTGATCATCATTGCGTCCGGCAGCGCAGCAGCGCAATCGCGTGAGGCCGTGCGGCTCTGTAAGGACAAGGGGATGAAGGTAGGATTGATCAAGGTCCGCTCACTCCGCCCGTTTCCGACGAAGGAGCTCCGCCAGTTGTGCGCGAAGGCCAAGCTCATTGTGGTTCCAGAATTCAACTACGTCGGTTGGCTGGCTAAGGAAGTAGCAACTGCCATTTATGGTTTCTCCAACGCGAAGATCATCGGCGGCCCTCGTGTCTACGGTGGGCAATCGATGCCGGTAGAGTTGATCGTGGATGAAGTCGAGTCTGGTCTGACAGGTAAGAAGTCCACGAACGTCGCGATGTCGCAGGTCATGGGTGGTGCCGTCAATCCAGACGAAGTTGCTCAGTTTATGCGCAGCATCTAGGCAGCGCGTTGTTATGAAATGAAAAGAGCCTGTCCGGGAAACCGGGCAGGCTCTTTTGTTGTGATGTGGCGCGTTTCTCGTGATGCGTATGCCGTGAACTGTCGGCGAACCACGATTTGCGAGATATAAGGCACAACTTATCCCTGTATCTCGTCTTCCACCATTTCCTCGCTGGCAGGCATCCCGTAGGCGACATATTTGGCGTAGGACAGGTAGATCCCGGCACTGTCCGTCATAGCTTTGGACCCGGCCGTCAGCCGAACGACTTTGTCGGAGCCTGGAGGTTCAATGTTTTGGAGCATGCTGACGTGATCGTGCAGGAGCCGGATATATCGCTCCACAGCTGATTCGACGTCTTTATAAGCTTTCAGAATATCATCTGTCATGGTTGTCCTCCCTGATACCTTGAGCATACACTACGCCTATGCAACGCCTCAACGCTACCATTTCTGCGCCCATCCTTGATGCCATTCACGAACTGATTGCTTGGGAGGCCCTTTCCTCAAAGCATGTTGCAGAGGCTGTAGGGCAACTATCCAGCTTCTTTACGATAGAGCGAAGGGCTCTCAACCAAAAGTATATGGCAGACAGGCTCCTCCGAGCGGGCTATCTTCAATATTTTCTGCCGGTCAATCTTGTCAAGATCCAGCTTTTGCTGGATGAGATCCCTGTTCTTGGAGTGGATAGCGGCTTCTCAGTGTTAGACCTTGGTTCAGGCCCTGGTACCGGAGCATTGGCAGTCCTCGACTGGTGGCATCAACAGCGATCGTCTCATGGCCTGTCCGTAACCGCTGTCGATGGATCCTCGGAGGCGCTCAAACAGGCCAAGCAGTTGTGGGATCGATACTGTCAGGCAGCTGGTGTTGGAACAGTACGGCTGCAGGCCTACGAAGGGGATCTTGAGGGAGGAGCCTGGCTCGAACGGGTTAAACAGCTGGGACACTTTGACCTTATTATCGTCGCCAATTCTTTGAACGAGATATATGCAGATGCAAAAGACCCAATCGAGATGCGTTCCGGCCTGGTCAACGAGTGCTTATCATTGCTCACCCCGCACGGTACCGTCATGATCGTAGAGCCGGCACTACGCGAAACGTCCAGAGGGTTACTTCACGTGCGTGACAGATTGCTCCAAGAGAAATGCTGCACCATTTATAGCCCTTGCCTGCATGAAAACGACTGCCCGGCCATGATCAACCCACATGATTGGTGCCATGAAGAACGGACGTGGGACCCACCGGCTGTGATTAAGAAAATCGACGAACAAGTCGGCTTTATCAAAGATGCACTGAAGTTCTCCTATCTGTTACTACGCAAAGACGGCAAGACCATCGTCGAGCGGCGTCCCGATGTGTATCGAGTCGTGAGCGAGTTGCGAGAAATGAAGGGCGAAAAAAGAGCCTGGTTGTGCAATGAACAAGGCCGACAAGAAGTCGGACGGCAAGACCGACTCGCTTCTGCTCAGAACCAAGCATTCGACCGATGGCATCGCGGCGCTATCGTGCAGATTGAAAAGATTGTTCGCAAAGAACGAGGGGGGAAGGTGTCCACGCTGGGACGAATTGAACAGGATGTGGCGGTGCGGATCATTCGTCCTGCCTAACATCTGATCAAGACAGCAAAGTATTTGCTTGTTCCAGAGCCTTCTGCGGCGATGTGCTGCATGTCGTGAGCCAATGATTGACCATATGTCACGTGGCAGTCTACGCTCTTATTCGTGATCAAAACGTTTGCCGATCGCCACACTGAAGGGCTGTACAGTGTGGGTAGGGCGAAACAATTTCCAGCCGAGATTTAGATTGTGGCATTAAGAAGGCTGCAATACCTTGATGCGGCCTCACGCGTTGATGATTTGAAGGTTCCTCCGAGCAATCGATTGCATAAGTTGAAGGATGATCGAGAGGGTCAGTATTCGATCTCGCTAAATATGAAGTGGCGAATCTGCTTCCGATTCGTCGACGGTGATGCATATGATGTCGAATTAACTGGTTATCATTGAGATGATGCCTGGCATGAGTATTCTCAACAAGGGTTCCAGGAAGGTTCATCCAATGCATCCTGGTGAGATGCTGCGTGAAGATTTTCTACCCGACTATAAACTGACCGTGTCAGGTTTTGCCAAGGCTATTGGCGTGTCGTGCCAAACCGTCAACGAGGTGCTTCGAGAGCGACGTGCCGTCAGTCCAGAAATGGCGCTGCGGCTCTCTCGTTTGTTCGGTAACACCCCGGAGTTTTGGTTGAATGCCCAGCGAGCGGTTGATCTGTGGGAGGCGGCAAAACAGGCTAAGAGGAAAATTAATCGCATTGCGCCATTGACTGCCGCATGACCGTGTTAAAAGAACATGATCGAGTAATATTAGCTACTGATGTGTCCACTGAAGGTCTTGCAGCAGCCGATGTAGGAACGGTTGTGCATGCCTACTGAGGCGATCAGGCCTACAAAGCGAAGTTCTTTGCCTTGAAAGGCAAGACCGCTGTGGTGATCATATTGTGAGCTTCCGAGCTGCATCCCGTTAGTAAACGGGAAATCATGCATGTCCGTGAACTTGTCAAACGCTGACAGCAGCATTGAGATTCTATTCTCTCCTAATGTGAAAGCCTCCATCTACTGAGCCATGGGGGGAAATGCCAAGAAGACTGAACAAGCAGGGCCGAACAGAGGACGTGGCGTCCTCTGTTCACCTAAAGACTGGGTGCGAGAGAAACAAGAGCATCGTTGAAGGCCTATGAGTTTATCGCGGTTTCTTACATTTGGGATCGCACTATTCATGTCATGCACGGCAGAGGCAGCGTGTTTGTTGAATGACTACTCAGTTCGCAACGAGTTCGAGAAAAGTCTTGCAGTTGTCACTGGGGCTGTAGTTGGCGAGCGCGTGACACCTGAACACAAAGGTCGTTATGAAGGAGTGACATACACGGTAAAGCTTCAAGACCCCTTTCGAGGTCGCGTCTCGCCAACTTTTGAGCTCTTTAGTGAGAATAGTAGTGGCCGTTTCCCAATGATCAAAGGGATGGAATGCCTTCTGTTCATCTATGACTATGGAGACGTTCTGGCTGTCGATAACTGTGGTAACTCAGGCCTACTAACAGAAAGACACAAAGAACTACATGCGGTGCGGGATTTAGCAAGGGACAAGTGACGTTGACTTGGCTTCAGTCCGCTTCCGGTTCCGAGCTGCCGTGTTGGTGGGACACCTTGTCTTCTTCGAAGAGATCCGCCATTTCTTCAGCCATGATGGCATCATCGTCCTGAATGGCGAACACGGGGATTTCTTTTCTTACTTTAGGTTTGTCTTCCGGCGTGAGGTCTGGTTGTTTTGGCGTGTCACTCATAGTCTTAGTATACACTAACGACGGGAGCAGGAGCTGAATTATTCAAAGGCCTCCAACGAGGATCTCTCGACGAACTGTCGCTGACATCCTCGACAGGTCACAAAGTAGTAAGCGTCCCGTACTGACAAGGTGGCTCGAAGGTCCAGGCTAACCCCCCGGTGATTGCAGGCGGTGCAGGAGATCTCCTTGAGCCTGAATGGCACATCTGGTTGTGTCCGCAGATAAAACTCCATGTCGGTATGGACTGGAAACGTATAAAAACACTTCTTGCAGATGCCCCGCCAGTCTCCGTCAGCTCCCATGGAGCGTTCATCAATGGCAAAGCTTGACTGCTTACAGATAGCGCATGGGACCGTGTCCAACCGCCGTTCCACTTCTTGCTGCGTGAGCGTGACCATAAGAGGAGTATAGCGGGCGAGGAAAAGAAATCGCAACTGGGGTCGTAATGCTTGTGAGAATGCTTGACGCTCCTCCAGAGCAGGCTATACTCACCATGCTATGCACATGATTACGGATCAGCTATTGGTCGGAAACATTGACGACGCACAACAGCCACCGGCGGTCGTTGGGACCCTATTGCTGGTGGCTGAAGAGTTGGTCGTCACCCCTGCTCCCTGGATGGATTACCGCCACATTCCTTTTCGAGAGTTTGCTAAGGCTGATCCTGCCAAGTTGATGGAAGCGGTGCAATGGCTTGAATTGCGGCCACCGACAGAGCGAAAACTGGTGTGCTGCCGGGCCGGCATGGGGCGATCGGTTTCCGTCGTTATGGCCTACCTGTGTTGTGTGGAAGGGAAGTCCTACGACGAAGTGCTGAAACTCGTCATGACACGGCACCCTGGTGCCATGCCGCTGCCGAATCTACAAGTCGCCATTGAGCAGGTCCGTCAACTCCGCCGCTCCAGGTCGTCTCCCCAGGCTAGCGTGTAACATCATTCTCGATTTCATTCCAGAATCTTGCCTTTCCCTCCTCCTCGTGGCTTAATGCCGCACGTTTTCCACTCAGAACACGGTGACAGGATGCCTGAACTTCCCGAAGCTGAAGTTGTCGCTCGACAAATCCGAGCAGGTCTCCTCGGAGCACAGTTGACCGATGTGTGGATCGGACGAGCGGATATTGTTCGAGAGGGATATGACACCGCGCGGTGGTATTGCGGTGGCACCCTCCGGTCCGTTGAACGGTTCGGCAAAAGTGTCGCCTTGGGATTTGTGAATAGTCACGCTTGTCGCTATGTCGTGGCCGAGTTGGGGATGACCGGCCTGCTGTTGTTCCAATCAACCACGACGAAACATCCACAGCACGTTCATGTGAAACTGTCATTCGAGGGGGGGCGCGAACCAGAATTACGGTACTGGAACCCCCGCAGATTCGGGCGCCTATCGCTTTTAGATAAAGCGGGATTGGATCGGTATCGCACCCGCCGATTTGGGCTCGATCCATTGGCTGTGTCTCAGCAAGACTTTGTGCGACTGTTGCAGGAGCGACGTGGGAGGCTTAAGGCCCTCCTGATGCATCAACAAGTCATTGCCGGCATCGGGAATATCTATGCAAACGAGATTCTCTTCCGGGCTGGTCTACACCCGAATCTCCAGGTGAGTCAGCTATCGGTGCGCAAGATCGAAACACTTTATACGATCATGTGTGAGGTTCTGGATGAGGCGATTAGGCATGGGGGATCGAGTGTGCGAGACTTTTTTGCCCCTGACGGGAGCGAGGGGCAATACAAGCGGCGGCATCTGGTCTATGGGAAAGAGGATCGGCCGTGTCCGAATCAATGTGGTGGAGTGATTCAGCGCCTTCGGGGAGAACGAAGCTCATATTTTTGCCCTCGATGTCAGGCTGTGCGATCGAAGCGACATGCCTAGGTCGTAAAACCTTGTTATATTTTCAATGCTTAGGATGATGTCAGGAAAATCGTCCATTGCTAGGCCTTTTGATCCCCTCCCGATTAGTTCCTCTGGCGTCTTGAGTCATCCTGTCAGTTTCAGCTAGAATCCCGCTCCCCTATTTGCCTAAGTTACTACGAAGGAGAATTCGCATGGCTAAGGTGTTGGAAGGCCCCGGCATGGGGCTGATGAAGAAGTGGGGGATTCACGTCCCCAACTATGTCGTCGTCACGTCCGTTGACGAACTGACCAAGCTCGGACAAGCCAATGACTGGATGAAGACCTCGAAGTTGGTGGCGAAGGCGCACGAGGCACTCGGCTCACGTTTTAAGCTCGGTCTGGTCAAGGTTGGTTTGGATCTCAACAGTGCAATCGCAGCGACAAGGGAAATGCTCGGTCGGCAGGTCGGCAGCATCACTGTGTCGCAGGTCATTGTTTCAGAGATGGTTCCACATAAAGAGGAATACTATTGTGCTGTGAAGTCTACCCGCGAAGGCAGCGAGATTCTTGTCGCCAATTGCGGTGGGATCGAAGTTGAGTCGAACTGGGATCGTGTGAAACGTCTCTGCTTGGAAGTCGGACAGGCCCCCTCGGCGGGTCAGCTTGAAAAACTTTCAAAAGAGGCCGGATTTACGGGCCCGCTCGCGAAAAAGATGGCCGATTTTTCCGGCAAGATGTTTACCTGTTTCGATACCGAGGATGCGCAATATCTCGAAGTGAATCCCGTCGTGACACGCGAGAGTGATGGCGAGTTGGTCGCGCTTGATGCGGTCACGTTGCTGGACGGTGACGCCAAGTTCAGGCATCCGGATTGGAACTTTCAATTTGCAGCTGAATTCGGCCGTTCTTACAGCAAGGATGAAGTAGAAGTCATGGCGGTCGACAGCAAGATCAAGGGCTCGGTAAAGTTTATCGAGATTCCAGGTGGGGACACGGCCATGCTGCCGGCCGGCGGCGGCGCGAGTGTCTATTATTCCGATGCCGTCGTGGCACGTGGCGGCAAGCTGGCAAACTACGCGGAGTATTCCGGTGATCCTCCGGACTGGGCCGTGGAAGTACTGACGGAAAAAGTCTGCTCGTTGCCCGGTATCAAGAACATCATCGTCGGTGGGGCGATTGCGAATTTTACCGACGTCAAGAAGACCTTCGGCGGCATCATTAACGGATTTCGCAAAGCGAAGGGCGATGGCAAGTTAAAGGGCGTGAAGATCTGGGTGCGCCGAGGCGGGCCGCGTGAGAAGGAAGGTCTCGATGCAATGCGCGCACTCAAGGACGAGGGCTTCGACATCAACGTCTTCGACCGCAACACCCCACTGACGGACATCGTCGATAAAGCGTTACAAAAGTAACGAGCTATCAGCTATTAGCCATCAGCGGTCGGCTGAATGCCGAGCGCTGGAAGCTTCACTGTTGGAGGACTTTCGATGAGTATTCTGGCCAATAAAGACACCCGCGTAGTGATTCAGGGTGGTGCCGCCGGTGTCAATGCAGCCCGCCGGATGGCGGAGTTCTGCTACCTGATTAAGCGCCCCCTCACGGTCGAGGCATTCGTCTACCCGCCCGATGCCGGCAAGACCAATGAGGTACCGTACGGCAGCGGACTGATCGCGATCCCCATATATAAGACGATCGCGGACGCGACGAAGAATCATCCCGCCATCAACACGAGCCTCGTCTACATCGGAGCCGACCGCGCCATGAAGGGCGGCATGGAAGCGCTGGACGATCCGAACATCAAGGTCGTCTCGATGATCACCGAGGGTGTGCCCGAGAAGGACGCAAAGTTGCTCGGCGCCCATGCGCGGAAGCTCGGCAAGGTGTTCAACGGCCCATCTTCAATTGGCATCATCTCGGCGGGAGCCTGCCGTTTGGGTGTGATCGGTGGTGCGTTCGACAACTTAGTCCTCTCGAAGTTGTATCGCGAAGGTTCGTTCGGCGTTATTACGAAGTCCGGCGGTCTCTCGAACGAAATTATCTGGATCTGTTCGCAGTTCGCCGATGGCATCACGACGGCCATCGGGATCGGTGGTGATGCCTATCCTGGGACTGACTATGTGAGCTACCTCGAGATGTTCGAAAACGATCCGCAAACCAAGGCGGTCGTCATTGTCGGCGAAATGGGCGGCGATCTCGAGGAGCGTGCAGCGGAGTGGTATGGCGCGAAGAAGCGTCGCGTGAAGTTGATCGGCGTGGTCTCCGGGTTCTGTCAGGAGAGTTTGCCCAAGGGCATGAAGTTCGGCCATGCAGGCGCCAAAGAAGGCATGAAGGGCGAGGGGTCGGCTCGTTCCAAGTCCGATGCACTCAAGAAGGCCGGTGCCGTTGTCCCACCGACGTTTGGTGCGCTTGGTCCGGTCATCAAGGAAACCTATCAAGAACTGCTTAAGTCCGGTCAGGTGAAAGAGCCGGTGGAGCCGGCGGTTCTGCCGAAGTTGCCCAAGTCCGTCGAGGAGGCGATGAAGGCAGACGAAGTGATGGTGGCTCCGCTGATCCGGACCACGATCAGCGACGATCGCGGTGACGAACCTTGCTACGACGGTTACCCAGCTTCCGAGTTGATCAATAAGGGCTACGAAATTCCACATGTCATTGGCCTACTCTGGGACAAGCGTCTCATCTCAAAGCAGGAAGCGGAAATCATCAAGCGCATCATGATGCTCTCGGCTGACCACGGGCCTTGTGTCAGCGGCGCCTACGCCACGATTCTGGCGGCTTGCGCCGGTATCGGCTTGTCGCAAGCGGTGGCTGCTGGCTTGATCATGATCGGGCCCCGTTTCGGTGGTGCGGTGACGGACGCCGGTCGTTGGTTCAAGTACGCGGTCGACAACAAGATGAATGTGGACGAGTTTCTGGCGTACATGAAGAAAAATGTCGGCCCGGTACCCGGAATCGGTCACCGAGTGAAGAGCTTGCGTAATCCGGACAAGCGGGTGAAGGAGCTTGTTGGCTACGTGAAAAGCTTGCACATCAAAACGCCGTGCCTCGATTTCGCCTTGGCTGTTGAGCAAGTCACGGCAGTGAAGAAAGATAACTTGATTCTGAATGTGGACGGCACGATGGCTGCGGTTCTGGTTGACCTGGGCTTCCCTGTCGACAGTTTGAACGGCTTCTTCATCTTGTCGCGCACGATCGGATTGATCGGCCACTGGGTTGATCAGAAGCGTCAGGACAGTCGTTTGATCCGGCTGTTCGATTACCTGGTGAATTATGCAGCCCCGAAGCGACGGGAAGTGCCGCCGTTGAAATAGTGCTGAGTAACCAGCGCTGAGTTCTGAGTGAGGAGTTATTCTCGGCACTCAGCACTTCAAGCTCTAAGGAGATAAGTCATGTCCATGGATCTCGCCAAAAATCTCTATGCCAAGATGCCGGGAGTCTTCGAAAAGGCTCGAAAGAAATTCGGACGACCGTTGACGCTGGCGGATAAGATTCTCGTTTCGCACGCTGACAACTTCGATACGCAGAATTGGGAGCGTGGCAAAGCCATGTTGGCGCTGCGCCCTGATCGTGTGGCGATGCAGGACGCGACGGCCCAGATGGCTGTCCTACAGTTCATGCAGGCGAACAAGAAGAAGGCTGCAGTGCCGAGCACGATCCACTGCGACCACTTGATCCGTGCTGAAATGGGTTCGGAGAAGGATCTCACACGTGCCTTGGATGAAAACAGAGAGGTTTATAACTTCCTTGCGTCCGCTGCCAAAAAGTACGGGATCGGCTTCTGGAAGCCAGGTGCGGGGATCATCCACCAGGTGGTCTTGGAAAACTATGCGTTCCCCGGCTGCTTGATCATCGGGACCGATTCACACACGCCGAACGGCGGTGGGTTGGGAGGCTTGGCGATCGGTGTCGGTGGGGCGGATGCTGGCGAAGTAATGGCCGGTTTGCCCTGGGAAGTGCTCCATCCGAAATTGATCGGGGTGAAACTCACCGGTAAGCTGAGTGGCTGGGCCTCTGCAAAAGATGTGATCCTCTATCTCTGCGGCCTGCTGACGGTGAAGGGTGGGACGAATAAGATTGTCGAGTACTTCGGCCCGGGCGCCGAAACGATCAGTGCCACAGGCAAAGGTACCATTTGCAACATGGGCGCAGAGCTGGGTGCGACCACATCGGTCTTCCCATTCGATCAAAAGATGGTCGATTATATGACTATTACCGATCGGGCAGATCTGGCGAAGTTAGCTCAGGCGAACAGGGCCTTGTTGACGGCTGATCCAGAGGTGATGCAGGCTCCGGAGAAGTATTACGATCAGATTGTTGAAATCGACCTCTCGAAACTCGAACCCCATGTGGTGGGACCGCACACGCCGGACCTTGCCAGACCGATTTCGAAGCTGAAAGCCGAAGCCCAAGAGAAAGGGTATCCGGTCGAATTGAAAGCAGCCTTGATCGGGAGCTGTACCAATTCATCCTACGAAGACATCAGCCGCTCGGCCCATGTGGCTCAGCAAGCATTGAAGGCTGGGTTGAAGGCGAAAGCCTCCTTTCTCATTTCTCCAGGGTCGGAGCGCATCTACCACACGATGAAGCGTGATGGATTCTTGGAGACATTTGAAAAGCTCGGCGGTACCGTCCTGTCGAATTCGTGCGGTCCCTGCATCGGCCAGTGGAAACGTGCGGACGGGGTCAAGGGCAAAGCCGATTCAATCGTCAGCTCCTTCAACCGGAATTTCCCAGGCCGGAACGACGGGATCAGCGAAACGCTGTCGTTCTTGGCAAGTCCGGAGGTCGTCACGGCATACGCGATCACCGGTAATTTGGGCTTTGATCCGGTTAATCAGGCGGTCAAGGGCGCTGACGGCAAAGAATTCAAGTTCCAAGCTCCGGTCGGTGAGGAATTGCCGGCCAAGGGGTTTGCCAAGGGTGAAGAAGGCTATGTGGCACCTGCTGAAAATGGTGAAGGACTCACTGTCGATCTTCCGCCGACCAGTGAACGGCTACAAGTATTGCAGCCGTTCCCAAAATGGGATGGCAAGGATTTTGACAAGCTGCCGCTCTTGATCAAGACTAAGGGCAAGACCACGACCGACCATATTTCTCCCGCTGGCCCCTGGCTCAAGTTCCGCGGCCACTTGGACAAGATCAGCGACAACATGTTCCTCGGTGCGAATAATGCGTTTGCTTCGGAGCCGGGGAAAGGGGTCAACGTGTTGACTGGTGAGGAAAACCTGACGATCGCGAAGATCGCTCGAGACTATAAATCAAAGGGCATTGGATCGATCGTGGTTGGCGATGAGAATTACGGCGAGGGCAGCAGCCGCGAACATGCGGCGATGTCGCCGAGGTTTCTGAACGTGCGGGCCGTGATTACGAAGAGTTTTGCACGCATTCACGAAACCAATTTAAAAAAGCAAGGGATCTTGGCGTTGACCTTCGCTGACCCGAAGGACTACGAGAAGATCGAGCAGCAGGACCGCATCAGTGTGACGGGGCTGAATAGTCTGGCTCCTGGCAAGCCGGTGCAGGTAACGATTCACAAGGCGGATGGGAACGCGCTCACCATCCAGGCGAACCACAGCATCACGGCACAACAGATCGCGTGGTTCAAGGCGGGTTCGGCGCTCAATGCGTTGAACTAAACAGTCACACCAAGAGGGAGCGTTATGGCAAGCAAAGCAGACAAAATCATCTATACGAAGACGGATGAAGCGCCGATGTTGGCGACCTATTCCTTCTTGCCGATTATCAATGCCTTCACAAAAGCGGCAGGCGTGACCGTGGAGCTTCGCGACATTTCACTCGCAGGACGCGTCATCGCCGTCTTCCCGGAATATCTGACCCCGGAGCAGAAGCAGCATGATGCGTTGGCGGAGCTTGGAGAAATGGCCAAGACGCCTGAAGCCAATATCATTAAGCTGCCGAACATCAGTGCCTCCATCCCGCAGCTGGTTGCCACGATCAAGGAATTGCAGAAGCAGGGCTACAAGCTGCCTGACTATCCGGAGAATCCGAAGGACGACAAGGAAAAGGACATCAAGACCCGCTACGACAAGGTGAAGGGGAGTGCCGTCAATCCGGTCTTGCGCGAAGGCAATTCCGATCGCCGTGCTCCGCTCTCCGTCAAGGCCTATGCCCGTAAGCACCCGCATAAGATGGGTGCCTGGTCTTCAGATTCAAAGACCCATGTCTCCCATATGAAGGGCGGCGACTTCTTCTCAAATGAAAAGTCTCGCACCATTCCCGCCGCCACGACGGCAAAGATCGAATTCGTCGGAGCGGATGGAAAGGCGACAGTCCTGAAAGAGAAAATCGCCTTGCAGGCCGGGGAAGTGCTCGATGCCACCTTCATGAGCGTGAAGGCCCTACGAACATTTTTGGAGGAGCAAATCGAGGATGCCAAAGCCAAGGGTGTCTTGTGGTCCCTCCATATGAAGGCCACCATGATGAAGGTCTCCGATCCGAAGATCTTCGGTCATGGCGTGACCGTCTATTACAAGGATGTGTTCGAGAAGCACGGCGAAACGTTTAAAAAGCTCGGGGTCGATCCGGACAACGGGCTCGGGGACGTGTATGCCAAGATTAAGTCATTGCCGGATGAACAACGGAAGGCCATTGAAGCGGATATTCAGGCGGTCTATCAGAAGCGCCCGCCGATGGCGATGGTGAACAGTGATAAAGGAATCACAAATCTCCATGTGCCGAGTGACATTATCATCGACGCCTCTATGCCGCCGGTGATCCGTGATTCCGGCAAGATGTGGAATCCGCAGGGCCAACTTCAAGATGTGAAGTGTGTGATTCCTGACGCAAGCTATGCGCCGGTGTATCACGAGATGGTGGAGTTCTGTAAGCAGAAAGGTGCCTTTGATCCAAAGACGATGGGGACGATTCCCAATGTCGGGTTGATGGCGCAGGCCGCAGAAGAGTATGGTTCACATGATAAGACCTTCAAGATCCCGGCCAACGGCACGATCCGCATCGTGGATGCGTCGGGTGCGACGCTCCATGAGCATAAGGTGGAAGAAGGCGATATCTGGCGTGCCTGCCAGGTCAAGGATGCCCCGATTCAAGACTGGGTCAAGTTGGCCGTCACGCGTGCAAGGGCAACCGGTGCGCCGGCAGTTTTTTGGTTGGACAAGGACCGTGCTCATGATGCCGAATTGATCAAGAAGGTAAATGCCTACCTGCCGAAGCACGATACAGCGGGGCTTGAGATCAAGATCATGTCACCGGCCGATGCGTGCCGGTTCTCCATCGAGCGGATGAAGGAAGGCAAGGACACGATTTCCTGCACCGGCAATGTACTTCGCGATTATCTCACCGACCTGTTCCCGATTCTCGAAATCGGAACCAGTGCGAAGATGCTCTCGATCGTCCCATTGTTGAATGGAGGCGGGTTGTTCGAGACAGGCGCAGGAGGATCGGCTCCGAAGCATGTGCAGCAGTTCGAGCAAGAGGGCTACCTGCGTTGGGACTCACTGGGTGAATTCCTCGCGCTGGCCGCTTCGTTGGAGCACTTGGCAAAGGCCGGGAACAATCCCGTGGCGAAGATATTGGCGGACGCACTGGATCAGGCCAATGCCAAGTTCCTGGAAAGCAACAAATCGCCAGCCAGGAAAGTCGGAGAGATCGATAACCGTGGGAGCCATTTCTACTTGGCCCTCTACTGGGCGCAGGCCTTGGCGGGGCAGACGGCGGATAAGAAGATTGCCGAGAAGTTCGCAAAGATCGCGAAGGATTTGACGGACAGCGAAAAAACAATCGATCAGGAACTCATAGCAGCGCAAGGGAAGCCGCAGGACGTGGGCGGGTATTATCACCCGGACGATGCGAAGGCGGCGAAGGCGATGCGGCCGAGCGCCACGTTGAATAAGATCATTGATTCATTTGTGTAAAAAACGAGAGGAAGGGGTGAGAAGTGAGGTGTAGAGTTTCACCTCACCCCTTACCGTTCACCCCGCACTGGATTGAACAATGGCTCAAGAATCAAGCGAGAATGTGATCGATCAACCTGAGGTCATGAAGCCTCGGATGGTCACGATCGAAATTGCCGGCAAGAAAGTTGACGTACCGGAGGGGATTACTGTCGTCCGTGCGATGTGGTATGCCGGGATTGATGTCGTGCGTGGCGTGGGTTGTCTTGGTGGATTCTGCGGCGCCTGTGCCACGTACTATCGGACGAAAGATGATCCAAAAGTGAGAACCTGCCTCGCCTGTCAGATGGCGGTACAGGACGGTATGTCATTTACGATGATGCCACCCTTCCCGGCCCGGAAGGCCACGTACGACATTCAGACACTTCAAGACCCCAAACAAGATTTGTTCAATCTCTATCCGGAAGCGCCGCTGTGCCGAAATTGTAATGCCTGCACCGAGGCCTGTCCGCAGAAAATCGATGTGCGGGAAGGGGTCTGGAAGGCCGTTTTCGGCGACTTCAAGAGCGTTTCCGAGATGTTTATGGATTGTGTCATGTGCGGCATGTGCACGCCGGTCTGCATTGCCGACATTGCGCCGAATCTCGTCGCCCTCTATGTCAGTCGTGCGCAGGGAGCGCATTTTACCGACAAGCCGGCCGGGCTCGACACCAGAATCAAAGAGATTCAAGATGGCACGTTTAAGGACGAATGGGCCAAGATTCTCAAAATGAATGAGGAAGAATTGGCCGAACATTGTGCAACGGTGAAATAGCCGCCAGACCATCAGCTCTCAGCTTCTGAGAGACGGTGGGTGAACGTTGGTAGCTGAAAGCTAGACATGGACATTCACGCGCTCCAGCAGATCGTACATCAGACTCGGGATGCCCGGCGTAAGCAGACCATCCCCAAGTTTTCTCCGACAGACCGAGACCACCTGATTCACAAGTACCATCCGGATTTTCGTGCGAGCGCCTACCGACCGATCAAGTTCGGTCCCAACGAAGGCGACAAAACCGTCGTCGAACTCGCGACCTTGCTCGAAGGTGACAGCTCCATCCAGGATAACGCCGATCTCACACCCCAATATTCATGCGATGTCTTGGTTATCGGTGGTGGAGGCGCCGGTTGTGCCGCGGCGTTGCATGCTCATCATGCCGGTGCAAAAACGATTCTCGCGACCAAGCTGCGTCTCGGCGATTCCAATAGCGTGATGGCGCAAGGCGGGATGCAGATTTCCGTTGCCCCTGAAGACTCCCCGGTCACGCATTTTATTGACACGCTCAAGGGCGGGCACATGGAGAACGACCATGCCTTGCTCAAAGTCATGGTCGAAGAGGGGCCCTCGATCGCGAAATGGCTCTTGGAGTTAGGTGTGCTGTTCGATCGCCAAGCCGACGGCAATCTCCATGTGAAGAAGGGCGGAGGGAGTTCCAAGCCGCGCCTGTTGACCTGTTCCGATTACACGGGCCTCGAAATCATGCGCGTTCTGAAAGATGAGGTCATCAATCAAAAGATTCAATTGTTGGAGTTCGCTGCCGCCGTTGAGCTGTTGAGCGATGGCCAAGGGACCTGCACCGGGGCTATTTTTAGAGATCTTGATAATCAGCGGCATATCGTGGTCGCAGCCAAGTCAGTGATTTTGGCAACCGGTGGCATCGGTCGGCTGCACATTCAAGGATTTCCGACGAGTAATCACTATGGGGCGACTGGTGACGGGCTCTGTCTGGCCTATCGCATGGGTGCCAAACTCGCGCATGTCGATACGTTTCAATATCACCCGTCCGGTGCGGTCTATCCCGAGCAATTGATCGGGGCGTTGGTCACTGAGGGAATTCGCTCCGAAGGCGGGCACCTGGTGAATGCGAAGGGCGAACGGTTCGTCAACGAACTTGACACACGGGATGTCGTATCCTCGTCGATCATCCGTGAATGTGAAGAAGGGCGTGGGATCAGAACGATGTCCGGCCGCGTCGGTGTCTGGCTCGATACGCCGTTACTGGATGCAGAACATGGGTCAGGGACGGTGGAGAAGCATTTCCCAGCCATGATGATGCAGTTTGAGCGCTTCGGGATCGATATCAGTAAGGATCCGGTCTTGATCTATCCGACGCTCCACTATCAGAACGGCGGGGTAAAGATCGATACGAACTCAGAAACCAACGTCAAAAATCTGTTCGTCGCTGGAGAAGCTTCCGGAGGGCTGCACGGGCGAAACCGTCTCATGGGGAATTCGTTGTTGGACCTCATGGTATTCGGCAAGCGATCAGGGTTGACGGCCGCCGGTCGCGCCAAGTCGATGAAACAGGGTGCGCTGACCCTCAGGCATGTGCAACAGTTCCGTGCCGAAGCAAAGAAGCAGGGGAACGCCAGTGGTGTCATCTCGCCGATGATCTTGCCGGCGTATACAAGAAAAGTTGGCTAGTGATGAGGACTGAGTAAAGGCACGATTCGCCCTCGGTCCACAGTCCTCGGTACTCCGTCCTGAAGCGACGATAAGGAGCGATATGAACGTTCACGAGTTTCAAGCGAAGTCATTGTTTGCTCAATTCGGTGTGCCGGTGCCGCGAGGTAAGGAGATTACGTCTCCTGAAGCGGCGACCGCCTGGGCCACTGAACTGAATACGCCCGTGTTTGTCGTGAAGGCACAGATCCATGCCGGCGGCCGAGGGAAGGCCGGTGGAGTAAAAATCACCAAGGACAAGGCGGCGGTGGCAGGATTTGCGAAAGAACTCATCGGTAAGACGCTGGTGACGCATCAGACCGGACCGAAGGGTCGCCAGGTTCATCGGCTGTTGATGGAGGAGGGGGCGAACATCGCCAAGGAACTCTACCTATCGATTCTTGTGGATCGCGAGACGGGGTGGCCTACGTTTATCGCCAGCACAGAGGGCGGAATGGAAATCGAAGAGGTGGCCGCCAAAACTCCGGAAAAGATCATCAAGGAACCGATCGATCCTGCCGTGGGATTTCAGGGATACAACGGGCGGAACATCGCCTTTGCCCTTGGGCTTCAGAACATCGAGCCGACCGCTATGAATCCGTTCATTAAAATGCTAGGGAATCTGTACCGCTTGTTCATGGAGAAGAACTGCGCCCTGGTCGAAATCAATCCGCTTATCATCACGAAAGAAAAGACCGTCGTGGCGCTGGACGGGAAAGTCTCGTTCGACGACAACGGGCTCTTTAAACATGAAGATGTCCAGAAGATGCGCGATCTGAACGAAGAAGAGCCGCTTGAAATCGAGGCGACGGCGAATAATCTGAACTATGTCAAGCTCGACGGCAACATCGGTTGCATGGTGAATGGGGCTGGTCTGGCGATGGCTACGATGGACGTCATCAAGTTGGCAGGCAGCGAGCCAGCGAACTTCCTGGACGTGGGCGGAGGCGCGACGAAAGAGACGGTTGCGGCAGGATTCCGGATTCTGCTGAAAGATCCGAACGTCAAGGGCATCTTCATCAACATCTTCGGTGGGATCGTGCGCTGTGAACGTATTGCTCACGGGGTCATCGAAGCAGCCAAGGAAGTGAAAATCAACGTGCCCCTCGTGGTCCGACTGCAGGGGACGAATGCCGAAGAGGGGCGCAAACTGTTGGCAGATTCAGGATTGAAGCTCGATGTCGCCAACGATCTGTGGGAAGCCGCCCAAAAAATCGTGAAATTGACCGGCAAGGCAGCGTGAGCGAAAGGTGCGACGGGCCAGTCTTCAGTGCTCGCCCACCGCGCACAGATGAGTCAATTAGATTATCGGACAGAGTTCGGCGGTCTGTGGATGCGCGCAGTATGAAGACCGACCCGGCACACCTTCTTAAAAAGGAAGGTAAGAAAAGAGGAAACCGTGAGCATTCTCGTCAATAAGAATACACGAGTAGTGGTACAGGGAATTACGGGAAAAGAAGGTTCGTTCCACGCGACTCAATGTAAGGCCTACGGGACCAAGGTGGTCGCTGGTGTCACGCCTGGCAAGGCAGGGCAAGAGGTTGAGGGGATCCCTGTGTTCAACACGGTGGCGGATGCGGTGAAAAAGACCGAGGCCGATACGTCGCTGATTTTCGTGCCGCCGCCGTTTTGTGCCGATGCTATTTTGGAAGCAGCTGACGCAGGAATCAAACTTGTGATTTGCATCACCGAGGGGATTCCGGTCAATGACATGGTAAAAGTGAAACGGGCCTTGCGCGGCCGCGATGTCCGGTTGATCGGCCCGAATTGCCCAGGAGTGATTACGGTAGATGAAGCTAAGATCGGCATCATGCCGGGTTTCATTCACAAGAAGGGTGTTGTCGGCGTGGTGTCACGCAGTGGGACCTTGACTTATGAAGCGGTCCACCAGCTCTCGACATTGGGCTTAGGCGAAACTACGTGCGTAGGAATTGGTGGTGATCCTGTGAACGGCACAGGGTTCGTGGATGTCCTCCCTCTGTTTGAAAAAGATCCCGAGACTCAGGCCATTGTCATGATCGGCGAGATCGGCGGCGATGCGGAAGAAAAGGCCGCTGAGTTCGTCAAGAAGAATGTCAAGAAACCAGTCGTTAGCTTCATCGCGGGCATTACGGCACCTCCTGGCCGTCGCATGGGTCACGCCGGTGCCATTATCTCCGGTGGCAAGGGGACGGCATCTGAAAAGATGAAGACGTTGGAAGCCGCGGGTGTCACGGTCGTGAAGAATCCGGCTGAGATCGGAGAGGCAGTGAAGAGGGCATTAGGACGGTAGGCATTCTAGCAGTGTGGTGACAAGCCCAAAAACGAGCTCGGGAAAGGAGCCCTGCCTGATGTCACGAACGTCCGGAGAATACCGCGCAGGCTGTTCAGAAAGGCCATCCAGCAAGGCCGCAGCGAGCGAAGAGGCGAATCGCACTCTCTGCCGTACGTTGAGCCTCTGAGCGAGGCGAGAACTCCGCTGCTGGACTTCGTCAACGGCCTGCTAACGGACAGTATCAAACCTCTCCGTTCACCCGGGTCCATGTAGCCGTCTCAGACTTCGACTCGCAGGGTAGTGATAAGCCCTGCACCACCATCCAAAAGGATCCGTGCTTCTGTTGGTCAACCCGATCTGGATACCCAGCAGGTTGTTCAGAAAGGTCATCCAGCAAGGGAAGAGGTGTGCCCGTATAGCTGCTCCACAGTGACGAAAGAGCGCCCTTGGCTGGTTTTGCGCCAGTGTGATCGGACTTCCTCTCAAAACATGCCATCTCTCAATTCGCGTGATGCCACCGTGAGTGGCCGAGCTGAGGTCCGTTGTAGCACCACCAGAACCCATTGAACTCAAATGCCTTTGCCAGGCCGTCGACTCCCGCGTCTTTTCCCAGGCACATGTCATGCGGAAGCAAAGCCGGTATCGCGCCTTGACGAGTTCCGGAGATGCGAGGTTGGAGCAGCTAGTTAGTTCGGACGTAATACAGACGAGGGAAGCCGTATGTACCGATCTTATGATGGCCATCCTGGCATATTGGATTTATCGATAGCTCCAATCCGTTTTATCTATTTTAAAAAACGAACGCGGGGTTGCTACTGTTGGCGCCGACTGCGGAATGTATACGAAAGGAGCACCCCTTGTGGTTGCTATGAGGTCGGCTGTTTTAACCATTCCAGTCGTCAATTCAGTTGAGGAATCGGGTTATGTTTCAACCACATCGAAAATGAACTCCAGTCGGCTACTGTCCGAGGCTGTTGAGGAAAGGTCTGCAAGCATTGAACGGTGCTGTCCGCTGTTCCGAGTGGTGGGAGTGCAGGACACTCGGATGTGCGCTGAGGTCATCAAGGTTCACGATGGGTAGGAAACGACCTATACATACAACGGAGGTCGGGGACGGTCGAGAATTCCGTTCTCGGCTGTGTCCAGGCTTTACGACCAGAAGTCGTCGAAGGGGCTATGTTCTTTATTTGGGAGGGTGATGAATGAAAACTAGAATTTCGGCGATGATTTTCCTCCTCTGCGCCGTTGGTACGGCTCAGGTGGCGCGGGCCGAGGATCCATACACTGCACGGGTCGCTGATCCCTATGCGTTATCCTCCGGTCTGCCCAATATGTCGTCTGGTACGATCGAGCCCTATCTCTCCTTTATGGCAGGTATCGCAATACCGTTCAGTCAGGACGCCACATTTAGGGATGGAAGTACACCGACAGTGGACCGAGATGTCGACTATCAGAACAAACAATCGATCGGTGGTAACGCGGGGGTTTGGTTTCCAACCAGAAACAAGTTGGTGGGATTCGATCTTGGGGTTGAGATCACTGGTTTTATTTGGTATCCGGACGTGGCCTGCTGTCGGGAAAACTTTAATGGAGTGCCGGCAAACAATTCCCAAGGGTTTGAGGGTACCACGACTGAGATCCAAGGTATCTACGTTGGTTCAAATTTCCTGATTCGCCGACCGATGGCGATTTCCGAGGCCTATCCCAACGGGCGGTGGCACCCCTACGTCGGGATCGGTGTGGGAGCACATCAGCTCGCAATGCGGCCAGGTGGTGCCAGGGGAGCTGAGTTTGCGAATCCTCTCACTGATCAGCGGGATACGTCTATTGCCTTTATGGGCGTGGGAGGAATCAAGGCCCATCTGTTCAAGTACGTGGCCGCGTTTGTGGAGGCGAAGTATGTTCGAGCCTTTCATGACGATCTGAACACGGATCGGTTCGGACAGTCCTTAGCCTTTCAAGGTACTGGTCTCATCCTAAATCAATATGAGTCCACGATCAGCACGATTTTTGTGCATGCGGGCTTATCGATTCACTTTGACATCAAGCCGTAGGTTCTCACCAGATTTAGACAGTCCCCTATCGACAGCGGTAGGGGACTGTTATTCAAAAATGTTCTAACTCCCGGTCTTTTCCCTTCTTCTCTCATTCCTGTTTTTCGGGTAAGACACAACATCAGTTGATATGCTTCCAAGGTAAGGCAAAGTATGTTGCTATTAGATAGCAAAGACGCTTAGGCGGGTACTGAGAGGAGGTTTGTCTCTAAGGCGAGCTCTTGTGACACGACTCGATCCAGTCGGTGGCGAGCGAGTGTCGGCACACGGATGAATTCCACACCGAATGTCTGATCCTTCACCCATCGGATTTTCCCGAGCTCGATGAACAAAGACGATGTGGGGTCAGGTAAGAGGACGCTCAGCTTAATGTAGCTACCCATTAAGACGGTCCGGTCACAGTTCACGGAACAGCCGGTCAGGGAGATATTTGAGATGGTTCCTTCTCCGACAAATGGGGCCCCTCCAAAGATGACCGGATAGGCGACGGAAAGCCGATGATGAATTCGCCAGTTCACAATCGTATTAGCCATTGGTTTAGCCTCCTTCCTGCTCTATCAGTCTGTTAGGGATGCAGCATAGTCAGGCGGAGAGCAAAGTGCCATTCCTCTGAGGAGGGGCTTCGGACCTGTCCAATAGAGAGCATTGGACTGTGGGGACTGATCTATCGCCATCTGATTCGTGCTTCAACTCTATAAATAATCAACATATTCAATGTGATGCAGGCGCACGATCTACGGCCTTGCAACTTGTCGTACAAGCCGCTCGCCAGCTCACGCTTTGCGCAGAACGAGCGGTGGATATGGTGGTAGCCAGAAGCGCTTATAAGCCAGGAGGGTTAGGGTCTGCTGGGCCTGTCACTAGGGGAGCCTTGGGGCATGACCGCAGGAGGCTCGAGGCGCTCAAGCATATCTTGCTTGAGTCTGGTCGGTTCCTCAATCCGATTGTCACGCTGCAAGGAATTGACATCTCGTGCTTTTCTGGCGTTGAGTTCGGCCATGTCTGCGTCGTCTCGAATCAAATGCGGGGTCAAAAAGACAAGCAGGTTCAATTTCTCAGTCTGGCGATTCTGTGACTTAAACAACCACCCCAGCCATGGAATATCGCCTAAGAGAGGGATCTTCTTTTCGCTCAGTGTAATGTTGTCGCGCACTAACCCCCCGATAACGAGTGTCTGTTGGTCTTGAGCGATAGTTGTCGTCTCCATGGAGCGCTTGGTGGTGGTGGGGCCGACGGGGATGCTGGCTGAGCCTGCCCCGATCGTTTGAGCGACATTCTCCGCGATCGCGGTAATCTCTTGCTTGATTTCCAGCCGGATCAGGTCATCTTCAAGCACTTGGGGAGTTAACTCCAAGGTCACGCCGACGTCTTTCCGTTCGATCGTCACCAATGTTCCACCCGTGATGCCTTGGGCTTGCCCGGTTGGGAATGGTCGATTTTCACCGACAACGATCTTTGCCTTTTGGTTATCGGCGGCTAACACCTGAGGGGTGGAAAGGATGTTCGTATCGGTGAGGTTCATCAGGAGGTTCATAAATGCCCGCACATTCACGGTGTTCAACACGGTCACCGCGCCGCCAGTCGCCCCACCTGCCGCCACACCACTGATGGCTTGCGCAACGGAGGCGAGTTCCTCTGGCGCTCGGTTGAATCCACCGATCCCTTGCAGAAATCCAGACTTTCCCGCGCCTAATACCTGAGTTGGGTCGGTGCCGATTTGCCGTAAGCGGTCAACTTGAACTTCCAAGATTACTGCTTCAACAAAGACCTGTTTACGCCGGATGTCTAAGTCATGAATCACGGCATGGATGTGAGTCCATGCATTTTTGGTTGAGCTGACGATAATTGAGTTCGTGGCCTTATCTGCAAACACCTGGACAGGAGCTTCAAATTCCGTCAGCGGCCTGATCGGGGGCCGAACGCCGGGTGTGATTTGAGCCACGGTTTGAGAGCGGGCCACTAAATTGGTAAGAACCGCAGCAAGATCTGTGGCGTTGGCGTGTTTGAGCTTGTAGACAAACACCCCCCGCTCAGGCGGGAGATCACCCATCGGTACGATTTGATAGAGATTGCCATCCTTTTTAACGACCGCGATGCGAGCCGCTTCGAGTGCCGCCACGAACATGCTGAACGCCTGGTCCGGAGAGACTTTGGTTGGGGAAAATGCCGATATCTTTCCCCCTTGCTTTTTGATGGTTTCATCCAGCACGAAGTTTTTGCCGGTGAGCTCCCCAATGAACCTGGCAAAGACAGGGATATCAATTTCGTTGAAATCCAGAGAGACCTTGGCCGGTTGCGAGCCCGTTCCTTGGGCGAACAGATCGAGTGGAAAGAGCGCCGACCAGCAGAGTGCCGCCGCTACCAGATAGGTGCCCACCCATCTAGCCGTAGGTAAAACACGTGGGAGACTTGGATGAAATTGCACGATGGAGCTAGGAATTCCGTGGTTCTCCCGAAAGTCAGCAACTGCGTTTGACCGTACCATAGGCAGATCCAAGGACACAACCAGGATTACATTTTGTGGTAGTCCGAGCCCGATACTCGTGTTAGCCAGCTCTCCAACTGGGATATGAAGCATCTCCAAGTCCTTGTCTGCTCAACCGAAACGGAGCAGGTGGGCAGTGTCTTGCCTGTATTCCCTAAACTAATGAATTTCATGAAAAAGCCGATAATCAATTGAAAAAGGATGGGTATCGGAACAGAGCAAGGAGCAACTCGTTTAAGCCGACTGGCGCTGGTAGGGCATGGACGTCTGTTGTTCGTACAGGAAACTAGTGGTGGGCGGGCTGGTGCGAGCGCAGTCATAGACCAAAAGCGTAAGGAATAAAGTAGTTAGGTCATTTGATATCAATAGGTTACAAGGCTGCCCGTTGAATTTCTACGGTTTCTGACTCCCGAGCATCTTTCTTTCGGTCTTAGGCTTGCTGAGGAGATCAAGCGGGAGACTTCGGAAGAGTGTCCATTGGGCTCTTAGGCACTGGAGATCTGCTAAGGTTAATCCGTGCGTTGGAATAAGAAACCCTCAATAAAATCAGATAAGACGGAGACGATCCGTACGCCGAAGCGTGGGGTAGTCGGCTACAGCAGGAAGAGTGCGCTGCTGGAAGAGGCGATTACCCAAATGAACGCAGGGAAGTATGGGCGGTCATCCGCTGCGCTCAAGGAACTGCTGGCCCTCGACCCAGTGAATATGGAGGCGCGACGGCTTTTCGCGACCCTTCATCTTCGACTGGGAAGCCTCATTCCCGCAAGAGAAGCGTTCGACGGCCTGCTTGCCGAAGCCTTTCAGCGCCAAGACTACTGGCTCGCAGAATCCTTACTCCGTGAGTACCTCGCCGCCGGTCCGCGCTGTGTGCCCTACCTTGAAAAACTTGGGACCATCTATCAAGAAAAGGGAAATGTCCTTGAAGCCGTTGAAGAGTACGGAAAGGCTGTCGATATCTTAATTGAAGATCCGGATCCCGAACGTCCGGATCATGCAGGGCAACTCTATTCAAAAATACGCGAACTGGCCCCGGCGAGCCCTGTGGCGTTTCGCTTGGCTTCCTTTTTTGATGCGGAAACCGGCCAGTTAGTGCCACGTCAACCGAGTGTCCTCGGGACCGACACTGTCCTACATCAAGACCTTCTTGACGAAGACTCACGGGAAGAAATCGCTCCTTCTAGAGCGGCTGGAGTGATGCCATGGGAAGTCCAAGTTTCCCCTGAGGGGGTGGGGCCATCGGGTGCAACGTCGTCTCCAGGTGAAAGTGCACAACCAACTACGCAATCCGACCGCAGTACTGATCCTCTGCAACACGTTCAGTCTTCTGACCACAGTCTAGACCAGTCGCGCGAGCTTCCAGCTGCCGAGGGAGAACCTGCTGGCATCAACGCTCAAACTCATCGACAGGCCGAAGACTCTATCCCAGAGGCTGGACAGGTTCCGACTGTAACGGAGATAGCTCGGTTCACAGAGCAGGAGGTGGCCAGCGATTCTCCTCCTTCGCTCGACCCCGTAGATTCCCAAGCAGAGATCTCTATGGCGCCGTTGGACGCGCATCGTGATGTGGTGGATACCGATTCTGCCACGCTTCAGGCACCGGAGCTAGTGCCGTCTGGAGCTGCAGAGGCAACAGCTGTCGTAGAGGACTGTCCCGCATCCGCAGCGACGAGGGTGGATCCTGAGCAGGCAGTCGACCCTTCTGGCAGTTTCTCCGCGGATATGGCGGAACCCAGTCTGCCACCCCAGTCTGAGACCGACAAAGAGCCCATCCCATCTGTTAGGACAGATGCATCACTTTCAGCGTCGATACTGGTCTCAAACAACGAGAAAGCCTCTCGTTCGACCGACCAAGTCGAGCCGATGAAAGCAGAAGAGAGCGCCGGCTCTACCGATTCGCCCATCGCTTCCGCACCAGTCGCGGTCGATGAAACAGCTCAGCCTTGGAAGCAACCAGGGTTTTCATGGAAATCCGTCTTTGATACAGCCTGGAAGTTCGGAGAGCAATCTCCTCCAAAGGATGAGTCAACGGCTCCAGCGCCGACTCGTCTGGATAAGATTGTTACAGACACTCCCCCTGTCCCAACCCCACAGGACCAGATGATCCAGGAATCCGGAACAGAGATTCCAACGGGAGAGAAAGAAGCTCAGAAAAAAGATGAAGAGCCGTCAAAATCGCCGATTGCACCAATGCCATGGGATCAGGTGCAGGAGTCGGTGCTCTCGATCCCTTCCGTCGAGATGGGTCCTCCGATTGTGGCAGAACCCCTCGAACAATCCGTGGAGCAACCACAAGCGTCAGACAGCTCTCCACAAGTTTGTGAGAGTCAACTGCCATCTTCACCATTGACCAAGAGTCCTGCTCCAGAGCCGGACACATTTACGTTTGCACAAGATGGTCCAGTCGCGCACTCAGAGGAACGGCACGATTCGGTCGTGGAGACGGGCGAGCCATCCGTGACGAACCAAGATACAGCGCAGATTGCGGAGTCAGCGCCGTTGTTCTCCCTCGTACAATCATCGCACGCCGACGATGTGGTATCGATTTCCTCACAGGAGTCTCCAGCTCAAACCTGCACCAAGGACTCGAGTCTAGACTTAGCCACGGATCAGCACGAAGTGCATGGTAACCCGACCGAGTTTTCCATCAAACAAGAGCAGCCCCACCTCAGTGACGTGACTGAGGAGATTGAGCAAGGTCCCAAGGCGGAATTCCAGACGCCTGATTCTCAACCTGTCGACAAGGCCCTCCCCGAGGAAAGCGAGACCATTCGAGCTGTTGAGCCTGCTCCCATCGAACCACGTGCAACGGAGTCCATTGTAGAGAATGGTGGGGGCTTGCCCGAGACTCCGCAAGCATCAAGGGTGGTGCTTCCCGACGATCAGTCTCCAGAGGTGATGAACGTTCAAGCCCGCTCTCCGATTCCTGAGCCCATACCGGCTCAACAAGAGCGGATGGAGGCTGATGACTGGATGCAAGCAGGTCAAGAGCCTGTTGCGACCGCCGTCGCACCGGCGGACCCGGCGATTCTTGAGCGGCAGGAAGTCAGCCAGCCACTGCCGGCGGCTCACGAGACTGATGCTGCGTTCGTCGAATCTTCGGGGATCAAGAGGGCGCCGGAGGCGAGAACGCGTGTTGAGGAACCAGCACAGAGGCAAAAATCTACTGCAATTGTAAATGGGCTGGGAATAGCGATCCTAGGCTTCCTGCGTAGCTGCTTCTCGACCACTCAGGCCATCGTGAGGACTGTGGTCGGGTTGACGCTGCTGATCGGGGTCTGTGCCGCGCTTGGTCTTGGAGCGCTGGCCCTGACATGGATGATCATGGAAGAACCGCCGTCACCGACTTTTCAGAGTTTTACGACGACGCCGCAACAGACCATCGTTGGGGCTCAAAAGAATGCATACACGCTGCTGCTTGGGATCGATGCCCCAGCGGGGCAAGATCCTCTCCGCGCTGGGGGTGAGGGGCAATCTGCCATCGGAGACCACATAACCGCATTGAGTTGCTTCGGAACTCCTGGGGCAGAAACAGGTGATCGGTCGAGTGCGTCCGGCAGCACCATGCGTGGATGGGTTCGAGGATCGGACCCAATTGGCCAATTCAAGTCGAATCAGGGGACCATTCAAGGATGGGGGAGCCGACATCAGGCGACGCTTGACCGGTATCGTCAATGGCAAAAGCTTCCATTCGAAGACTGGGGCTACGGTCAACCTGCCCGTCCACCCTGCGAGGCGATGGTGTTTGCCCACCAACTGCATGTAGCCGATGGATTCGTACAAGGGACGGACGTTGCTGTCGATCGGCTTGAAACCGACATGGAGATGTGGCGCGTCGTACTGAGCCAGGCACGGACGCTCCCTGTGAAAATGTTGGCGCTGCAAGCGATCAACGACGACATTGCCCTCGCCTCGGGGTTGCTCGTCCGTTCGGATTTCGACACAAAACATCTAGGGCGCATCACCAAGTTTGTACGACCTCTCGACCAAGCCGAGCTGTCGTTGCGGTGGCCGATGCAAAGCGAACTAGTTTCGGCTGGGAAGATCTATGAGAGTCAGTTAAAAGCCGCGAGAGCTGAAGGTCAGGCAATATCCGCGATGGTGGTATCGGCACTGCCTTTACCGAAACAGCGCCGGCTCAATGACTATGCCAAGTATTACGAAGCGTCGTACCAAGTCACCGGAGAAAAGCATTATGATTCCCTGCCGAAGTGGAAAGACCATCTGCGTTTTCCTGCGGCTGGTGTGATGGATTATCTTGCCAACCCGATTGAGAATCTGGTCGGCATTGCCCCGCTGCCCGCATGGGATGTGTACAATGGAATGATGGTGGATACAGATGCCCATCTCAGGTTGGCGAGTTTACAGGCGTGGTTGCGACGCGGATCTTCAGAGGGAGATCTTCCCAACAAGATCGCCAAAGCTGGGCAGAATTTCTACGATCCCTACACGGGCCTCCCGATGTTGGTGAATCAGAAAAAGGGCCTACTGTACAGTGTCGGCCACGATGGTAAGGATCAAGATGCAGATCCACAAGTAGATGTGGTCGTAGAGCTTCCCGGCACATATACCTCCGCCAGCCAGGCGAAATCCTCCGCCTCTTCATCGAAATCGAAATAGGCCTGGTCCGACTACTCCTGGGCTGTCTCATCGGCGCTCCCTTGACAGTACGGAAAGTATTTCACACAATCAGCGGTCTGCCCACCGTGAAAGGACGGCCATGGAGCACGTACCACCATCAGTTGCGGCGGTCACATCGTGAAGAAGGGTACGGTCTGTCCGACTCGGATTCCGACGCAGATCGTTTCGAACGAAGAGTTCCGCCCCATTCCTCAGACGAGACAGCAGCATCGTGTCGAGCAAGTAGCTGAGGGTCTGATAGAACGGGCGGTGACTCGTAGCGGAGTGACCAGGCGAGAGTTCTTGAACGCAACCAGCGGAATGGCTGTGGCTCTGTTGGCCATGAACACCGCATTCGGCAGATTTTTTAATATTGAAGAAATCGAGATCTTCGAGACCTCGGCGTTCGCGGAACAACAGGGCGCTCCCTATTTTATCTTCGACGTGCAAACTCACTATGTCGGATCCGGCTATGACCCTACTGATGCGGAAGCGAATCGCAAAGGCGCCGTGTCCAAACACGCGTTGCTGTCGTTGCGGCGGTCCATCCGTGAGTCCGGGCTCAATCCACGATTGGCTGGTGATCGGGGTACCCTCGATGACTTGTCCTGGAAGAATTTCATCAAGGAAGTATTTTTTGACAGCGAAACCGCGATTGGCCTGATCAGTACGCCGCCTGGGCCCTATCCACAAGAAGCCGTCGTCCCACCAAAGGAAATGGCCCATATCCGAGACGAGGTTAATCGGTTAGCCGGCTCACAACGGATGTTGGCCCATGGTCTGGTGACGCCCCAGTTGGGTGTTGCCGATTTGGACTTCATGGCCATGCAAGCCGAGACGCTCAAGGTCGATGCCTGGAAGTGCTACACCGGATCCTGTCCAAAGGGATTCGACCGAGGCTGGCGGATGGATGATGAACGGATCGCCTATCCGATGCTGGAGCAAGCGAGAAAACTGGGCATCAAGCGAATCTGTGTCCACAAGGGACTGCCACTAGGTCCTGTGCCGGACTACAATCATCCGAGAGACTTGATTCGGGCGGCCAAAGACTTTCCCGATCTTAACTTTTTGGTGTATCACTCGGGTCTTCGAGGTGTCACGTCGATCGAACAGATCTTTGCCAAGACCGGTGAAATTCCATGGACCACAGAATTCTGCCGGATGAAGGAGGCTGAGCCTGGTATCTCCAATATCTATATGGAGCTGGGATCGACGTTTGCCCAGTTGGTGACCACCTATCCTTTGATTTGTGCGCACCTGCTGGGACGGGTCATTCATGCGTTCGGCGTCGACCACGTCTTGTGGGGAACGGATTCGATCTGGTATGGAACACCTCAATGGCAAATTGAAGCCTTTCGACGATTTCAGATTCCCGAGGCATTGATCCAAGAACACCACTATCAACCTCTGACCAGACAGATCAAAGAACGAATCTTTGGTCTCAATGCGGCGACGGTGTTCGGGATTGATGTGGAGACGATACGACACGAGGTGCCACGTGACGCTCTGGGCCGGCTCCGTATGAGCTACCTGGAGGAGGGGCCGGAGCCGAGTCGTCGGGTCTATGGGTGGATCGCGGGGTGAGTTGGGCAACGGTACCCCATGTTCGCTGCCCGCTCAGCACGCACGTAAGAATGATGTGGATAGTTGACCAATAAGAGGTGGTGCTTGGCGCATGTGCACAATCAAGGCATGGACCAGCCTCGTTCATCATGTGTGACAGGAAAATAGAGAGGAGATGAGATAATGAAGAGTGAAATCCTATATCCGGGGGCGTTTCCCATGGCCCGTGTGGAGTTAGGCAATGGAGAGCAAATCAAGGCGGAGTCAGGTGCGATGGTAGCCTGCTCGCCGACTATCGATATTGAGAGCAAGATGGAAGGCGGATTTTTGGGAGCCCTCTCACGAAAGTTTCTGACCGGAGAAAAGTTTTTTTTCCAGACACTCAAAGCCACTCGAGGAGCCGGTGAAGTCTTGCTGGCTCCGACGGTGCCGGGGGAAATTGTTGTCTTGGAGCTCGATGGGGTCAATGAGTACATGGTGCAGAAGGATGGGTTTTTGGCCGGGGCGGATGGGGTGACCATCGACAGTCAGATGCAGAGTATGAGTCGAGGGTTGTTGGGTGGCGAAGGGTTTTTCATTCTGAAGATGAGTGGGAAGGGGATGCTTCTGCTTAACAGCTTTGGGGCTGTTCACAAGATCGAATTGAAGCCAGGCCAGGAATACATTGTGGACAACAGTCATCTGGTCGCCTGGTCGACCACAACGTCCTACAACATTGAGAAGGCCACCTCGGGATGGGTGGCGAGTTTTACCTCGGGCGAAGGCTTTGTCTGTCGATTCCGTGGGCCGGGTGTTGTCTACATTCAGAGCCGGAATCCTGGTGGCTTTGGAGCGTGGGTCAGACAGTTCATCCCCGTCACTGAGTAGCGATGGCTGAAAATGGCCACCAACTTTGTTCTCGGCTCGCAGAAAATCCTCACCGTACCCCGGAGGGTACGCTTCCGGTTTCCGCTTGCCTGCGGCCTCGTTGGCAACCATTTTGAGCTGCCGCAAGTCTTGCAATGACAATAGATACTCCTAACGCGCTCTGCTTCGGTGATGAGTTCCCTGCCAGCGGGACGCCTTGCCTTGTCCATGTTGAAGGCCAGGGGTTGACGATCGCGTTTCTCTCGGATCGTGAGGAGGGCGAGAGTCGATCGGAGTTCGTGGAATTTTCAGAACTCACGATCTCTGCGGGCGGGTTAGATCATAATCAGCTCGTTGCGGCATGGGCGAGTTCAGCTGGGCAGCGGACGCTGTATCTGAAAAGCCCCGAGCTCATTCGAGCCTTTCGTCAAGCGGCGCCTGCCCACTTGAGTCAGCCGCTGGAGCAAGCCGCCGAGCAAGTCCGTCAGGTCCGACAACGGCATCGGGTCGTATGGGGGCTTGTCGGCGGAACGATCCTTGCGGTGATGCTGAGCTTGTGGTTTGGGAGTGACGTATTAGTTGAACTTGCCGTCAATCGCATTCCGGTCGAGTGGGAACAGAAGTTGGGTGAATCAGCCTATCGTGAGTTTCTGACAGGGCAGGATGTGATGAAAGATGGACTCGCGGTGGGTGCGGTCAAGGAAATGACCCAGCGCCTAGCCAGTCATGTGCCCCACAATCCGTATCGATTCGATGTCACTGTGGTGAAGAGCGATGTCGTGAATGCATTTGCACTACCTGGTGGGTATGTTGTTGTCTTCACGGGCTTGATGAAAAAGGCGGACAGTCCGGAAGAAGTGGCGGGAGTCTTGGCGCATGAGCTGAACCATGTGCTCCAGCGGCATGGCCTTGAACGGATCATTAAACAGCTGGGGTTTGTGGCCGTCGTGTCGATTGTGTTGGGCAATCCGCCCGGACTGGGTGGGGTCATGAAACAGCTCGGCATTGAATTGATGACGTTGAAGTTTGGCCGCGCGCAGGAGACGGAGGCGGATACCACCGGGCTTGATCTACTGCATCGTGCCAAGGTGAACCCCGAAGGCATGATCACGTTCTTTCAGCGACTGGCTGAGAAGGATGATGGGCGAGTCGAGTGGCTCTCCACCCATCCGATGAGCAGTGCCAGAGCGGATCATCTCAAAGCACGACTCGCGGAGATGCCAAAGCAGACGTCTGAGCCGTTCTCGTTCGAGTGGTCCAAGGTTCGCGATGCACTGGGTGTGTCATCAGGCTCTGCTCCGTGAGCCGGTCTGGCCTCATCCGCCTCGGAGTCATTGCCGACACACATGGTCTGTTCGATCCGGCAATTGCGCAGCATTTCCAACATGCCGATCATATCGTTCATGCTGGTGATATCGGCAAGCCTATGGTTATCGAGCGTCTGAAAGACATCGCTCCCGTAACGGCGGTCTCCGGCAATGTTGATGGATATGAGGGGAGCGGTGTCCAGTCTGAGGCGATCATCGAGCTCGCAGGGATCCGGATTGCCGTCAGGCATATTTTGTATGCGAGCGGCAAGCTCACGAATGGAGGACGAGCTTTTCTTGATCGCACTCGACCGGACATTTGCATCTTTGGTCATACGCACCAGCCAACGAGCGAGTGGCTTGACGGTACATTGCTGTTCAATCCGGGATCGGCCGGCCCCAAACGATTTACGTTGCCTAGGATGCTGGGGATGATCACGATCGGTGCACGGCTGTCACCGAGACACATTCGTTTGAACGATCGAGTTGTATGAGTGGGCGATTTCTGATGAGGCGCGATGATGCCGAAATCGTGGGTTGTGCTAGGAGAGCTTACGCGAGAAGCGAGACGACGGGATTCTTTTGACGAAAGGAGGCTGTGATGAGCAGATTGGGTCAGAGAATGATTGCGATGATGGTGTTGCTGAGCGTAATGACGATGAGTACTGCGTGCTATGGTCCGTTCAATCTCACGAAGAATGTCTATCGCTGGAACAGCAACGTGAAAGGTAGCGGCCAGGTCAATGACAAATGGATGAAAGAGATTGTCTTCTTCGGCATGTTGATTGTTCCGGCCTATATGTTCTCGGCATTGCTGGACACCTTCATCTTCAACTCGATGCATTTTGGGACAGGTGAAAGCCCCATCAAGGAGTCCGATCTCGGCAGCGATGGCAGCAAGGTCGTGACAGTGAGCGGGACCACCATTCGATGGACTCCGTTGGAGGACGGTGCAACGGTGAGCTTCGATCGCCATGGTATCGTCGAACGCCGGGCCACGATCGTCGCCAGCGCAACGGGCTATCGCCTGGTGGATGAACAGGGGAATCTTCTCTCGGAAGCCGAGTATGCTGCCGATGGGACGGTTCGCCTACTTAATGGTGAATGCCAGGTTGTGAAGGAGTTGAGCCGGGAGCAACTGAGAACAATCGCCGAGGATCGGTTCGCAATGGTTGCTGAAGTGGGAAGCTAAGGAATTGCTGAAAGTGAGCTTGGTGCCGGTTCAGCTGGCATCAGGCTCACGCGGAAAATTAAAAGCGTAGTCCAATCCCGAATAATCCATAGTGAGTACGAAAATCAACGGCCAGTCCCTCCCAGTGATAATTTGACGACAGATACCGATACTCGCCAAACAAAAAAACCGCGATATCTCGCTGTGCATTGAAGAGACTGAGGTGGGGTGTTAGCACGACTTGTGCTCCACCGAGAAACTGATGCGTGAAGGCGCGAGCTGAGTCAAAATCCCTATCGTCACGTCCTGCGATGTTCGGATTGAGGAGTGTGCCGTGGGACCAACCGATGCCGCCGCCAATGTACGGGCGAATCCTTTCGCCTGGATAGCGGAGGATCACGTTGAATGTGGTGTTGATCACGAGCAAGTCGGAACGTCCTGTTTGATCGTTACGTCCATTTGCAATATTAGGAAAGGAGAGGGCTGTGCCATGAACGTTGGAGTCCATCTCAAGACCCACCATTCTTTTTAGAACGGCTGGAAAGACCCCAATCTTGAACCCTGCACCAAACCCCTGTTGCAGGGAAGCGGAAACCGTCGTTCCTTGGTTGAAAATATCCAGGTGACCGGGTAGCTTGCCGAGTGCGTATCCACTCAGCTCAATATCCCCGAACTCGGCTGGGAACGCGACGTCGGTAAGGATCGGGCAGCAAGACAGTACACTCAGTAGCGCTGCGGATCGTACCAGGGAATCAAGTCCCATGGCTCAACAAGAGCGTCAAGGCAGGAAAATGAAAGGGCCTTCCGGAGAGTATCCTGAAGGCCCTTATCACCTAGCGCGTAACGCGAACTGACTAGTTACCGCGAACGATCGTGCACCATTCGCCAATCACGCCAAGAATGTTCTTGGCAGAGTGATCGACCACCGCAACAGTGGTGATCCCGCCAGCCGCTTTTGCAGCTGAGACACTCGCATCACCGGTGGCGACCCAACCCAGGATCGACTGGCCGCATGCCTTACCCTCTTTGGAGGCTCCTGATGCGTCGGTGGCAGTATCGCCGTACTTCGCTTCCGTGTAAATCGTCCCCAACATCGGAGATGCGACAATCATGCAACCTGATGTGCTGAGTCCGATGAGGACTGCGAGAGAAAGTAGAAGGCTCGTCCGCTTCATGAATCCTCCTTGTGGATGAAGTTTAATAAACCCTTGTGGCCTGCCTAGCTATACCTAGGCGAGTCACCGAGCTGGAGTATAGTCATATACGTGAAATTCGTCAATCTGAAAGTTGCTCTGTAATGATATTGTAACATGTGATAAGGAAGGCGAACAGATTCACCTGCGACCTGAATTTGCTCGTGCCTCGCTGACGTGATATGAGTGGGCAAGCAAGAGTGAGGGTATCTATGCCAATGAAAGCGGGCCTTCTTCAAAATCCTTCTCGAGTACTCGGAATCCTTATCTGTGCGGTGTATCTGTCCGGATGTTCACTTTTCGGCGGATCATCCCAGAGTTTTTCAATCACGTCGAATCCAATGGGCGCTACCGTGCGGATCAATGGTCAGGAGGTTGGTGTGACGCCGCTCCAACGTGACGTTTCGCGGCGCGGGGACCTGTTGGTCGAAGTGGAGAAAACAGGGTACAAGAGCCAATTTCGGCAGACCTCCAGAAAGCTGAGTTCCTTAGGAATTGTCGATGTGATCGGTGGAGCGGTGCTTCTGCTTCCGCTTATTGGTCTGGTCGCACCAGGGGCATGGGAACAGGACCCTGCTGTGATGGGGTTCTCTCTAGAACCTGCCGCACCATCGTCGGCCTCCACTCCCGCACCCTGAAGTTGCCGGGATTGTCTGATCACTTTACTGGAGAGCTCGCATAATGGAATAGATGTGTATTTAAGGAAATGCACATAGACGATATTTGCTATATCAGTCAGTTCAGTGCTTTGATTTGCAGTCTGGCTTCTCGTAGGTTTTTGTGCCGTCCCGTCATTCAAGATTGTATGCTCTGCAAGGAGATAGAAAAGTCGTTACGGTGATCATCCATTCATTATAGGCAAGATTCCTTGGTCCCTCCTTAGTGGATGGACGCTGCACATGAAATTTTTTGTAAACATTGGAGACGAAGTCAGCTATACTCAGCGGTGTTTTGGTAATAGTGTGAGTACTTAACCACTTTCTAACGGAGGAGGACTTATGTCGAAGAAGGTGCTTTTATTAGCCGTCGCGATCCTGTTTGGTAGCCAGGCAGGACTGGCAATGGCGGCAAATCCAGACACCGGTCCAGGCTGTGGATTGGGGAAATTAGCTTGGAGTGACTACAAGGGCCAGAAGGAGATTGCGCCTCAGGTGTTGATGGTGACGACGAACGGAACGGGGATGAATACATTCGCCATTAGCTCTGGGACCTCCGGATGTACGAACGATGGCAAGATCATGGGCCAGCACAAGACGACCATGTTTGCCTCGCTAAACTTTGATGCCCTCACGGCAGAGATGGCTCAGGGACAGGGTGAACATTTGGCTTCGCTTGCCACACTTATGGGAATTCCAGCCGAGCGGCACGGAGAGTTCTTTGCTATGACCCAGGAACGGTATACGTCCTTGGTCCAAGCAGGGGAAGCTTCTCCGGTTGCGTTGGTGAAGTCCCTTAACGATGCGGTCGCGGGCCATCCGGTCCTCGCACAAGTATCAGTGCGCTAAGTTATTGCAAGGGCCCTGGCATAGTAGTCAGGGCCCTTCTTGTTTCTTTTACGCCGTGCTGCT
>NIUT01000013.1 GCA_002254365.1 Nitrospira sp. UW-LDO-01
ACGTGTAGCTCCCCGCGTAGTACACGCCCCAGATGTAGCACACCAACCAGCCCATCCAGTAAAAGTACCGCTTCAGCTCCAGCTTCGGGTCCAGGTTCGCCAGGTTCCGATCCCGCGTCACCCAGATCCAGCCGATCGAGACGGCAAAGAAGATGGCGTTGGCCAAAATGTTAAACCGCCACAGCCCCATCCACACCGACTCAAACTCCGGGGTCATCGAATCCAGCCCATGCGAATACCCGAAGGTCCGCTGGTACAGCACCCAAAACACCCCGATCGCCAACATCGCAAACCAGCCGATCTTCACTGGCTTCGAATCGTACCACTGCGAGACGTCATACCCTCGCTCACTTGATGCTGCCATGATGCTACCTCCTTGTGTGATCATTCACCTACGAAGGCTGCCGCTTGTTCGATGGCACACTGGCTGAAGAAAAGCCGATTGAATGTATCAAGATAACGACACTCTCAGGCCTCCTCCACATGCCGTCACAAACCTCCTTTCGTAGAACCCAGAGCAGCCTATCTCATACTTAGCAGGGCCCCACGGCCTATGCCATAAGGCACATGCCTAAGGTCGCGACGGAAATTCCCTTGGAACGAATGCGCCCAGAAATGAAGACGTGAAGACCGTTACTCGGATGAAGAGGTGAGGCCGTGGGCCAGTGCGTACTTGGTCAGTTCAGCCGTCGTGTGGAGGCCAAGCTGTTCCATCAACTTCGACTTATGATATTCGACCGTCTTGGGAGAGAGCCCAAGGGTTGAGGCGATTTCCTTGAGCGTTAACCCCTCTGCCACAAGCTGTAAGATCTCTCGTTGACGTATCGGTAAGCGATCCTGGCCGCCGGTGTCCGACGCCGTGTCAGCGATCGCGGCCTGGACCAGATCCTTGGCAATCAATGACGTGACGTAATAATTGTCGTTCATGACCGCATCAATAGCCTGCAACAGCTCGGACCCCGCGGACCGTTTCAGCAGATAGGCTGAGGCACCAGCTTTGAAGGCTTGCGTGACATAGTCCTGATCCGCATGAACCGTCACAAAAATTATTCGTGGCCGGGGAACCATTTTTTGCAGCCGACGTGCCGCATCGAGACCATTCAATTTGGGCATCGAAATATCCGAGATCACAATGTCCGGTTGTAACTGTTCCGCTGCAGCCAGCAAGGCACGACCATCCTCAACGGAGCCTATGACCTGACAATGTTCTTCAAGCAGCTTGTTGAATCCTTCACGCACTAAGACATGGTCGTCCGCCAAGAGCACGCGAGGCTTGCTCATGCACACTCCTGTTTCAACGGCACCCAGGCACGGATCTGTGTTCCTTGCCCCGGTGTCGAGTCTATCGTGAATGACCCCGCAACCAAGGAGACCCGTTCTTTCATGCTCAACAACCCAAGGCTTCCTCGCCGATCGCCATCATGATTCACGTCAAATCCCACTCCATCGTCCTGTATCATCAGCTGCAGCCCGTCCCGCACCCGCATCAGTTCAACCCTCACGGCTTTTGCTCTGGCATGGCGCGCGACGTTTGCCAACCCTTCCTGTGTCACACGGTACAAGCACGTGACCACGTCCTGCGCCAGCTGCTGCGGGATATCTTTGCTGATGAACCGGGCATCGAGACCGGTACGAGTCTGAAAGTCATCAATCAGCCGTCGGAGGGCAATGGGCAAGCCCAGATCATCCAGAATAGAGGGATGAAACTGATGGGCGAGGCGGCGAACACTTTCGGACAGCTCGACAATACGATCCTGAATGGCGCGCACTGTACGGACAGTACCGACGTCCGCGTGTGAGAGCTGCCGCTCCAACCTTTCGATGTCGATCGACAAGAGCGCCAGTCGTTGATTGATATCGTCGTGCAAATCCCGGGAGATTCGCCGTCGTTCCTCTTCCTGGAGGCGAAGCAGTTGAGATGCAAGCTGGCGAAGATCCCGCCGGTTGGCTTCCAGAGACTGTTCCGTATCAATTCGCTTCGAGACCTCGCTGACGAGTGCGTGATTGACGGCCATTAACTCTTCGCTACGTGCGTGCAAGCGCGCAGCCCAGCCTTTATCGAGATATTGAATCTCCTCTTCACGTTCACGCCGCTGCAAAAAATACAAAATGGGTAATCCGATAAATACCATGCCAAGGACCAGATTGAATACTGCTTTCCATGCAGGCGCAACCGAGGCTAAAGAGGAGACCGTAGTGAGACTTTCCCGTGCTGCCGACATGAAAACTTCGACATCGACAGGTGTCGAAATGTAATGAGAAGCTAGCACGAGGTAATATCGCAATACATGAGCAGGGAAATAAAAGAACAATAATGCGATAATACCAACCGCCAGCACACCCTTTCTAACTTGGGATGTAGTCATTAACTATCTCTCTGTCCATGAATTCTCATTCTTTAGGGTCTGTAAATCAAGAAGTATGGACGATTGGTGTTCCGCTACCAAGTCTTTGGCTTTCATCTACGATGGAGGAGGATGAAAGCGCGAGCTCCATACGCACATTATAGTCTCATCTTTGACTTTTTCACCAAGGGATGAGGTGAGTATGGATCCATCCCTGTCAATTCTTCAAGAGCTCATCAATCCCACAGTGGGAGATTGCGATGAGGACATCCGATGCACCCACCTCATGTCGATCGAAGGAAAATGGTCGTAACACAGCTCCGGCGGCCAGCGCCGCATACCCCTTAGTTGAAAGCATAAAAAGATCTCCCTTCGGGGCAATTTACATTCCGGTTTTTTCAAAACCGATCAGGGCGCTTGTAGGGGGCACTGCCACTATGCGTAACCGGTGACAGTGCTCCCCCTGTTCTGAATGGCTCATCTACTTACGCTGGCGTACTCCAAGGAATGAGGCGACAACGTATCTCTATCGCTCCCTGGATCGATGGCCCTCGGCAACTTACGAACGATCCGAAATCCCCGGGGCAAAGGTCAGATTGACCGGCAGCTTTTCAGCGTAGGTATACGGACTGGCCTTATTTTCTTTCACCCATCGTTTCTCAGCGACAGACTCAAACGGAGGGGCGAGTTCCCCTTGAAGGGACCAAAGATCGACCGGCGTCTCGTCCACGGAAATCTCCCAATCATATCCCTTGTCCTTTACATAAGGCGCAATGACTTGATCGAGTGTCCTGATCCACCATTCTCTATAGGCAGAGCCGGGCAATGTCCTGGCAATATGATCGACTTTGAAACGGATAAATTTGTCATGTGCCTCGCCACCAACAAAGCAGGACCCCTTGGGTACCTCCTCATAGATAAACACCACATAGAACTTTGGAATGGGGACTTGTGCATACACTTCCGTCACTCGCTTGGCCAACGCCTTTTTGTCATCGGCAGTAAACGCACCAACTGGATGATAGACCTTCCATAATGGCATGTGTCGTCCCTCCTTGATTAGCAGTCTGCCGAAAAACTCAACATGTGTGCTTCGACAAGCTCAGCACGAACGGGAAACCCTCATCGTTGCACTGCTCTTCTCGCTCATCCTGAGGCTCTCGAAGGATGAGCAGAGGGTTTTTCAGCAGACTGTTAGA
>NIUT01000014.1 GCA_002254365.1 Nitrospira sp. UW-LDO-01
CCTCGAAGTACAACACCGTATCGACGATGTGCTCCAACAGTCGCGGCCCGGCGATGGCCCCTTCCTTCGTGACATGTCCGATGATGAAGACCGGGACGCCGGCGCGCTTCGCAAACCACATCAGTTGTCCCGCCACCTCTTGGACTTGGCTGATGCTGCCCGGAGCCGAGGTGATCTGTTCCGTGTATACCGTCTGAATGGAATCGACGACTACCGCAACCGGTCGAACCTCCTGAATTGATTTCAAGATCAGTTCGAGTGACGTTTCAGCCAAAATCAGCAGATGCGGATGTTCGATCCCCAACCGCTGCCCCCGCATTTTGATCTGCCGAGGCGATTCTTCCCCTGAGACATAGAGAACCGGGGCCTCCTTCGTCGCCAACCGTGGCAAGGCCTGGAGTAGCAACGTGGTCTTCCCGATGCCAGGATCACCACCGATCAAGATCACCGAGCCGGGAATGACACCACCGCCCAAGACTCGATCAAACTCCCCGATGTGGGTCAACCGACGGTCTTCGCCCACCACCTCGATGTCGGCGATGGGTGTGGCCTTGGCTTGAGCTATTTTCAAGTCAGGAGGCCGGCCCTTGCCGGTCGCCGCTTGCCGCTCTTCTTTCATCGTATTCCAGCCGCCGCAGTCGGGACAACGGCCGAGCCACCGTGGCAATTGATGGCCACAAGCCTGGCAGGAAAAGGTCACTTTTGATTTCAACGATGGATCCTCACAGCGAACAATCGAGCTACCGGCTATCTTAATGGATGGTGAATGGGAAGGAAAGGACCAGCCCTGTATGCTAACACCGCGCTGTCGACGGGATAAATCTCAAGATTTGCGATATCCCAGCCGATATCGCTTAGTGACAGCCTACAACGGCCTATGAAAAAGCACATCCGAATCGATGAATTAACGCTGGGCATGGTGGTCGACAAGCTCGACCGGTCTTGGTTGAGCACACCGTTTTTTTGTCACAGGATGACGATCACCTCCACCAAGCAGATCGCTCAGCTGAAAGCCTGTGGCGTGCAGACGCTCACCGTCCGCGTGGAAGCAGAAGAGGTCCCTGAAGAGGCACCGACACCATCGACTCCAGAGGACAAACCCATCGACTCGACAAATGAATTGCCGGATCCCGCCCCATCCTCCACTCCAACATATGTCCCTTTCGAGGAAGAGCTACCGGCTGCCAAGCAGGTCTATCAGGCCGCCAAGACGATCGTGCAAAACGCGATGCAAGACGTACGGCTGGGACGAGCGCTCAATGTCGATGCCGTGCAAACCGTCATTACCGACATGACCGAGAGTGTCTTTCGCAATCCTGACGCCCTCCCCAGTCTGTCACGGCTCAAGCGATTCGACGAATATACCTTTTACCACTCCGTGAATACCGCCCTACTCGCGATGTCTCTGGGCCGGAGTCTTGGCTTCGATCGATCGATGATTCATCTCGCCGGCGTCGGCACACTCTTGCACGATATCGGAAAGATGAAGGTCCCTCTCGAACTCCTCAATAAACCTGGTCGGTTCGAGCCTCATGAAATGGAGATTGTGAAACAACATGTGCTCAGGGGTGTCGAAGTCCTTTCCAGCACGACCGGCCTGGGCGACACGTACATCCAGCCGGCACTAGAACATCATGAGCGAGTCAACGGCGACGGCTATCCGCATCGACGCGCTCATCAAGACATCAGTCAGGTCGGTCTGATCACCGCGATTGTCGATATCTATGACGCCATGACAAGCGACCGGGTCTACCATAAAGGCAAACCGGCCCATGAAGTCCTCCAATTGTTGTATCGGCTTTCGCTCGAAGGTCACCTCGACCCCACACTCGTGCAACGATTTATCCAGGTCGTCGGAGTCTATCCGGTCGGATCAGTGGTGGTGCTGAATACTGGTGAGACCGGCATCGTCAAACGGATCAACCATAATGCACCACTGGCACCGGTGGTGCTCTTCATAAAAACCGCCGGAAATACGCTCCTCTCACACCCGCAGGAAGAGGATCTCTCTCAGCAGACAGCGACACCCCCTCGGAGCATCAAAACGGTTCTTCACCCCCACCAGACCGGTATCGACCCAGCCGTCTACCTCGATAAGAAAGCAGCGTAGCCTCAGGCATAAGATCCTGCGTTTCTCTCGTCTATCACCACCACACCGGAACCGCTACGGCTCATTGCACCTCAAGATTTGCGAATAGTGGTCCGATATCACGTAGCGAAGGATCCGATTGACCGCACCATAGCCATGAAAAAGCGAATTGGAATCGACGAACTAAAACCGGGGATGCTGGTTGAACAACTGGACCGGTCCTGGCTGGATACGCCGTTTTTTCGGCATAAGATGACCATCACTTCAACCGTCCAGATCGCACAGCTCAAAGCCTGCGGTGTGCAAACCCTGGTTGTGAGGACGGATGGAGAAGATGGAGAAGCAATTGAAGCAGAGCCGCTCTCTGAACCGGACATCGCCACAGATCCTGCACTCACCGCAGGAGAAGAGCCGGCACCGATTCCCCAAATTGTTCCGTTCGAAGAGGAACTCCCGGCGGCAAGGCAGATCTATCACGCCGCAAAAACAATCGTGCAGAATGCCATGCACGACACCAGGCTGGGACGAGCGATTAATATGGAGGAGGTCAACCGAGTCGTCTCCGACATGACGGACAGTGTACTCCGAAATCCCGATGCCCTCACAAGCCTGACGAGACTGAAACAGTTCGACGAATATACTTTCTACCACTCCGTGAATACCTCGCTGCTCGCCATGTCCCTCGGACGCCATCTTGAGTTCAACCGAACTGCCTTGCATCAGGTGGGAGTAGGCACCCTGCTCCATGATGTTGGAAAAACCAAGATCCCTTCAGAAATCCTGAATAAGCCTGGCCGGTTTGAACCGCACGAAATGGAGATTATGAAGCAACACGTGCTCCGCGGGGTGGAAGTGTTGTCCTCTACGACCGGATTGGGCGACTCCTACCTACGTCCTGCCTTGGAACATCATGAGCGGGTGGATGGTACTGGCTATCCGCACCGGCGAGTGAGACACGAGCTCAGCCAATTCGGCCTCATAGCCGCGGTTGTCGATATCTACGATGCCATCACGAGCGATCGATGCTACCACAAAGGCCGTGCGGCCCATGAAGCCCTCCAGTTTCTCTATCGGCTCGCGCTCGAAGGGCACTTGGATACCACGCTGGTGCAGCAATTTATCCATGTCGTGGGGATCTATCCCGTAGGATCAGTTGTGGAGCTGGATACGGGCGAGACTGGAATCGTCAAAGAAGTGCATCACCATGCGCCGTTGGCACCGGTGGTACTCCTTGTGAAAAGTGCGGGGAATACCCTCCTATCACACCCCAAAGAGCTCGATCTCGTGGCACAGATTGAAACACCTCACAGAAAGATCAGCGCCATCCTCGATCCAAAACAAGCTAGAATCGACCCGACCGACTATCTCGACAAGAAAGCGGCATAAGTTCCCCACCATACATAGCGAACC
>NIUT01000015.1 GCA_002254365.1 Nitrospira sp. UW-LDO-01
GATGAGCAGAAAGGGGACCAACGACAGAATCCCTCCTGCTCCGCCACCCGATGCTGCACCGCCTCCACCCGTTCCCTCCGCCCATGCCAGTGATTCCATCAACATCGCACATCTTCCCTTCTATGTCTGATAACTGTTTTCGCATTCCCGGTGAGGATTCGACTCACCTTCCCCAGAACATTCTCCCGCGGCCTGTCGATCACGGTGACGATAAAAGGCCTCGCGGAACGCTGGAAACCTGTTCTCCCGCACGGCCTCCCGAATACCACGCATCAGCTCGGCGAAATACCACAGGTTGTGGATCGTGTTGAGCCGAGCCCCCAACATCTCCTTGACCATGAACAGGTGATGCAGATATGCCCGGGAATACCGGGCGCATACCGGGCACCCACAATCGGAATCGATCGGCCGTTCATCATCCGCATATTTCGCCTGCTTAATGACAACCCGCCCTGATGTGGTAAAGAGCGACCCCGTTCTCCCGTGGCGCGACGGAACGACACAGTCAAAGAGATCAACTCCTCGAGCCACGCCCTCGACTAAGTCTTCGGGAAGTCCCACACCCATAAGATACCGAGGTTTCGACTCCGGCAACTCTGGAACCGTGACATCAAGCATCCGATACATGTCCGCCTTGCTTTCACCAACGGACAATCCACCGATGGCGTAGCCCTCGAACCCTAAGGCCACCAAGTCCCGAGCCGATAGGACGCGTAGGTCAGCCTCCAATCCACCCTGAACGATCCCGAACAACGCCTGGTCCGTCCGACGACGAGCGGCTTGACAGCGCTCCGCCCAGAGCCTGGTCCGACGTACTCCCTCCTGCACAACCTCCCGGCCGGCAGGAAGCGCCACACACTGATCAAGCACCATAATGATGTCGGCCCCTAAGGCCTCCTCAATCTCGATCGCCTTCTCCGGGGTGATGACGTGCGTCGAACCGTCGATATGCGATTGGAACGTGACACCATCATCAGTGATCGCACACAATTTTGCCAAACTGAAGATCTGAAATCCTCCACTATCCGTGAGGATGGCCCCGGACCAGCCGGTAAAGGCATGCAGTCCGCCCATATCTGCGACAATCTTGTGCCCTGGACGCAGGTACAGGTGGTACGCATTGTTGAGCATCAAGCCAAACCCTAACTCCTGCAGATCCTGAGGTTCAAGTCCCTTCACCGGACCCAGAGATCCTACCGGCATGAACGCCGGTGTCTCGATCGTGCCATGGCCTGTCGTCAACCGGCCGATCCGACCTTTGGTATGTGAGTCACGTTGGTGAATTTGGTACTGCATCATGTACGTGGAAGCTGATGGCTACATCTGTTCAGGAGCTGAAAGACCTAATACGTCGAGCCCACTGTGAATCACCTGCTGGACTGCTCCCATCAAGACCAGCCGCGCTGCGGTACGGCTGGGTGTGAGCACTTCAGCCGCTACCGACTCATTCGTATCAGGCTCCCCGGCGGGAGGTAGAATCCGGTGCTTGTTATAAAAGGTATGCAGGAGCGCTGCCAACTGCTGCAAGTAATAGGTCACGCGGTGCGGTTCAAATGCCAAGGCACTCGTCTGAATCACTTCTGGATACGCAGCTAACTTCTTGATCAAGCCCAACTCGTCCGGATCCGTGAGCACCGTGAGATCCACGTCTCTCGCGGATGGACGGGCAATTCCCCGCTCAGAGGCGACACGCCACAGGCTGGAAATTCTCGCATGAGCGTACTGCACGTAGTACACTGGATTGTCGCTGGAACGCTGCTTGGCCAACTCCAAATCAAACTCCAAGTGGGTCTTGGAATCCCGCATGAGAAAGTAAAACTTCGCCGCGTCAGCCCCAACCTCATCAATCACTTCCCGCATGGTGATGAAATCGCCTGTCCGTTTGGACATCTTCACTTCAATGCCATCCCGGAGCAGCTTCACTAACTGCACCAACACGACGTGCAGTCGCTCTTTCGGATGTCCATACGCCTGCACCGCAGCTTGCATCCGGGGGATGTAGCCGTGGTGGTCGGCCCCCCAGACATCAATCAGCAGATCATAGCCACGCCGCAGTTTGTCGTGATGATAGGCGATATCAGAGGCCAAGTAGGTGTATTCTCCGTCCTGTTTTTTAACGACGCGATCCTTCTCATCTCCGTACGTCGATGACCGAAACCACCAAGCCCCTTCTTCTTGGAACAAGAGATCTCGGGCCTTCAATTCATCGCAGGCCCGTTCCACCGCCTGTGACTCCAGGAGAGAGGCTTCGCTGAACCATGAGTCAAACTCGATGCCAAAGGCCTTGAGGTCTTCGCGAATGTGCCCCAGCAGTTCTTGATACGCAAGCGTTCGACAACGAGTCTGGAGGTCTTCCGAACTCAGCTCGCCGGCTACCCCATCAAGTTGGCCCTTTATTTTTTGCGCCACTGCCGTAACGTAGGCCCCGTGATACCCATCCTCCGGAAACGTGACGGGTCGACCTGACAATTCGAGGTATCGTGCGTACACCGACGCACCCAACAATTTCATCTGCCGTCCGGCATCGTTGATATAGTACTCGCTCGCAGCATCATATCCGATGGCCTGCAACAGCCGCCCGACGGCTTGTCCAACCGCAGCCCCTCGGCCATGTCCAACATGCAATGGACCAGTTGGATTAGCACTCACATACTCCACCAACACTCGACGGCCGTTCCCAACATCTGTCCGGCCATAGGACCGGCCCTGGGCCGCGATTTCCAGGATAACTTCCTGCCAAAGCGTTGGCTTGACCGTGAGATTTAAAAACCCAGGCCTGACAATTTCCACACGATCAAACAGTTGGTCTCGCTCAACAAGGTTGTCGACAATGATCTGCGCAACGTCATGTGGCGCCTTCTGCTCAGAAGCCGCCAATGACATCGCCACGGTTGAGGCCAGGTCTCCCCATTCTGGCCGCTTAGGCGCGTCCAGGCTCAGCGTCGGCCAAACCGGCGTCCGGAGCTGCCCTTTTTGTTTTGCCCTATTGAGCGCAGTGAGCAGGGCCGAGCCTACCTTTTCTTGCACGATACCTGGCGACAATACAATTCTCCTCAGCCGTGACAACCAAACGGAAATCAACGGAGCACTCTAGCATTATGAGATAGTCGGAGACAAGGCGGTTTACTTTGAATTCCGAGGGGTTCCGACGAAAACTACGTTCATCCAGGGGCATTGAGCAATGCGAAAATCTGATCTGCCGGCACAGCTAAGCACGGCTTCTCGTGACATGCTCGCACATCGTCCCATGATGGGCAGTGACAGGATGGCCCTCGTACAATCGTCACATGATCCCCAAGAGGTCCCCATCTCGCAGGATCGGTTGGCCCAAAGACGGCAACAGT
>NIUT01000016.1 GCA_002254365.1 Nitrospira sp. UW-LDO-01
GCCCGACGGCATGAATATCAATAAAGGATGTGGAGCTGTCCACCCCGAACTCTTGCAAGAGACCGTCCGCCTGCAGAAGGCCGATCTGGGAATTGCCCTGGACGGAGATGCAGACCGAGCTATTTTTGTGTGCGAACAAGGAACCGTGATTGACGGAGACCATGTGATGGCGGCGCTCAGCCTCGATCTCCACCACCAGGGTCTTCTGGCCAACCGTACGTTGGTTGGTACCGTCATGAGTAATTTCGGTCTGGAATTGTCGATGGCCAAGGCCGGGATCAAACTGATTCGTACGCCGGTCGGGGATCGATACCTGCTCGAACGTATGTTGGCGGAGGGCTATAACTTCGGCGGAGAGCAGTCGGGACATTTCATCTTTCTCGACCACAACACGACCGGAGATGGGCTGATTTCAGCCCTGCAAATCTTGTCATTGATGAAACGCAGCAAGAAGCCATTGTCTGAACTGGCTAAGGCAATGACCGCAGTGCCGCAGATCCTGGTCAACATCCGCGTCAAACAGAAGCCGGTGTTAGAATCGATTCCTGAAATTGAGCAGGCTATTCAAGACAACAACCGTCGTCTCAATGGAAGCGGTCGTGTGCTCATCCGTTACTCCGGCACCGAACCATTGTTACGAATCATGGTCGAAGGCGAGCACGCGTCGGTCGTCAAGGAAGTCGCCGACGATCTTGCCCGAGTGGTACAAGCCCATATCGGCTGAGCGTTCCCAACCTGCATGAGGAACGCTCATGCTTCCATCCCTTACCGTTGCCGTTCTCATCGGACTTGTGTGCGGGGCACAGGTTGCGTTTTTCCCCCTCTCGGTTCTCACTGCCCTCCTAACGATAGCCGTCGCACTCACACTGATCGAGCGAACCGGCCATCTGACGACAGGATCCGCACTCGCGCTCTACCTCGGCGTCCTGTCTGGAGTCATCTATTGGTCCATCACCACTACCCCCCCGTCTCACCACCCATCGCCAGAAATCCTCAGTATTGAGGAGTCAATTGTGATAGGTCGCGTGATCGTCCCGGTGCAGCATGGCGCTAATCGTCAGACACTTGTACTGCAAACAGATGATGGAGCCATGCGACTACGCCTGGTATGGCGCAATCCAGGATTCACCTTGCATCATGGTGACCGCGTGGCTGTCCACGGTCGTTACCATACGCCCCGAGGAGGGTTGAATCCTGGTGGATTCGACTACGCCACATATCTTGAACATCAAGGAATCACTCTGGTCGGGACCATTGTGGGAGCTCAGGCCATCACCTTACTGGAGTCAGGAGCCGTAAGTCTTCGATGGCGCGGCTGGAATCAAGTCGATCATTGGCGAACCAGGATCCGAGAGGCTGCGATTCGTAGCGTGCGGCAACCGGCACTGGGACTGGTGCTTGGCATGATCATTGGTGAACGCGGCTATCTTGAGCAAGAGCTTCAAGATTGGTTCATGGCTACAGGCACGGTTCACTTGTTGTCGATTTCCGGATCACATCTTGGGCTGGTTGCTGCGGTCGTTTATTGGGTCGTGCGATTCTTGATTGTACGGATACCGACCATGTCATTACTTACCATCACCCGAAGATTGACCATTTCACAACTTGCGATACTGTTCAGCTGGCCCGCTGTCGTACTCTACACGCTCCTTGCTGGGGCCGAATTGGCTACCGTCCGATCACTTGTCATGATTACGATGGGGATGGTGGCTGTCTGGTTTGGTCACGATCGGCATCTGAACCATACCATGGCCGTCGCCTTGCTTCTGATTGTGGGCCATGATCCCCATGCGATCTTCGACATTTCCTTTCAGCTTTCGTTTCTCTCCGTATTTGTGATGATTCAGATGATCGGCCTCATCGCCTCATCGGACCAGGAGTCCACCCGAAGTGAGTATGGATGGATTTCGCGTGCCACCAGCCATGGCGTCAAGGCTCTGATCTTCAGCGCAGTCCTCACCATAACCACGTTCCCTGTCGTCGCATTCTATTTCAATCAAGTACCGTGGCTTGGAGTACTCACGAATCTTGTGGCCATCCCCTTAACCGGCTTCATTCTCGTTCCCTTTGGACTCTCTCTGGCGATCTGGGCCATACTGACCGGTGCCGACGTGTTGGTCTGGGGATCAGGATTGGATTCTGCGTTCACGTGGTTGGTCGAAGGTGTTCACTGGTTCGCTACGATTCAAGGAGCTCAATGGCCTATTGCCGCGCCATCCATTCCAACCATGATACTGTTCTATGCAGGCGCCTTTGCCGCAAGTATGCCGATGGTCTCAAAACGATGGCGACTGGCAGGAACCGGGATTGCGCTTGCACTGATCGTATGGTGGGTGTGGCCTCTGGGCCATCGAAGCGACGGCGATCACTGGCGTGTGACCTTTCTGGATGTGGGACAGGGGGATAGTGCTTTCCTTGAACTCCCGGATGGACAAACGGTATTGATCGACGGCGGAGGACGCCACGATCGATTCGACATGGGACGAAGCGTGGTCGCGCCATTTCTATGGAACAGAGGCATAGCGCATATCGACCATGTCATTGGCACGCATCAACAAATGGACCATGTCGGCGGGTTGATCTGGATCTTCCACCATTTGTCCGTCGGACAGTTCTGGGACCAAGGTGTGGAACGACCGGAGCAGTTCGTCACAGACCTGACCTCAGCCATTCAGTCACATCGCATTCCGAAGCGAGCTGCCCTGCAAGGGCAGAATGTCCTGAACACAGGTCCTTGTCGGCTGATTATTCTCAATCCACGGCAGGATGTGGAACCAGCCGGATCCACTTCGTTTCATACAGGGACTGAATTGAACAATCGCTCGATCGTATCTCGATTGGACTGTGGCCCCACTTCAATTCTCTTTGCCGCCGATATTGAGACCGGCGGGCTACGCCAGTTGCCGGAGAGTGGACACCGGCCCGTCACAGTCTTGAAGGTGCCGCACCATGGAGCACGGAGCTCGTTGGATCAAGACTGGATTCGACAGCTTCATCCACAATATGCCATTATTTCTGTCGGGGCGACCAATCCCTATGGACATCCTGCTCCCGCTGTCATCAAAACATACGAAGATCAGGCGACGATGATCTATCGCACCGACCGTGATGGAGCTGTTTGGGTGCAAGGTCAGGTATCTAGCAGTAACCTCACGGTAACCAGTGTGCGTGAACTCATGATCCAACCCATCGATATGTTCACATGTCCCTGGCGTTGTGAGCTACAGAACTGGCGACGGTTATTCGCCCAGATCGGATAATTAAAGGCCACACGGCGGATTGGCTTGGACTGTTGTGCCGACAGTCATATGAAAGAGGGCTTGCACTTTCATCCC
>NIUT01000017.1 GCA_002254365.1 Nitrospira sp. UW-LDO-01
AATGTGACGATACTGAGCCTCGGTGAGTTCCATGGGCGCAGTATCGCATAAACAGCGTTAATAGTGTTAACGGGCCCTAGTTCTCTGGAGCTTCTACGATATGATTTTCAAACCTGGTGCAACCCTCGGCTAACAGACGGTTGGTCAGCATTTCTCCCGGCCATTCGATCGGAAGATCCGCCGTGAACACCCAGACATCCGGCGAGGTCCAGACCGGACCATGCTCTTCTGGAAGTTCAGGATCGAACAAGTCGGTCCACACCGGCATGTAGACCCCATTCCCACATTGCGTGTGAAGGTGCACGATGGTGCGAGACCTGACGAGCGGGTCCAACTCTCGCCACACCGCAGCAGTCTCATCCGCCAGATGGTGAAGCCGTACGGCATTTTGTGCATCAAACATCGCATAGGCGGCATACACCGGTGCTTCGATCATGTCTGGTGCGCAGGCGAGCTCCGGACATTGCTTGACGAGTCCCTCAAGAATCTCGCGGCGTTGGTGATCTTCCCATGAGTCCGGCAATCCTGGATCCGGCGCCCCCATCATCTCAAACAAGAGAAAGGCGGTGTTCTCAACCGGTGGAAGCAACCGAGCGACGATGGACTGGACTCGTCGTGAATCAGCGACCGTCACCAGATGATCATGGAACAATTGGAGATTCAACATCTCCAGCGTGGCATCGGTCAGCAGCCGAGATTCAACGCGAACGACCGTGCCTGGAGGAAGCTGCAGATGTTTGTGCAGCAAATCAGCGGTTGCGATCGGATCGATCTTCAGCTTAAGCGGCGAGGTCAAATTTGCCTGGAGCGGAAGCGCCAGTGCGGCCATCGTGGCATAGGTCGGCTTTTCATCATGCGGCCCGTCCAAGAGCAACGTACAACTCGCCTCGGCAACCAGATCGAACAACCACTCGGCCATTTCTTCATCGAGCGCGGCCAGAACGGTCAGCAGATCATGCTCACGCCCCTGCTCCAGAAATGCCTGCAGGGTATCAATGGCATCATCGGCATCCCCGTGCTCATGACGGCGCGCGTTGATGAGATGGATGAGATCACGTGTGAGTGGGTCCGGACGAGACCAGGCTAGCATTGTTGTTCCTTACGACACGAGCCACGACCGATGGCTCGATAACTCAGACTGCATGTTGCCAAACTTTTGTACCCCGCGCAAGCGCGAACAGCATTGTCGGCATGACGGAAGGACCATGCACAACGGCCCCTTACTCCCCGATGATTTTGACGAGTACGCGCTTGCGCCGGCAACCATCGAACTCCCCGTAAAAGATTTGCTCCCATGGGCCAAAGTCGAGCCGGCCCTCTGTAATCGCAACAAGCACTTCTCGCCCCATCACCTGCCGTTTGATGTGCGCATCCCCATTATCCTCACCGGTTTCATTGTGCCGATAGCGTGCCTCATGAGGAGCGAGTCGTTCGAGAAAGTCGTCATAGTCCCGCAGAAGACCCGGTTCATCGTCATTGATATACACGCTCGCCGTAATGTGCATGGCATTCACCAACACCAGCCCTTCCCGTACCTCGCTCTTGCGGATCAAGGCTTCAATCTGCGGTGTGATGTTGATGTAGGCTCGCCTGGTCTTCGTCTCAAACCAGAGTTCTTCGCGATAGGATTTCATGATGAATCACCCTCGCATTCTGCCTTCCGGTGCAAGGGACATGCAAGAGGCTCATCCCATTTAACCTCTCGCCCAATGTTCCAGCTTCTAGGAAGGAGCTATAATAGAGGCAGTCTCCCCATGGGCATCAGGAACCACACACCACGACTGTCTCCCAATGCACTGACGGTCTTGCGCCAACGGTACTTGGCCAGGAACAAACGGGGCGTCGTTATCGAGTCTCCCTCTGCATTGTTTCACCGCGTCGCCGACGATGTCGCCTCGCTCGAACCACCCGCACGCAGACGCCGGCTGGCCAACCAATTCTACGAGGCCATGGCATCCCTGACATTTCTCCCGAATTCACCGACCTTGATGAACGCCGGACGTCCTCTTCAACAACTCTCGGCTTGCTTCGTGCTGCCGATAGACGATTCCCTGGAATCAATCTTCGACACCGTGAAGTATCAAGCCCTTATTCATCGATCGGGCGGAGGAACCGGGTTTTCGTTCAGCCATATTCGGCCTCATGCCGACCGAGTCGCCACCACCAATGGACTCGCATCAGGCCCCATTTCGTTCATGCGCCTGTTCAATCTATCCACCGATGTCATCAAACAGGGCGGCACCAGGCGGGGCGCCAATATGGGTATCCTGAGAGTCGACCATCCCGACATTCTGGATTTTATCGCGCTGAAACTGCAGCCGCATGAAATGGCAAACTTCAATCTTTCGGTGGGACTCACAGACCGATTTATGAAGGCGGTCAACCAAAACCGATCGTATGCACTCATCAACCCACGGAACGCCACACCAGTCCGACGCCTCCCCGCCAAAATGGTCTTTGATCGGCTGGTCGAAGCCGCCTGGCAATCAGGTGAGCCTGGTGTCCTCTTCCTTGATACCATCAATAAGGCGAATCCCACCCCTCATCTCGGGGCGATCGAAGCCACGAACCCTTGTGGCGAACAACCCCTCTTGGCCTATGAATCATGTACCCTCGGATCGATCAATGTCGCCCGATGCCTCACCACGCATCGAGGTACGAGCAGCATCGACTACGAACGACTCGGCAACCTCATTCCGGTGATGGTTCGCTTTCTCGACAATGTACTCGATCGAACCCATTTCCCGTTGGCATCGATCGAAGCCCGGACGAAACGCACCAGAAAGATCGGGTTGGGCATCATGGGGTTTGCTGATCTTCTCATTCAGCTGGATATTCCTTACGATTCCGATGACGCCTTGCACATCGCGGATCAGTTGATGGGATTTGTTCGCCGACAGGCCCACGAAGCCTCGCATCGTCTGGCACAGGAACGAGGACCGTTCCCAGCCCACAAGGGCAGTCCGCTGGAAGCCGAGGGTCCGCCCCGGCGGAATGCAACGGTTACGACCATCGCCCCAACCGGGACCATCAGTATTCTGGCTGACTGTTCCGCTGGAATTGAACCGCTCTACGGCGTCAGTGTCGCCCATACGATCATGGAAGACATCCGGCTCCAACGTCTTCATCCGGAGTTCCTTCGCCGAGCTCGGGCCAGAGCCCTCCCCCTCTGTGAGTTACGTGAAGAGATCGGTCGGCACGAATCGATTCAACATCTGTCACAGATTCCAGA
>NIUT01000018.1 GCA_002254365.1 Nitrospira sp. UW-LDO-01
ATTGCTCGGCGCCCCCGTCACGGTAAACACCGTGCCGTCACTCAGCCCGTCCGCATCGGTCGCCGTCAACGTGTTGGTGATCGTCGTGTCTTCGGCCCCGCTCCCGCTCGTACCCCCCGTCACCACCATCGCGTCATCCACCGCCGTCACCGTGATCGCCACGGTATCCACATCGCTCCCGCTATTGGTATCGGTGCTGGTGATCGTCAGGGTATCTGGGCCGTTGTAGTTGAGTGTGCCTTGGTAGGTCAGCGTCGCCAAAGTCGCGTTGATGTCAGCCTGGGACCCGGAGAGGGTCAAGGTATTGGTGCCGTTGCTGCCCCCACTGATCGTCACTCCGCCCTGGGGTGTGACCGACACGGTCCCGTTCAACACACCCAGTTGCACAGTGCTCAAATTGCCGTCGACATCATTCACCGAGATCCCGCTCACGGCATGCGCGATATCTTCGTTCACCATCTGCGCTCCCGGCACCGTATTGACCGGGGCATCATTGACTCCACTGACCGTTACGGTCGTGTCGTAGTTTGCGCTGGTGCCCCCGTCCCCGTCGGTTAGCACAAACCGCACGGTCCGCGCCCCCGTGGTCGCGGCCGCCGTGTCAGTATTCTCGTACGTGATGTTCTGAACCAGCGTCGTCACCGCCGTGGGGGTGGCATTGTTGTTCAGCGTCATGACCAGGTTGCTCCCGCTGCTGCCCCCGGTGAAGGTCCCGATCGTCGCACCACCGTACGTGACATTGCTGCCACTGACGCCGATCTGCCCGACCCCGGTCCCTTGATTTCGGATGCTCAGTACGTCTTCCGTGCTGTCGCCACCGGATGGAATGGAGACGGTGAGAGTCCCTGTATCCAGATTGCTACTATCGACATCGGCCACGAGCGCATTGCCGCCCTGCTCGATGACGACGGCCCCGTCGCCTTCGCTATAGCTCAAACTGTCGCCGCTTAGGTTCGTGATCGTCGGAGCGTCGTTGACCGCGGTCACGGTAATCTGCTTCGACGCGGTGAGCGACGTGCCGCCATCGCCGTCCGTCAACACAGCCTCGACCGTACGGGTCGCGGTGGACGGCGCATCGCCGGCCACCCAGAAGCGGATGTTCGCCATCACCTCACCGACGATGTTCGCATCGGCATTGGCATTGAAGGTGACGACAAACGGAACAGCGCCGATCCCACCGGCCTGGGTCCCGATCAACGTGCCGCCATAGTAGACGTTGGTCCCGCTGACCCCAATCTGGCCGGCGCCCATGCCGGTGTTGAGTAGCTCAACTCGGTCGTCCACGCTGGGATTCTCGCTGATCGTGATGGTCAGGGTCCCGGTGTCGAAGTTGGTGGAGTCGAGGTCGCTTACGTTCGGCAGAGCATCGATCATCACCGCCAGCGCGCCTTCGGTGAAGTTTTTGTCCCCCTCTCCGAACGTCAGCACCGGCACGTCGTTGGCACTCTGAACATAGACCAGCTTATTTTGCGGCGTGGCGGCCCCACCGTCGCCATCAGTGAGGCCCATCGTGAGGGTGCGGGTGGCCGTGGACGGGTTCTCGCTGACGTTGGTGAACTGAATACTGCGATAGACCTCCTGAACGGCTGTCGGCGTCGCGCTATTGTTAAATGTGATGACCAGAGGGTCGGATCCACTCGTCCCGCCGCTGACAGTACCGATCACCGTCCCACCATACGTGACATTGCTCCCAGAGAGGCCGACCTGCCCAGGGCCCGTCCCAAAGTTGCCAACTTGGAGCCGGTCATCCGCTGTACCATTGGCCGAGATCGAGACCGTCATCACCCCACCATCGAAATTCGACGAATCCACATCGGTGATCGTGCCCGTCGCATCGACGACTTGTGGCAGGCCACCTTCGACGAACGTCACATCCGGCGCAATCGGCGTCAGCACTGGCGCATCGTTGACGGCGCTCACGGTCACGGTTGTGTCATAGCTGGCACTGGTCCCGCCATCCCCATCGGTGAGGGCATACCGGACGGTACGGACACCGGTGGTCGGCGCGGCCGTATCGGTGTTCTCATAGGTGATGTTCAGGACCAAGGCATCTACGGCGGTCGCTGTCGCGTTACTGTTCAACGTCACGACCAACGGCGTCCCACTGGTCCCACCGGTAAAGGTCCCGATGGTCACACCACTATAGGTAATGGTGCTGCCACTCACCCCAATCTGCCCTGCGCCAGTGCCTTGATTCCGGATACTGAGCACATCCTCGGCACTGTCGCTGCCGGCGGTGAACGACACCGTCAAGATGCCGGTGTCGAAGTTGGTCGAATCGACATCGGCCACCAGGGCGTTGCCGCCTTGCTCGATGATGACCGCCCCGTCGCCTTCGCTGTAGGCGAGACTGTCCCCGCTCAGGTTCGTGATGGTTGGCGCATCGTTGACCGCAGTGACGGTAATCAAAATAAACTGGCTGATCGTATTGGCCCCACCATTCGCGGTTCCACCCGAGTCATAGACGTTAAACTGAAAAGCCGTGACGCCGCTGGCATTCGCCGCTGGCTTGAATTGCATCCCTTGGATGTCGGCCAAGGTATAGGACCCAATGGTCACCTGCGTGGTCCCATCTGCCAAGAAGACATCGCCGACGCTGGCCGAGGGAATGGCTGTGACGGCGTACGTCAAGGTCTGCCCGCTCTCATCAGCGCCGCCACCCGGGCTGTAGGTCACCCCCCCTAAGCCCAAGGAGGCCAGCCCCGCGTCCTCCGACAGGGTCAGATTGCTGACCGTACCGGCCGTGCGAATTGGCGCATCGTTCACGGCCGTGACATCGACGGTGAGCGTATTGGATGCGGCATCGTACGTGTTGTTGCTGTCACGCACCGAGAAGGTGAAGCTGGCATACCCCGTTCCATTCGCATCCGTCGCAGGAGTAAAGACCAAGTTTCCCGCCGTAATGTCGGCCACGGCGATGACCTGGCCCGCTGTCACGGCCACCCCAGACAGAGTGAGGCTGCCCGCCCCTGGCAACGTATCGATCCGTACCGCACTCAGGCTGTCTCCCGCATCCACGTCACTGAACCCGAGGTTGGCGGTGGTGAGGATGTGTGACGAGTCTTCGTTGATCGTCACGGTGGCATCGGCCCCGGTCGGCGCTTCGTTCACATTCGTTAGATTAATAGTGAAGATCTCGTCATAGGTCAGGCCACCACTGTCGGTCACCCGCACGGTCACGGCATGGC
>NIUT01000019.1 GCA_002254365.1 Nitrospira sp. UW-LDO-01
GCCTGGTTGCGCGTGTGCGGCGGCCAGGCGGGCAGGCTCGTCCCTCGCGACCTCGACGTACTGTTCAAGTACGCCTTGGTCCCTCGGGCCTCCGCGTGCTCGTCTCGCAAGGCGTCTTGTCGGTTTCGTGACGAACCGTCATGAATAATGCGGGCTAGCACTCTTTCTTCTCTCCGACTGCACGAGCAGTGCTGATTACAGATGAGTCAAAAGGGAAACTCGTCAGTCAGCTTTGGCGGGATTATTACTGCCACGACCTAATTTAGTCGCTATGCGATCCAACGAGCGAAACACCGGTTCAAACGCCTTGCCCAGAGCACTAAGGGAATACTCGACTCAGGGGGGCGATGTGTGAAGTACGCGGCGTACCACCAGCCCTCCACGCTCAAGTCTCCATAGCGTGCTTGTCAGCACCCTTCGGTGACAGGTTCCCTACATCGCGCCGCAAGTCCCCACACCGACGAGGACCGTACCTCAAAAACCAAATAACCTGGGGTACCCAATCTCCTGAGACCACGTGCCGATAGTACGTCAGTCGGCAGGTATCTTGAGAAGACGTCTCGCTGAGCGAATGGGTCTTTTCCGTTTTCATGGCTACATGGTTACCAAGCGGTACCTACTTGTGATTTGCGCCTAAGGTATGCGTAAATGCCACTCCTTTGCGAGAACTGCTGCAATGAGGAAAGTGCGGATCCAGTAACCTCAAATGGTTCAAGCTGAGAATCCCCTGACGGTCTTGTCGGCTGGTAAGCCGTTTGCTGTAACCCGTGGCCGTTCATTGGATGAGCAAATTATGGTTCCAGATGTACCGGTTGGCCTGCCTGCCGCCCTAATTGTTGCAGTGCCCCCCCAGATCTGCTGATTGCAGAATAACAATTGGCGGTTGCCACGGCTCATATCGGAGCGGCCGAAGCCGAACGATTCCCGGAGGTCACGTTGACCTGGCTGCTGCGCGTAGTACATCCTACGCTTTTTCCTTGCTGTTCACCGACCCTGGTTCGTTCGGAGTGTTTAGTGCTGCGTTGGCCACTCCGCTGCTGAACGCGTAGGTGTTGGGATTTCAGCAGGAAGCCGCGGAGGCTCAGAGTACACAGGTGGTGGCGCAATATCAGCACGCGTCGCTTGCTGCGGGCGTCGACGGTGCAGTTGTATAAGGCAGTCGGAGGCGGGTGGTCTCCTAATAATCTGGCTCAGCCGATGCTGGCAGGTGGAACGATGGAATCTGGCAACGGGTAGGCAGCCTCGCTCCGCAGGAGAAATCCTTTCGCCGCTGGAGCGGAAAGGACCCATCTGCCATGAGGGAACAATAGGAGGGGAAAAGGGATCGATATGATGGCAATCCCAAGCTCTGTAAACAAATCTCTCATGAGCCTTTTGCACGGCACGTTGGTACTTCTCTGTATCCTACTCATAGCCGCGTGTGAGCAGAAGATGGAGCCTGAGGTGGTGCGTCCGGTACGCAGTCTGGTCATCGAAGCCCATCAGTCCGGTGATCTCATTGCATTGACGGGGCAGTTGCACGCACGTGACGAAACCAAATTGGCCTTCCGGCTCTCTGGCAAGCTCATTCATAGTTCGGTGAGCGTCGGCGATACGGTGAAGGCCGGGCAGATCGTGGCGCTGATGGATGCGGCGACGGAACGGCATGCCAGGAATGCCGCACAGGCCGATCATGCGGCGGCGCAAGCCCTTCTAGATCAAACCACCGCGGCTGAACGTCGGTTCGGCAATCTGCTCCACGAAAAGGCTGTGTCACAGGCCGAGTATGAAGAAGCCGTGCGTCAGCTGAAAGCCGCGCAGGCCCAAGTCAACGCGACCCGGGCTAAGCTCAATTCATCGGAGGTTCAGCTCAGCTATACGGAGCTCAAGGCGGATGCAGCCGGAGTGATTACTGCCAAGGGTGCGGAGCCCGGTGAGGTTGTCCAAACGGGCCAAATGATTTTTTCGTTGGCGCATAAAGAGGGCCGCGATGCGGTCTTCGACATGCCGGCGCAGATCATTCGAGACGGCTTATCCCTGTACCAAGAAATCGATGTCTCGCTGGCTGATAATCCAGCCATCAAGACCATCGGTCATGTCCGCGAGATCTCCCCTCAGGCGAATCCCTCGACCCGAACCTATCCGGTGAAGGTCAGCCTTGATTCACTGCCGGCTGGGATGTTTCTAGGGTCGACTATTGTCGGGAGGGTAAAGCTACGTGCCGGCACGCAGATGGAAATCCCGTTCTCCGCGCTCATGACGCGGGAGACTCACCCTGCAGTCTGGGTGATCGATCCGAACACCCAGACCGTCCAGAAGCGTGAAGTTGAAGTGGCCCGCTATCATCAGAGCGCGATTGTGATCGCCTCAGGATTGGTGTCCGGGGAACGAGTGGTCACCGCAGGCGCACATTCACTCCATCAGGGGCAACAGGTCTCATTGCTGGAGGATGTGCATGGCCGGCGTTAACCTGTCCGAATGGGCCATCCGTCACAAGGCCCTGACGATCTATCTCATGGTTGTGACGCTCATCGCAGGTGCCTATGCGTATGTGAATCTGGGGCGGAACGAGGATCCGCCGTTCACGATCAGGGTTATGGTGGTGCAAACCCTCTGGCCAGGTGCGACGCAAGATGAAACGATGCAGCAGGTCACGGACCGCATTGAGAAGAAACTACAAGAGATCCCCTATCTGGATTACCTGAAGAGTTACACGACGGCAGGCAAGTCCACGATCTTTGTGTCACTCCTGGATAGCTCGCCCAAAGAAGAGATTCCTTCCATCTGGTACCAGGTTCGCAAGAAAGTCGGCGACATCGCATACCAGCTCCCGCAAGGGGCGAGAGGGCCGTTTTTTAATGATGAGTTCGGTGACACCTTCGGTATTATTTACGCCTTTACTGCCGACGGATTTTCCCATCGTGAATTGCGGGATTATGTTGAGCTGGCACGGGCGCGTCTCCTGGAAGTCACGGATGTTGCTAAAGTAGACACCCTCGGGGCGCAGGACGAACGAATCTACGTTGAGTTTTCGACACAACGCCTGGCTGAGCTGGAACTTGATCGATTTGCCTTTATTAAGGCCCTCCAAGCACAGAATGCGGTCAATCCATCCGGCGTCATTCAAACCCATGATGAGCGAGTTCTCGTGGAGGTTTCGGGGAAATTCCTCTCGGAACAGGATTTTCTGCAGATCAATTTTGTCATCGGCAATCGCATGTTGCGGTTGGGCGATCTGGCCACGGTGTCCCGTGGGTACACCGATCCTCCACAACCGCTCTTTCGAGTTAATGGACAAGACGCGATTGGCTTGGCCATTTCGATGCGGTCAGCCGGCGATATACTCGCACTCGAACACAATCTTCATGACGCCCTGCGGCAGTTGACAGCTAGCTTGCCCGTGGGCATCGACATCCATCTCGTAGCGGATCAACCGAAGGTCGTGCACGAGGCCGTCCATGACTTTATGGAAGCTCTGTGGGAAGCAATTGCCATTGTTCTCGGCATCAGCTTTCTCAGTCTTGGTGTCAGGGCGGGACTCGTCGTGGCCTGTTCGATCCCGCTGGTTCTGGCCTGCGTCTTTGTGATGATGCAGATGTGGGGGGTGGATTTCCAACGGATTTCACTGGGTGCGCTGATCATCGCTCTCGGGTTGCTGGTCGATGATGCCATGATTACGGTGGAAAGCATGATCACCAAACTCGAGCAAGGCTGGGATGCCTTCCGTTCGGCCACCTACGCGTACACGACCACGGCGTTTCCGATGTTGACCGGTACACTGGTAACGATGATTGGATTTGTGCCGGTTGGTTTTGCGAAAAGCGGGGCGGGTGAGTATACCTTCTCACTCTTCCTTGTGGTGGCGGGTGCCTTACTTGCTTCATGGTTTGTCGCGGTGCTGTTCTCGCCCTTGATCGGCACGCTCGTGTTGTCGACATCACATCACTCCATGCAAACGGAGAAGGGGGCGACTGTTCGCTGGTTCCATCGGGTGCTGGTGTGGTGCATGCGTCATTCCAAGACTACTATTGCCGTGACACTCGGTCTCTTCTGTGGTTCGATGGCGCTGCTGCCCTTGGTTCCCAATCAATTTTTCCCCTCCTCAGACCGTCCTGAGCTAGTCGTCGATTTACGTCTGAGGCAGGATGCCTCAATGTACATGACCGACAAGCTTTCTCAACGACTCGATGCGATCCTCTCTGATGACCAAGAGATCGACCACTGGAGTTCCTACGTCGGGCGTGGCGCTGTCCGGTTTTATTTGCCCCTCGACGTTCAATTGGACAACGAGTTTTTTACCGAAACCGTCATCGTCACGAAGAGTCTTGAGGCGCGGGAACGTGTACGGGCACGCCTTGAAGACGCGTTGGCCCAGAAGTTTCCTGAAGTCGTTGGACGCATTTCCCCGCTTGAATTAGGTCCTCCTGTCGGGTGGCCGGTACAGTACCGTGTTAGCGGAGCTGACTCCATCAAGGTTCGCGAGATCGCAGACCGTGTGGCCGGTGTGATGGCGGTAGCCCCCGAGTTACGGAACGTGAACTTCAATTGGATGGAGCCGATCCAGAAGCTCACTATTCAGGTCCATCAAGACAAGGCTAGGTTGTTGGGGTTGAGTTCGTCGGATGTCGCCCAGGCGATCAACCTCGTGGTATCCGGCGAGACGGCCACGCAGGTCCGTGACCATATTTACTTGATCGATGTCGTGATCAGGGCGAAAGAAACGGAACGCATCTCCTTAGACCGAATGCGGGGATTGGAGATTCCGCTGCCTAACGGGAAGACCGTGCCGCTGACCGAACTGGCGAGTATTCAATATGAGCAAGATAGTCCACTGATCTGGCGGAGAAGCCGAGTGCCCACGCTCACGGTGCAGGCGGAAGTCAAGTCCGGCATCATGCCGGACACAGCTGTCAACCATCTTCAACAGCCGATGATGGCCTTACGAGAACAGCTTCCCGCAGGATATGACATTACCGTGGGAGGCAGCGTGGAGGACAGTACAAAGTCTCAGGCGTCGGTGGCTGCGGTCTTCCCGATCACGATAGTTCTTATGATGACGGTACTGATGGTGCAAATGCAGAATTTTAGCCGGCTTGCGCTGGTACTCAGCGTCGCACCGCTTGGTGTGATCGGTGTCGTTTTGGCTCTGCTGACTGTGCAGAAGCCCATGGGGTTCGTCTCGTTACTGGGAGTCCTCGCGCTCATCGGCATGATCGTGCGCAACTCTGTCATCCTTGTCCATCAGATCCAAGTCGAGAAGGAAGCAGGGCATTCGGATTGGAATGCTATTGTGGAAGCGGCCCTCCTGCGATTCCGTCCGATCATGTTGACCGCCGTGGCCGCGATCCTTGGCATGTTGCCCATTGCCCCGACTGTCTTCTGGGGACCCATGGCCGCCGCGATTATGGGCGGCTTGGCGGTCGCCACCATGCTGACCCTCATTTTTCTCCCATCGCTGTACGTCGTGTGGTTCAGAATACCGGAGGATGCGCCTAAATCAGCAGCGGCCTCTGTGTGACAAGAACTGGCACAGAGAATTCCGCTCATTCATCTGATTGATGGTGGGCGAGACTTCGTTGGGTAGCAGCCAGGTTACCATCGATTGGTTTTGTCCGTCTGATTGAATTCACGCGGTCAACATGTTCGTGCCTGTCCTCCCTCTCGAATTCGGTCTTTCCTGTCGGAATTGCAACATTTTCATTTTTTAAAGCCAAACCTCACCCGACATGATATCCAAGGTGAGGAAAAGCACGTGTGTCACAATTACATACATAAATGTCGCCATGGTAGATGATGCTATTTGGCAGATTTGCGTATACGGGCTCTGTGTTGCCGTCGTGATTGCCGTCATGTTGGGAGTTCCCCCACTGCTGGGGGAACGGCACTGGAGGAAACCCGAACGTCGATCTGAAAGCGCGACCGGCGTGCCGTATGAATGCGGGATTCGGCCAACCGGCAATGCTCAGGTTCGCCCGCCGGTGCAGTATTATTTGATCGCCATGTTTTTCGTCATCTTTGATGTGGAAGCGGCTTACCTCTATGCCTGGGCCGTTGCGGTGCCTGAAACTGGCTGGTTGGGCTTTATCGAAGTGACGATCTTTGTCTCCATTCTCCTGGCGTCGCTTGCTTATCTCTGGCTCACCGGGGCGCTCGATTGGCATGCCCACGCTCAGCGTCCGCGAGTCCGGCACCAGCAGAAACTGCAATTGAACAAGACAACGGAGCTCTCCAATGACCGAGTGGCGTAATGGACGACTGGAAGGTGTGCGTGTGACCGAGGGCGGCGATGGTCCGCTCACCGCTGTCGTCGGACAGTCGGTCCTCTTTGCGAAGCTGCAAGATCTCTTGGCTTGGGGGCGGAAAAGTTCGCTCTGGCCGTTGAATTTCGGCTTGTCGTGTTGTTTTGTCGAAATGGCGACGAGTTTCACGAGTGTGTACGACGTGGCGCGATTTGGTGCGGAAGTCGCGCGTGGTTCACCGCGACAGGCTGACGTGTTGGTCGTCTCGGGAACGGTGTTTTTGAAGGTTGCCCCTGTGATTAAGCAGCTCTACGAGCAGATGCTGGAGCCACGTTGGGTGATTTCGATGGGGTCCTGCTCCAACTCCGGCGGAATGTTCGACGCCTATTCGGTTGTACAAGGCGTCGATAAATTCATCCCTGTAGACGTGTATATGCCGGGATGTCCCCCGCCGCCACACGCGTTTATGGAATGCCTGCTGCTCCTCCAGAACATGGTCGGATCTGAGCGTCGACCATTGGGGTGGTGGTTCGGTCCACAAGAAGTTCAGAAGCCCATCATGCCTTCGATGAGAGATGCGAAACGATCGGAACGAATGAGTCAGCGAGAATATCCCAGCATTGATGTGCTTCCTCGAACGGATATTCTCTCCCCCCATTTTGCCGGCCAACCAAACGGGCTCTCGAAAACGAAGTCATGATTCCAGGAGCATCGACCATTCGAGTTGTCGAAGCCGGTGAACGGACTGGCGTGGTGGCAGAGATCCAAAGCCGCTTCGGCGCAGGCCGATGGCTGAGTACAGTCCAGCCTACCAAGGACGATATTCCGACGATATGGGTCGAGCGGGAAAAGCTCCGTGAGACGCTCCGTTATGTCAGGTCTGAAATCCCTCGCCCGTTTCCCATGCTCTTCGACTTGAGCGCGATGGATGAACGGTTGCGCCAGCATCATGATGGGCTGCCAATTGGTTCCTTTACCGTGTTTTATCATCTCTTTTCTTTTGAGAGGAACCAGTCACTCCGTATCAAGGTCGCACTTGGTGGCGAGTCGCTCTCTGTGCCATCGAGCATCGATCTGTGGCCCAACGCCAATTGGTATGAACGAGAAATCTTCGACATGTTCGGGATTCGGTTCGAGGGGCATCCATTTCTTCGCCGTCTCCTGATGCCGTCATGGTGGGAGGGGCATCCGCTTCGCAAGGATCATCCTTCGCGTGCAACGGAAGTCGGGCTATTCCAATTGCCGCCGGAAAAGCTCGTCATGACGCAGGATGCGCTGCAATTCAAGCCTGAGGATTGGGGCTTGGCGCGCACTTACCACGATCGCGACTCTGACTTCGATTATATGTTCATCAACCTTGGCCCGGCCCATACCGGCACACATGGGGTGCTCCGATTGGTGGCACAGCTTGCGGGCGAAGAAATCGTGAACATCGTTCCGGATATCGGTTTCCACCATCGGTCACAGGAAAAGATCGCTGAGCGGCAAACGTGGCATTCCTTCATTCCCTACACCGATCGTGTGGATTATCTCCAGGGTGTGCTCAACGAAATGCCGTACTGTCTCGCGGTCGAACGATTGGCAGGCATTACAGTTCCGCCGCGGGCTCAAGTCATCCGTGTCATGATGTCCGAATTCTATCGAATTGCCAGTCATCTCGTCTGGTATGGGACCTTTGCCGGAGATGTGGGTGCGTTGTCACCCGTTTTCTACATGTTCAACGATCGAGAGCGCATCCTCTCGATTGTCGAAGCTGTCTGTGGCGGCCGAATGCATCCGAATTGGCTTCGAATCGGTGGGGTTGCACGAGACCTTCCGGTTGGGTGGGATGCGCTGGTTCGCCAGTTTGTCGAATGGTTTCCCAGCCGACTCGACGACTATGAACGTCTAGTCATGGACAATCCTATCCTGAAACAACGGACCGTCGGCATCGGCGTCTTATCGCTGGAGGACGCGATTGCATGGGGCGCCACTGGTCCGATGTTGCGGGCCTGTGGGTTGCCGTGGGATTTGCGTAAAGTCCGTCCTTATTCCGGTTATGAGCAGTTCGACTTTGAGGTTCCAACCGCGTCGAATGGTGATTGTTATGACCGAGCGGTCGTGCATATGTTGGAGTTGCGACAGTCGCTGGCGATCATTCGTCAGTGTCTCGACTCGATGCCGTCTGGCCCCTATACGTCACTCGATCCTCTCGCCACTCCGCCGTTGAAACACCATACGATGCAGGACATTGAAACACTCATCAATCATTTTGTCGGGGTGAGTTGGGGACCGATTTTGCCGCCCGGTGAAGCGGAAGTATCGACAGAATCGTCCAAAGGCCAGACCAGTTATTACTTGACGAGTGATGGGTCGCAGTTTTCGTATCGGACGAGAATCCGCACCCCCTCGTTCGCCCATATTCAGATGGTGCCGCTCATGGCGCGTGGCGAACTGTTGTCGGATCTCTTAGCTGTCCTTGGAAGCGTGGACTATGTGCTATCCGATGTCGATCGGTGAACAGCCATGATTCGGGTTTCAGGTTTCGAGGTTGGCATGGTGGATTTACTTGAAACTTTACACTCGAAACTCGAAATGTCTGACTCAAGAGATACGGGGGCGTGACATGTTGACGGATGCTGAACATCGTGAACTTGCAGACGCACTGCACCATTACCCGGATAAACGATCGGGAACCATTGATGCGCTGTTAATCCTCCAACGCCGACGCGGATGGATTTCCGATGAGTCGTTGCTCGATGTTGCGCAATTGCTCGAGATGAGCGCGGAGGATGTGGATAGCGTTGCCACCTTCTACAACCTCATCTTTCGCAAACCCGTCGGCCGCCATGTTGCCTTTCTCTGCGACAGTATCAGTTGTTGGATCATGGGGTGCGATCGTATTCGTGAGCAGCTCAAACAGCACTATGGCATCGACCTTGGGCAGACGACGAGTGACGGGCGGCTGACTGTCTTGCCGATCGCGTGCTTGGGGCATTGTGAACGGGCGCCGGCCCTGATGATTGATCAGGATGTGTACGGGCACGTGACGCCTGATAAAGTGGAAATAATTATGGATAAATACAAATAGTGTTCATTAGCAAGTTATAAGTAATAACTAGAAAATATTAGTATATTAAGTGCAAGTAGTAAAAACTAATGAATAGTGAACGTCCGCTCACACGACATCTTCATCCCGATGGG
>NIUT01000020.1:0-48515 GCA_002254365.1 Nitrospira sp. UW-LDO-01
TTTTGGTATATGAGTCTGATCGGAGGACTGATCACCCTCGCGTACGCCATCTACCGTCAAGATCCGGTCTTCATCTCAGGACAAGGCGTTGGGACGTTCGTGTACGTTCGGAATCTGATCCTCATTCACCGGGCAGACCAAACCAAAAGCCAATCGACACCGCAAACATGATCACCTAGGGAGCTGTAGCCTGGTTGCCGCCTGCCATCGCCTATTTCGACTAGCCATCTGACCATGGATCGATCTTCACCTCAACCCATCCCGCTGTTGCTCCTATTCCTTCTGTCCGGCCTGCTCTTTTTTATTGGCCTCGGCAGCATGGGGCTGACCGATCGCGATGAAGGCCGCAATGCCGAAGCGGGCCGCGAGATGTTCGCGTCCGGTGATCTCGTCACCCCCACTTTCAATGGAGAGCTCCGGGTCGCCAAGCCGGTCTTCGTCTATTGGCTCATGACCGCGTCCTACCACGTCTTTGGGGTCAATGAGTTCGCCGCCAGATTCCCATCCGCGCTGTTCGGAGTCGCCCTGATCGTCATGCACTATCTATTTCTGACCAGGTTACGCGGGCCAACAGTCGGGCTCTATGGCGCCCTCATGTTGCTGCTGAACATCGAGATCTTGGCCCTCGGACGTATGGCTATTACCGATAGCGCCTTGATCTTTTTCACCACGCTGTCGCTCTATAGTTTTTGGCTTGGCCTTCACCAACCGGGGTCCGGTCGGCACTGGATCTGGGGATTTTATGTGGGGATGGCCTTGGCCACCTTGACGAAGGGGCCGGTAGGATTTGCCGTTCCATTGATTACGGCACTCCTCTACCTTCTCGCGACAAGGCGATGGCAGCTCTTTTGGGACCGCGGCGCTCCCCTGCCCGGCACTTTGCTTTTTGTTATCCTAGCCGGTCCTTGGTACACAGCCATGCTCCTGATCCATGGGGATGCCTATTCTACGGAAGCCAAGGTCCACACTGTGGGGCGATTTCTCGCTCCCATGGAGGGACATGGGGTGGGCTGGTGGTTCTACGTTCCTGTGTTACTGCTTGGGTTTTATCCCTGGAGTAGCTTCCTGCCTTCCGGACTCTATCGCGCCTACATGAGCTGGCGCGCATTCCGCACAGAGCAGAACCAGTCCCCAACATCTTCCGCGTCAAGAACGACTGACGATTCTTACGATGAACTAGACTGGTTTATGGGCATTTGGATTGTTGGGGTGTTTATCTTCTTCAGCATCTCGTCCACTCGATTGCCCCATTATATCGGCCCGTTATTCCCTGCCTGTGCAATCCTCGCAGCCTCTTATTGGACACAGGGATTACAGGATCCGTCGACCAAGGGCTTACGAGCCTCCATCCATTTTTTGATGGGTATCGGGTATCTCCTCGCGATTGGGTTTGCCAGCGCGCCGGCCTTATTCTCAAGATTTTCAGGGAAGATGCTGAAGGAGTTTCCTCTCGCCGCCCAGTTCGACCTTGGTCCTGGCCCCTACGTTGGGGCGACGATCGTCGTCGCCGCCATGGGGTTGGTCGGCTATTTCGGACTGAACGACGAGAAACGCGGACTTGCATTCGGCGCGGCTGGGGGCGCACTGGCGAGCGTCTTCCTCGTTGCCATCCTCACCATCGTTCCGGGACTCAACCGCTATGCCATTGCACCACCGCAAGAGCTGGCCTACGCAGCAGGGTTGAACCTCGACCCCAAGGATCAACTCATCGCATTTGGCACTTTGCGCCCCTCCTTTGCCTTCTACGCACGACGCACCGTGAGCTTCATTCCGCACAACGAGCTCGACCGCTTGCGTACCACTCTCGGCAAGGGCGGCCGCATCATGATCCTCTTACCGGAATACCTTCAAGAGACCTTGCCACAAGAAGCATCGGGGTTTCAGCCCATCCTCAAGCGATATGGCTTTCTCCTGCTCAGCAATCAGCCCGTGGTCGCCTCACCTCAGGGAGCCGACGCCAGCAACCCTCAACCAGCTAAGACGTTGAGCCATTAGCCTCTCGTCGCGGCTGCGATTCCATTCTTTACTCGCAATTTCGACGGAAACGATACCCGGACATATCGTATGCAGTGCACGATGCGATGGTTACTGAAACGGCAAGATTCCTCGCGCATTCCCGAGCATCAACAGGGCTAGAGAAAGCCCCCCCAGAATGGTGCCTTCCCATAGAAACGACCATCGTGTGACCTGCTCATCCGGCTTGTGAGCATACGTGAGACTCCGAAACCAGATCGCCGCACAGACACAGCCGACCGAAGCGACCACAAGCAGCGATGTCGTCATAGCGGCAACTCCGAAGGCCATAAGCGGGATGGAAGCGGTGGCCTGCCATGAATTGTGACCGGAGCGGTCGCCTCTTAACCAATGATCTTTTCTCCCCCACAGCCCTCCGGCCATGGAGATGATTCCCAGCGTCACGCACGCGATGCCGGTCATTCCATCCTCCATCCTGTACGACAATGTCCACANCCCACAGACGCGACCACGAGCGGTGATGTCGTCATTGCCGCAATCCCAATGGCCATAAGGGGGATGGAGGCTGTGGCCTGCCATGAATTGTGACCGGAGCGGTCGCCTCTTAACCAATGATCTTTTCTCCCCCACAGCCCTCCGGCCATGGAGATGATTCCCAGCGTCACGCACGCGATGCCGGTCATTCCATCCTCCATCCGGTACGACAATGTCCACAGCACACCGAGGACGATTGAGGAGGCAATCGCGGCATAGTGAAGCCCTTCTCGCAATGATGTCCGCCATTGCCGCAACGGTGCTGCCGCCACGAGACCACTGAGGATCCCGATGATGGCCCCACCCATTACATCCGTCGGGAAATGCGATCCCCGCAGCACACGGCTGATCCCGACGAACAGAGCAATTCCCAGACACAGCGGGCTGACGACGGGAAATCGTTTAGCCAGCACTGTGGCGACGGCAAAACTCGCCGTACTATGACCCGACGGAAACGAGTCGAGGCCGGAGACCAAGGAGAAGCTCATCTCCCAGTCTCCGGAATGCACAAATTTCGGACGGGGCCTGCCGATGAGGTGCTTCAGTACATTGGCAAGTAATGCCGCAATTCCATGGGCGATCAGCGTCTGAATCGCTACGCTCTTGATACTCGGTTTTTCGAACGCCCATGCGATGGCGAGCAGAAAGAGACTCAAGAACACTAACCGCCACCCTTGGCCGACCCAGTCTCCCAGGTTGCTGGTGAACGCCATCCATGGAATGACCAATTGATCCCAAGGGAGATGGATCGTCACCGAACGGACATACTTGGTGATCGGCATATCAAAGCGGGCTAAGCCGAACAAGCTGATACCTAATGCCAGGCATGAACAGCCGACCTGGGCGAGTACTGCATACCTAGGACTGGATGGTTGGGACGGGACGCTCATCGCGCTGCGAGTTGAACCGAGGGCCCTGAAGTCCTGAAACTTTCTATTCGCGGATCGCCACGGCTCAAGGAACCCAATCGGCTAGAAACACATTGAATTCACCCGGTGCCGTCGCATTTCGATCGGAGACCCAGACGAGTCGCTTGCCATCAGGCGAAAACATGGGAAAGCTATTGAAGTGCCCTTCAGTGGTAAGACGCTCAGTCCCCGTCCCGTCATCATGCACGAGGTACAGATGGAAACTGGGACGACCGCCTTCCCCTCTCGTTTCGAGGTTGGAGGAAAAGATGATGCGTTTCCCGTCGGGGTGGAAGTAGGGAGAAAAATTCGACGCCCCGTTCGATGTGACCTGCTGCTTGTGCGATCCATCCGCATTGATGACAAATATTTCCAGTTGCCCCGGCTCAACCAGCCGCTGGGCCAACAGATCTTGGTATTTGGCCACTTCGGCTGGATCACTTGGATGGGCCGCGCGATAGACAATTCTCGTGCTGTCCGGAGAAAAGAATGCACCCCCGTCATATCCCACGTCATCCGTCAACCGCCGGACATTGGTCCCGTCGATATTCATCGTGTAGAGATCGAGATCTCCATCCTTGACCGACGTCCATACAATCATTTTCCCATTAGGGGAGATGGTTGCCTCCGCATCATAGCCCCCCGAAGTGGTCAACCGTTGCATCTGCTGTCCATCGAGCCGAACGGAGTAGATATCGTAGTCATCAAGGGCCCAACGATAGGCGCCGTCCCGTTTCGGCTTCGGCGGACATTCACTCCCAACGGCGTGCGTAGAAGAATACAGCACTCGCCGATCACCTGGGAAGAAATAGCCACACGTTGTAGCCCCCTTCCCGGTGCTGACGAGACGAACCGTGTCACTGTCCAAGTCCAACACATACATCTGATAACATCCCAAACCGTTGTCAGCGGGTTTATGCGTGGCCCCCCCCGAGTCGTTTGACCAATTGTTGGTCGATTGAAAGATGAGCTTCGTCCCGTCAAAGGAGAAATAGGCTTCGGCATTTTGCCGTCCGACCGTCAACTGCCGAATGTTGGCCAGATGCCGCTCGCTGGAACGAATCTGAGGACTCGAGGCCGGAGACTGATCCCCTGCCAGTGCGAATGGCGAGAACCCCATCACGGCACAGATGCCCCAGACACACCATCGTTCGATACTATGACGTCGCATCAACCCGTACCTCCTTCATATCCGGTGTTCCATGCCATATACCGCGTTTCATGACGGTCCCATCCTGGAATAGCACGTAACTATGCCACCCATAGTAGAACAGAAAGCGTGAGAGTTTCTCGACTGCGCCTGGAGTGACACCATACAGAACCGTGATGACGCTGCCTGGTACCTGTGCACGAGGACAGGAGAAGAGAACGGCCATCTTTGGTCCTTCATACAATTGGCCATCAATCTGGAAACCAGTCTCTCGGAGATCAACGTCCCCTCCACACGACTCTCGCACGAGCTTGGACACAGCCTGGGGATGACCCGCGCCACTCAGGACCAGAACCGATCCCTCTTGAGGAAGCAAGGATCCCTCCGACACGATGGCCGTTGCCTGTTTGGATTCCGGCAGTTCGTGATCGGCAATGCGCGAGACAATCTGTTGCAATGGAGAGGCAGGATCTGAGAACGCACGTAAGACGGCCTTGTGTGGATCCGTGACATAGCCGTTCAACATTGGCGGCAACTGATGTCTTGCTAAGCGGCGAAACGTCATCAGATCAGGGTCGATCTCCACCCGCAAAGGCTGATCAGGAAGAACAAACTCCGCAACACTCGCTTGCGAGAGACTAAGTCTGATCGACCGGCTCTCGGTCGATTCCTTCATAATGATGCGGATGGGGACCGTTACCCGAAAGGGCCCCTCACTCTGCTGAATCTGGACCGTCAACTGCCATGCTTCTTTGCTCGTATCTCCGTTCACTCGACGAGCCCGGACATCCCCCAATGAGATAACCGGCGCGCCGGACTGCTCGATCCATTGCCCAAAAAACCATCGCAGAGGTCGCCCACTCTCTCGAGAAAATACCCTTTCGATGGCTACCCAATCCGCCGGCTGATTGCGATATTCACTGACGAATGTCTTGAGGCCTCGCCAGAAAGGGTCTTCTCCGATCTCTTGACGAAGGAGATGAAACACAAATGCGGATTTTTGGTACCCGATGGCATTGTCCTTCTCGTCATGTTTTCTCACGAATTGAGAGACCGCATAGTCGTCTTCTGGCTTGACATAAAGATTGTAGCTCTGCAGCATCAAGCGACGTTGCTCCAATGCTTGCCGATCGTCATGAACCAATTCATGCCAGTAATAATTCGCCAGATACGTGGTCAACCCTTCCACCCAATTCCCCGAATCATCCCGATTAAACAGGGAATTTCCGATCCAGGAATGAACGATTTCGTGGCCTAAGGCATAGGGTTGTACATAATGCCGCTTGATGCTGCCGCTGCCAAGGAGGGTGAAAGTAGGCATTCCAAGACCGCTGGCGAAAAAGTTTTCCACCACGGCAAATGCATCAAAGGGGTAGTCCCCCAAGATCTTGGTATAGACGTCAAGATAATGTCCGGTTGCATCCAGATACTCCTCAGCTAGCGCCGCATTGTCCGGAAAGAAATACGTCCGGAGGTCGATCCGCTGCCCGGTGCTACTGTGCCAGACTCGTGACTTTGTCACAAAATGATTGGCCACCAAAGTGAAAGCTTCCGATCGGTCCGGCACCACCCACGTTGAAGAAACCTTTCCCGCAGTCGTCACCTCGCCTTCCTTCCGTCCAGACGCAACGGCTGTCCATCCCTGTGGAACGTGAGCGACCATGTGATAGGTCCCAAATGAGCCGGGGAGATCGGGGTACCATTGGCTTTCCCCGCTCAAGTACACCCCTTCCTCTCCGATATGTCCCGCCGTTTCACTCGGCGTAACGAATCGCAAATGACGTGGTTCCTTTGGTGGATCGTTGATGGCACCTCGGTAAACCCAGGTCAGTGTCATCTTCCGGCCATAATCCCGTGGTAGGGTCACGACGACCTGGTGACCGGACGCCTCTCTGGAACTCATCCTGGTAAATGGTACGGCTATCCCTGCCGCCCCTTCGCTACCCACCGCCGATGATGTTCCCATCCTGATTGAATCGATCCTTAACGTCGGTGCCAGGGTAAACGTGAGCGATGGATGGTTCGGCTCAATCTCCAATTCGATCTGATCAGTTGCCGTGATTTCGTGTGTGTCTGGGGTCAACTCGACGGAGAGATGATGATGAAGGAGTGGACTCTCTTGACCGGCTGTGGAGACCGCAGCCCATGCTTCAACGGCACCGGCCAAGAACAGCGTGATGAGGTAGAGGGGAAACGCTCGTGTCCTGATGTACATCAGGAAGCGTTTTAACACTCGCGGCAGACGAGTACAAGCTGGATCGCCATCAAAAGACGATCGAGGTCAACCGGTTTAACCAGAAGCTCATGAGGACCTAGACTCCACGCCTCTCCCAACAACTCCTCGTTATGACTTCCAGTCATGATGATAATGCCCCCCGGGTATTCCCGGTCTCGCAGGGCTCGGAGCACATCGATCCCCCCCATTTCCGGCATGACCATGTCGAGTAACAGCGCATCCGGATGCACCTCGTCGACCATCCTGAGCGCGTCCTGTCCGTTTCTCACACCGTATGCACGATATCCACGGAGACTTAAAAACCGGACGAACAGATCACAGACAAGCGGTTCATCATCTACCACCAGAACCGACTCCCCGCTCTGCTGCCCGACCTCTCCGTCTCGACATGGGGGCTGTGTGGCCATCGAAGGCCCTGGAAGCTTCGAGATTCGATGGACCGCCTCAACAAGAATGTCCAGCGACAAGCCTTTCCGTATAAAATCGGTGGCCCGCAGAGCGCGTGCTTGGTTTTCATGGACGTCGGTTGCGCCACCGCCTAAGATGATCACAGCCGCATGAGGATCGATTGCGCGGATCTCCTTCAACATGGTCAATCCATCCATCTCCGGCATACGAAGATCCAGAAGCGTGACTTTTGGGTTGGACGTTCGGAACAGATCGAGTCCCTCCCTCCCGCTCGTCGCAAGGATGACGTTATATCCCTGTCGGCTAAACAAATCTTGTAACAGATCACAGTTCATGCGATCGTCGTCGACGATTAGCAGCTTGGTCATTGTTTACCCTCGTCCTCAGGAAAGGATGATTGCTAGAAACAAGCGTAGCATGAGAGGTGGAAATGAGAGAAGATAATGCGTGGTTTACGAGCGGTTCTCTGTCTGCCCGAACAATGCCGCCACAAAGGCCTCGGCATTGAAGTCCTGCAGATCCTCGACGCCCTCACCCACACCGATTAAGCGAATGGGAATCTTCAGCTCTTCGGCAATGGCTACGACGATCCCACCACGGGCTGTTCCGTCGAGCTTCGTGAGCACTAGGCCACTGACCCCCACCGCCTCGTGAAACTGACGGGCCTGTGCCAATGCGTTCTGCCCAAGCGTAGCATCCAACACCAGCAGCACTTCATGTGGCGCACCAGGCAATTCCTGACCGATCACTCGTCTCACTTTCCGCAACTCATCCATCAAGTTGGATTTCGTATGCAGTCGTCCAGCAGTATCGATCAGCACCACATCGACCTTGCGCGCCTTTGCCGCAACAACTCCATCAAAAGCCACGGCTGCAGGATCAGCACCATGTCGCTGACGCACGACTTCCACGCCGATACGATCTCCCCACACTTGCAGTTGTTCGATCGCAGCCGCCCGAAAGGTGTCACCCGCAACCAATAGCGGCCTCCGCCCTGACTGCACCATCCGCTGTGCCATTTTGGCGATGGTGGTGGTTTTACCAACTCCATTCACGCCGACGACTAAGAAAACAAACGGGGTGGAGCCCTCGCTAATGAGTCGATCGAGCGCAACGTCCGCAACCGGTTTCAAAATTCCGTAGAGTGCTCGGCTCAAGACCCCCTGAAGCCCCTCCGTTGTTTTCGCCTCAGCTCCACGCGTTTCTTCATTGACCTTTTGCATCAAGCGGTCGACGACTCGAGCCCCGAGATCAGCCGCCAACAGTGAGGCTTCCAGGTCTTCCAGTAATTCTTGGTCAGGAGTGCGCCCAAGGAAACGATCCAATGATTGCTGGACCGCATGTCGCGTCTTGCCAAGCCCGTCACTGAGTCGCTGAAACCAACCCATGGTCAGTTGTCCTTTATCCGTCGTCGTGTACGGAAGGTCACAAGGTGAGGGATCGGAGCAATGCGACGCAGAACGGCCTGTTCCCGACGCGACATCCGCTCTGCTTCGCGCACGCTTCGTTCATGGTCATAGCCGCACAGATGAAGCACCCCGTGCACTAAGAGTATCGCCAGCTCCTGATCGATCGATCGGCCTGCCGACATGGCTTGGCGAATGGCCGTTGGCAGCGAGATCACGACATCGCCGAGCAGGTTTGTCGGACATGATAGCCCCTTAGGCACAACGGCCTCGCGTGCAGGAAATGCCAGGACATCGGTCGTACGATTCCGCTTGCGATATTCGCAATTGAGCCGTTGCATACGACGATCCCCGATGAGTTCCAGGCTTAGTTCTGATTGCCCTTCGCCGGAAGCCGACAGTACCCGTTGAGCCAATTCGACCAACCGCACCTGCCGTACGAGATGCCGTGTCAGGCTCACACGAAGATAAATAGCCATCAACCTGAGCTTTCTGCGTCATCTGAGGCCGATTGCCCAGTAGTAGGGGAAGTACGTGAGCGAGGATTGTGGCGTTGGGAGGATGAACGCTGTTCTCGTGACTCTCGCAGATCAGCGGTCTGGTGACGGTCGTATGCCTTAATAATCTCCTGTACCAGCCGATGCCGCACGACATCTTTCTCGTCAAAGTAGACAAAGGCTATTCCTTCAATACCACGAAGGATGTCCTTGACTTGAATGAGTCCGGACACTCGGTCATTCGGCAGATCCACCTGCGTAATATCGCCGGTGACGACAACTTTCGAATGAAATCCGAGTCGCGTCAGAAACATCTTCATTTGTTCAGCGGTTGCGTTCTGTGCCTCATCCAAAATCACGAACGAGTCGTTCAGCGTTCGCCCCCGCATGAAGGCTAGTGGCGCTATTTCAATATCGCCTCGCTCAATCAATCGATTTGCCCGCTCCATCTCCATCATGTCAAAGAGAGCGTCGTACAACGGCCGCAGATAGGGGTTCACCTTTTCATAGATATCACCGGGCAGAAAACCGAGTTTTTCTCCGGCCTCAACCGCAGGCCGGGCGAGGATGATCCGACTCACTTCCTTATTCAGGAGCGCGCTTACGGCCATAGCCATGGCGAGATAGGTCTTCCCGGTCCCGGCCGGTCCAATCGCGATCACGATATCGTGCTGCTCGATTGCTTCAATATAGACTTTTTGAGTCGGAGACTTTGGACCGACGAACCGCTTTTTGGTGACGATCATCGCCGACTTATCGAGCAGCGCTCGCAGGGGCGCCTCAGGTGTCCCGCGTAACGCAGTAAGGGCATGCGTGACATCTTCGGCTTGGAGGGTAATACCTTCGTTTGTCAGGGAAGCAAGTTGGAGGAGGATGCGTTCGGCTTGGCGGACAGCCTCAGGCAGGCCATCGAGGGTCAGCTCTTCACCGCGCGCAGAGAGCCGCACACCCAATTCGTCTTCGATCAGCTTGAGATGACGGTCGTGATAACCGAACAGGACGGCAGTATTGGTGCCTTCTCGTAGTTTGAGTTTACGCACGCCCAGTCTTCATATCCTCTCGTACTCACTCTATCAAAATACACCTTGCACGGACAAGTGAATGAGTGACGTGCACATAGAGGGATATTGTGTCTCTGTAAATAACAGGCAACGCTTACGGAGATTGTGGCGTCGTCGGCACGGACACATCAAACTCTTGCCATACCCTTGCCCCCTTCCCATCGGCTGCAATGATCTTGACATGATGTGTTCCGCTGATGCCGACGCTAGGCCTCCAGACGACTTGTCCGGCGGCGCGATCGATCGTCATCCCACTCGGTGCCCCCTCCAATTCAAACGACACCGGGTCCCCGTCGGGATCTTCCGCACGAACGGCATATTCATATATTTCCGCACTAGACATCATCATCGGGACGGAAAGAATTCTTGGCGGGTTATTGCCGACGACCAGCGGGGCTGCACGGAGAGGTTTCCCGGCGCCGTCAGAGTCATAGGGTGTCGCTTCCACGGTCACAATGTCGCTCTGCGCAAGCTCCGATAGGACGACTGTATTTTCTGATCCCTCCGATACAACTTTGTCATTGCGCAACCAGCGAAACTGGAATTGGATGTCATCCTGATCAGCATCGGACGCTTCCACTTTTGCGAGGAGGCGGCTGCCTGCCGGTGTGATCTCCTGTTCGAGCGCGACGCTCCGAATGACGGGTGGAGCATTCGGAACCGTCACAGGTGACGCTTGGAGAGACCCACCTTCGGCCTTAACATCGGAACGCATCACGACCACGTGGATCCTATCACCTCGATGAAGGGTGGATGTATCGAACGAGGGCGCAGTTGCGCCTTGCACAGCAATCTTGTTCACGAACCATTGATACCGGTAGGGGGACGTCTCTCCTTCGACCTCGTGCTTCTCGATCGAGACGGCCAGCGGTGTACCGCGAACCATTGGGCTTGGAACGATCGCGACGTTTCTACTTCCGGAGAAAGAGGCCTTGTCAGGAGCTCGCTGACTGACTGGCGTAGAATTCCTGTCATCGGGCCGTGAACAACCGGCGAAGGCAGTCAACACGACCAGGAGGACAAGCACCATGTGAAAGGTATCCAACGAGGCAGGGAGGGGCAAACCCCTCCCTGCCTCATGCAGTCCATTTTGCTCGGTTACATGTTGATCCATGAAGCGAAATGCGCTCTTGGATCGATCGCCAAGTTCACATCCCTTCCATCCAACGCACCGGTGCTGGTATTGATGAACAGCTTGAACGGGCTGGTTCCATCGGAGCCAGAACCGACGTGTGGAACCGCTCCAAACGCAAGTCCATTCCCTAGGGATGTAGATTTATTCACATTGACGATCCCCCCTGTTCCATTCGTGGAACCGACGATGGGCGACGTATGGGGACCACCTGTTCTATAGAAAAGCGCATACAAACTACTGCTCCCGGTTGAAGAACAGATATCATCCGTCGGTGTGAAGGTTGGGAAAAATACGATGCCTCCGAAGACCGTGGCTGCACTTAGGACCCGCTCCCCCACGCCAGGTCCTGTAGCCGGCAGAAGTTTGGTGACCCATCCATCTTTCGTCCCGACGAGACTGATGAGCTGTGCCATTGTTGTCGCTCCCGTCACTCCGGTCACTTGGTCTGTCCCGGACGTTTGTCCACAGTTTCCAAGTCCCACAATACAAATGGTGGCGGTGGTCACATCAACCAGGTCGTTTTCCATGCAGGAGCCCCAACTAACCTGCGTACAACCTCCATTGATGACGGAATCTTTCATTCCGACAAAATATTGTGTCGACTTATCAGTTTTGTCTGCGGCCCCGAAGTACCGACCACTGCCCACAAAGACCCAGGCCTTTGCGGCATCGTCGACGCTAATACTTGGTGCAGCCAGGACAGGGCCCATCTCAACCGGCGATGAAACCCCGATCGTGTCGAGCATTTCTGTCGGCACTCGGTCTCCGCTATCTGAGACACCCCAGGACCCAGGAGTTGTCACTCCACCGAATGGAAGAGTCGCCCCCATCGTCAATCGATAGACCTTGCCTCTCCACGGAGGGCTCCCGTCGTTGATGGTCCGACCGAAATATACAACATCGGTCCGGTAATCGAGATTTCGATCGAACGCGGTCATATCGCCGATAAATGAACTCCACGTCCCGACCGGAAAACTGCTGACCAGACTATTGCTACTCCCTGGCCCGGTCTTCATATCAATCGCGAATACGGTGGCGCTTTGCGTGGCACGGCCATCATATCCAGTCGGTCCTGACCCCGCGAGCAGATACCACTTGGCATTGGTGTTGTCGGCGTGAAAGTCGGTCAATGGACTGACTCGCACAACCGTTGGCACACTGGTCGCAAGTCCAAGGCTGCTATCAGAGAACGACCACAGAAGCTTTGGTTGGACTTCCGGATTGGTAATGTCCAAGACGAAGTAGGCACTGTAAAAATACCGGTCGGTCCCGCTGACGGTCACGCCCATGGGCGGTCCGCCTCCTCCTGGCGTACAAGCCCCGCAGCTCCCCCCTAACCGGAACCCACCGATCAACACAGTGCCCCACCCGTTCGGATGGTCTGTATCACTGTCAAAAATCCTAACATCTTTGACCACAGGTGGCATATCGACGTAGTACACATGCTGATAGTCCGACCGCGTTAACCACTGCAGATGAGGCAAGAGCTCGTAGGGGATGAACCCCCAGAGCTCTTCGCCCAATAGTGGGCCACTACTGTTGTTAGTCGGCGTCCGAGTGAACCACCCGTGTTCGGTCGCGGTTGTCGTACTCGGATCGTCTCCCGGATGGTAAAATCCTGCATTAAAGGCATGGAGCATCCCGTCATTGGCGCCTACATAGACCACTTGCCGGCGCGTTCGATATTTTTTAAAGAAGTCCGTGTAGCTAGGATCTCCCTCGATGATGTCATAGCGATCCCTTGGTGCAGCTACGATCGTGGGAGGGGCATTAATGACATCCCCAAGCTTCCAAGTCTTGAGTGTGCTGGTACTGACCGTGAGGCGCCGATCTCGCAAGCTCGCCTGATCAGTACAAGTTGCCGGCTCGCATCCTCGGATGAAATTGATAATAGCATCGGCCGTATACGGAGCGGCTCCGGCCCGAAGATAGGGACTCAATGTCGCAGAGTTGGCCGTGGTGAAGTCGATCTGCTCCGCAGCATCAACGACCTTATCATTATCTAAATCGACCCATGTCAGAATCGTTCTCGTATCCGCATCCTTCAACGCCAGTTGTTTTCCTGCTTCCCAAATTGGCTTCATATCACTGAGCAGCTTGCCACACTCGTAACAGTCTGTCTGCGTGATGACCCCATCCGAATTCGTATCGTCCGCGATCCCATTGCCATCTGCATCCGTATACTTATCGACATAAACAATACTGGTCGCAGGGTCGAGACGCGTCTTTATAATAAGATCGATCTTGTAATCCTGTTTCCCGTCACCGTTCGTATCCTCACGCATATTCCCGAACGTATCGACCCAGAGGCTCTGGGTGTATCCGGTCCAGGTCACATCCTTGTTGGTCGCCACTTCAAGCGTGCTTGGGTAAAAATAGGCTTGATAAAGCGCGCCCTCTCCGGTACTAGAGGTGGCCAAGACGGAGACCGCCGCACCGGACGAACTCTTCCTGACAATGCTGGAGAGTGTGGCCAGCATCTTGTCCTGGATGTCGTCGACATCGGACGACTCAAAATAGGCATCGGGGATTCCGTCCGCGCCGGTCGCCCCGGTGTAGTTGTTCTCCTTGTCCCATTCTCCGGTATCCGGAATTCCGTTTGCATTCGCATCATCAAATGCACCCAACCTGGCCGCTTGCGCCAATATTCCGCGGCCATTAATGTTCCCGAATGCAAAGAAGGTATAAACCGTGACGTTCTGCGTACCAGGCAAGCAGTGACCAGTCACACCAATTACCGCAATCGTCCCGTCACCGCTCCCGCTGCAAGGACGCATGTCATTGGTGTGCGCCCAAAAAGCGACTGAATCCAGATACCCACTACCACTGCTGGCGTAATCGGTCTTATGTTCTCCTAACAAGTCAGTGAAGGGCGTCAATGAATGGGTATTGCACGTCCCATCCAATGGACGGGGCGGTGCAGCACCATCACTGTTAATACAGTCGATACCGTTGTAGGCATTATCCCGCAACCCGGTCGGAATGGTTTGATCCTGTGTGGGCTCTCCATCCGTGAAGATGAGAATGAAGGTCTTACAGCAATTGACGACTTGAGAGGTGCTCGCCCAGGCCGGCGTGTGATTGGCCCCAAAGAAGTAGGGATCACGACCGCAGGCGCTGGTGATGTAGCCCGACGGACAGGTCTCGCCGGATATCAATGCAGAAACTTCACTGCTGCCGATCGACCCGGCGCCTGTGCCTTGGAACGCGACGCCATTTGAACTCCCTCCAGAAAACGCAATGGGATACGTATAAGCCGTTGGATAATAGGCGGAGTTGATTTGAGCCACGTATCGAACCGCGTCATAAAGACTCTCCGCCAGTGGCGTCCAGGTCGTCGGATAGGCTTCATCCACTGAATCAATCATAGCCGCTGTGTTCGTGTTGAACGTTTCCACCGTAGTCCCAGAGAAATTGATCGATTGCCGAGAACCGATTCCGGTCAAGACTTGGATCCCATTATCGGAACTTGAACCGTTGAAAACGGCGAGGCCGAAGCGGGCCTTGTCTCCGATCTGCTGAATCACCCCTGTGGGTTCGCTATACATGGCGAAGGCAATCTCGTTCAGCTCCGTTTCAGCAAACCCTCCACCATCCGGACAACCGCCGCCGTTGTCATCGTCGATACACAAATCACCATCAGATTCAAATTGAACAAAGAGATTTGCCGGATTCCCCGGATGCACCGCAGTTGGGATTCGACCGACATAGGTTGTATTGCCGGTGCCACCGGCATAGGGAATGCCCGGTGTCGTCTCATCACCAGTACCAAGGTTTTGCACTTTAATAGTCGGCAATGAGGGGGTGCCGGACGGTTTACAGGTCCCATCTGCATTGCGAACCGGCGAAGCAGTCGGGTGCCAACAGTTGCCTCCTGTCATGGCCTTCTTGACGGCATCGAAGCGTCGGAATGTGGCCCAATTGATGAAATTGCCGTCCCATTCTGTTCCGGCGCAGGCGGTATTGAGCGCGGCTTTTCCACCACCGATCTCAAATCTGTTATCGGTGGAGTCCCAGACATAGCAGCGCAAGGGATCGGCGTAGCCGTTGTATCGAGTCGTCGCCACGAAGGTCGTGACGGTCGACGTCGTCCCGTCCGACAGTGTTCCGCAGCTCGCCGATTCGCAGGCTCGGTTCGCCATACTTCCCGAATTGTCCATCACGATCAGGATGTTCGGTGTGGCAATGTTTGAGACGAAGGGCGGCGATGCTGTATAGTCGGAGTTGACGCGCACAGGCGCGACCGCGTGGACAACGTTCGGCACGAACCAGGCTCCGATGACGACGAATGTCAGGGTCGCAAGCGTCTTCATGGTCCACCATTTCGTCATGTCGCCCTCCTACTGCTCAGCCCCACATCTTCTCTATTGCAGGATTAAGCTTCACGGGACCTACTTTCTTGGCTTACGTCAGACTCGCCGCCTCTACTGAGGTCGCATCACGATCAACGTATCGATCTCGCCGACCTTGTTGAGGTGAAACTTTGCCTCTGATCGCAGGAAGACTCCCTCAAGGGTGATCTCCTGCTCCTTATGATCCATAATCTTCACCCCAGTACTAACTCGGTACTCCGTCCCGCTGATCTTGATGGATGACTCAAAAATGGCATCAACCGTTCCAGTCTTGAAAGTTGCCAGCATGGCCGCAGGCAACGGCTCGCTCCCCATAGAGGACGTGATGATGGGTGAAGAAATCCCTACCACCAAGGTCGCAATCACAGCCCCTCGATACAGTTTCCCCCTGTCCATCACCCCACCTCCTAGGAAGCACCGATTTGTTTCATGCAGGTTTCGCCGACAGTGCAGCTGTACACGGACGTGACTGTGCTCTTCGTCCCCGCAGCTGTGTTGGAAGCGATACAGGTGATGCGATAGACAATCTCTTTGAGCTCCCCCGCACCTTCTTTGCGGCGTTTGAACAAGCGATCAATATCCCCATTGACTGTCACCCCTGGAATACTCGTGATGGTCAGATTCGGCACAGAGTCGGCATTGTCCCCGTAGTTTTCTCCAATTGTGTTCGCAGCCGCAGGAGGAGGGAGCGGTTGACCAGAAATTTCACTGTAGAGGGTGGCGCTGTTGGCAGCCGGAATCGGCCCCGCGGGAGTCGCGGTGCTGAGAAACTCAGATTTTATTTCTGAGTAGTACAACGTTTGTTGAATAATGTTCACGGCCGTCCCTTCGCAAGCCTCCGCAGCTGCCGACATTGCTTCCTTGGTGCTGACGAACCCAGACATTCTGGTCTCTAGTCCAGTGACGGTAATAGCGGAGATCGCCAATACCACCATCAGAAGCATAATGATCATCACGGTCAGCAACGCGACCCCTCGCTCATCCCCTCTGTCTTGACCGGCTCGTCGCACCCCTGTTTGCTCCCTGCATCTCATCGTGCCTAGCCTCACATGTTCCTTGGCTGAATCACTCTGGTCACAACCCTGCGCCTTAGCTTCGAATAGGTCGACGCATCATACCCAGTATCGGCTGATGGGTTGTGATCGCTCATGATGACCGGCCCGCTTGTATTGGCTCCCGCCGTATAGCGTTCCCCAAAACCTTGGTCCGGCGTCATTTGCCTACCGACCACACTAATCTGAACCTGTTTAATCGTCTCAGGCGACATCGGTGGCAGATTCCAGGCACTATTGGTCACAAAGTCATTGATCGACGGCGGGCTCGTCGTATTGACACCATCAATTTCATCGAGTACTCCATCCGGCGACAAGGGGTTTGGCGCGGCAGTACTGCAGCCATCGCAGCCGTAGGAGAATTGGATGTCCTCGATTCCATCGACCAAGGGCACTCCGTTTCTGGTCAGGCATGCAGTGCTCCCAGTCCCACATGCAGCCGTTGTGGTTCCGACTGCGTAGGTCACGCATTGAAGTAAATAGACCGGTGTCCCGGCGGGAAATTTCCCGTCGATGCTACTGGAGAGTGTGAGGGAGGTTGCGCCGATCGTGCCAACAGCCTTCGCCACCCCTCCACCGATGGAGACGACAGACCCGACGACCAACCCTTGACTGACCATCTCCGTAATGGCCGCCGCGGCAATCGGAAGCGCGTTGAACGGGACCGGATCAATCCCTGTTCCTCCGACGTTGGCTGATAGCACCCAGGGCGTGACCACATCGGTGAGAAGTGGCACGACCATCGAAATACTATCAGGGCCCGTATCAGCACCCGTAGGATTCTGATCTATGGGGCGAAAACCGACCGGACGGGAAAAGGTGCCATTGGTCACGCTGCATGTCCCGACAGTCGGCGCGCCTGGTACATTCCCTACATAGTTATAGCTGGCCAGCCGCAGATCACGTGCTAGCATTTCCATCGCCACTCTGACATTCTGCTGAGTCTCGACCACCTGCTCGTTGACCGTGGTGGCCTTTTGGCTCATGACCAGCATGGACAAGGCTGCACCAATAACCCCAAGTCCCACGGCGGCAGCAATCATCAACTCGATCAACGTCATGCCGTCTTCACAACCTCGGTGATACCTCGTGGCCTGATCAGTGTTCATCGATTCAAATCTCCCGCACCGTCATTCTGGAGCGACGACCGTCCGAAAGGTCATGGTCTTGGACTGCATGGACGTCCCGCTCCCAGCTGACGTATTCCACGTGACCGTGATGACGACATTGTTACGATTCAGGCTCGGCACACCCAACGTCGGGGCAGGGTCACTGAGGATAGCCGATACAGTCCCTCGCACACCGCTGATGTTGGAGGCTATCAGAGCGGCTCGCCACTGCTGACAGTCCGCAAGAGCTTGTCGCTTATCCGCGGTCTGCGGACAGGGCGTTGATGCAGTGGTATCAATGTTATGGTAGTCCAAGACCCGTTGACGATTACTCTGTATACGTTCCAGCATTTCGACGCCGAAATTCGTTACCACTGTGGTGTCTTTTGACTGGGCGTTCTTCGCAAGCGATGACCCTTGAAAACCTGCAACCCCCAACATGGTGATGGCCAGGACGGCTCCCGCCATGACCGCTTCGATCAGGGTAAAGCCTCCATCATTTCTGATTGTTTGCAGATGGTTCATACAGTCACTTTCCCGAATCGTCCCGTTACGGGCAGGTTGCCTTGGGACACCAGTCGACTTTTCCTGAAGGAGTCACCGCAACCGAATACGCGACCCCATGTGTCGGGGTTAAGGTAATCAGCGTGTTGGTTGAACCCCCACCAGCCCGTAACCCGAACATATTAAATCCAACGTTTGTTGCCGAAATATTCGCCACCCCCTCGTTGAGGGTGACCGGGGGAAATACACCGCCGAACTTCACTGTGGGTCTTCCATACTCCATATCTGTCGTAACCGTGATGCCGGCTCCTTTGCTCATCGCTGCCGCGCGTGCCAGATTGAGATTGCCCGCCAGCTCTGTCGCAGCTTGTTTCATCTGATACCTTGCCTTCCACTGCGTAAAGGACGGAACGGCGATCATGGTGGTAATGCCCACGATGGCACCGACCACTGCCATCTCTATCAGCGTAAACCCCTTGGCATCGCGTAACAGACCACTAGTCATCATGGGATTCCCCTTAAGAGACACCCTGTTAGGCTGGAGGACGAAGCAAGGGGCATGCCGTTCCAAATGGCCTTATCCCCATACTTAACCCCTGGAATTAATGGCATACTCTTTCCGTTGAGAGGGGCTTGGCATGGTCACTTTTCGTGCTTTGGAGCAACAATTTTCGGCGGGAGTGTTGTACAGTTTCGTACCTGCCGATTAGGAGCTGTTTAGGGAGTGGCGGCAGAGCCATGACCACGTACCTGCTATCATCATGTGGGAAGGCTAGTTCTTGTGTGGGGACCGGCACCCCATATAATAATGATTGAATGGAACGATCCATGATATCGAGAGACAGTCGGAAACTTCGTCGATTTGCAGTACAACTTCCATGCACACTTGGCAGTGATACGCAGAGATCGGAGGGAATGGTTCTGAATCTCTCGAGACAAGGCTGTGCCGTTATGACAGAGCAGCCTCCATCGGTCTCGTCCTATCTTGCACTGCAGATTGATTTGCCGGACAACGCCACGCCTATCGAAATTGAACTCGCTGGCGTTCGGTGGGTTTCGGAGCAACGATGTGGATTGGAGTTTATCCGGATCTCACCAGAGATGGCGAACCGATTAGGTTCGTTTGTCTCCCTAGTCGAACACACTTCTTGACCAGTCGTGGAGAAGTTTGGTTACTTGACCGCAACGGCCCGGACTTGGCGGTACGTCGTCAGTCCCTTGAGTACTTTCTGAATCCCATCTTGCAACAGGGTGACCATCCCATCTCGCATGGCGATATTGAGAATTTCCGATGTGCGCGCCCGGCTTTGAATGAGATTCTTGATCTCTTCTGAGCCGACCAGGAGTTCATGTAATGCCACCCGCCCCTTAAATCCGGTTTGATTGCAGACTTCGCACCCCTTCCCGCGACTAAGTCTGAGATCCTCGGTATACGTGACTCCCAGCTTTTCCCAATGTCTAGCTCCATACCCCTGCACAAGCTCGTCAAACTCCTGCGGTGTTGGATGGTACTCTTCCTTGCAATGGGAACAGATCCGTTTACAAAGCCGCATGGCGAGAATGCCCAACATCGCATCAGCAAAGTTAAATGAATCACACCCCATATCAAGCAATCGTGTCACGGTTTCTACCGCACTATTGGTGTGCAGCGTACTCATCACGAGATGTCCGGTGAGCGATGCTTCGATCGCAATGTCCGCGGTTTCCTTGTCGCGCATCTCGCCGATCATGATGACATCTGGGTCAGCCCGTAGGAATGCGCGCATCGCCGAAGCAAAGGTAAAGCCGATCTTTGGATGCACTTGTACCTGTCGCAACCCTTCTTGCGTCACTTCGATGGGATCTTCTGCCGTCCAAATTTTCCGTTCATCCGTATTGATGTGTTTCAACACGGCGTGAAGCGTCGTGGTCTTCCCTGATCCAGTCGGCCCCACACACAGAAAAATTCCATAGGGATGCTCAGAGAGTTCCTTCACGGTCTGTAACACACCCTGATGGAAATCCATCGCTTCCAACGGCATGGTTTCCTTGGCGGTCAAGAGCCGTAGCACGACATCTTCATTGTTTCCTGCCGTCGGCAACGTCGCCACCCGCAATTCAATTTCACGGTCCTTTGCCAGCTTGTAGCGGATCTTTCCATCTTGAGGCTTTCGCCGCTCAGCAATGTCCAAATTGGCCATAATTTTCAACCGTGAGACGATGGCTCGCCGATAGGCGGCCGGAATCCGCATATAGGTAAAACAGGTCCCATCGACTCGGAATCGTACCGCAGTCTCTTTACGGTCTGAATAGGGTTCGATGTGGACGTCCGATGCCGCTAAACGATACGCTTCGGCAATAATCTGGTTTGCCAACCGTACGATGGCCGAGTCGTTTTCATCGATCTCTCTTCGCTCTGCTTCAGCATTCCGCTCGCTCCCAGCTTCATCAACCAGTTCTCCAAGGATATCCGTGATCGAGCCACCGGTTGCTTGACCTGTTGCCACAAGCAGGTATTGTTCGATATCCCGCCGAAGCCCGACTGCGAATCGAATCGTTGTGCCTGGAAATGCACGACGAATATCCAAGCCTTTTTCGAGATCGTGTGGATCATTGGTGACGATATCGAGCACTGTGCCCTGACGCTTCATGGGAATCCATGAATTTCTTCTAAGGTAATCGAAGCTGAGGTTTTTCAAGAGTTCCGGATCAAGAATGGTCCGTTCGTCGTACGGAACATAGGGGCATTGATAGAACTCACTCAATGCTGATCCAAGCGCTGGTTTGGGGACGCGATATTTGTCGATGAGGACAGTCTCGAGATCGACTTCTCGAGAGAGAGATTCTTCCACTGCCGAATCCAATTCGGCAGGGCTGACAAGACCCCGATAGGCGATACAATCCAGGAGACTCCGTTCCATGGTCTTTTTTCGAGGGGCCTTGTTCATCGGAGGTCTCTTCAGCGTCGCAACGGAAAGGACTTCTCGTTTGTTCGGTATTCCAGCTGCTTGTGCAATCATTGTAGCCCTTCCTTCTGTCTCGACAACTAGATTGTGTTTTTGGATTTGTACTAACCGGCGAAGTACGTGTTAGCAGTTCAATACTTGGCGACCCATGTCCCAGGAGCACGATGGACTACCGGCAGACCTCGGAACCACCCCTGTCCGATATCGTGGTCGTACCAGACCTCAAGGGTATCGCGTGCATCTGTTCCTGTAATCGTTCCTCCACTGACCACTGCCCCATGCACCTTTGCTTTTCCAGTCACCGTGATATTGCCGGCGGCATACAACACACCGTTGAGCTGAATCCCTGAGAGCTGAACGAGCGCCCGAGCCAGAGTACCATTGAGATCGGTTCTGGGTGGGCTAAGTGCCTGGATGGTGGCCCCAGATCCAGAGGGATTGAGGTGGATATGGCCCTGCATGACAACCGTCGCTTCGAGATAGGAGACCTGCAACCGGAGAACTCCGAGGTTGTCCAAGCGTGGCGGCAGTTGGTCCAGCGTGTCGATGAAGAGCAACCCTTGTTGATCACCCGGTACCTGAGACTTCAACACCTCATCTGGAGTAACTCCTCGACCCGGCTCTACCACACCTTGCGGATATAACAGCCCCTCTCGGTCAATCGCGAAGTAGCGCCCGAAGCGCTTCGCCATGTGCTTTAGTTCTTCGTAGGTCCATTGGTCCAGCCGCACCCCCGGGATCGGTGATTGCCTTTCGTGAATATTCGAAAGAAGCCCCGCTGCCTGCTCTGAATCCGGTTGAGTCACCAGGACCTGTCCCCCAACCCACGCTTCCATCCAGCGATCTTCTCGCTGCGCCGTCTCGTCATAAGTCTGCCCCGTTACCATCGCTGTCACGCTCTTGGTCGGGATATCGTTCTCATGGCTGAGGACGAGAGTTTCCCCTACTCGCAAATCTCCCCAATGCACTCTGACTAGTGATTCATGTCCTTGACGGAATTCCCCCAGGTGCCGTGTCACTTGCACCGCAGCCTTCAGCGGGCGAAGATTCAAGGCACTCAGCTGTAGCAAGACGGACTGCCGGACCGATGGAGTTGTAGCTGTGGCGATCGTGGCATCAACAGTACACAAGAGGCCCGGATTCGATGGTGCATAGACCTTGACCGCTTCAACATGCCCTAAATGGCGCATCGCGCGAAAAACGCCGACTTCCGGATCGTTTAAGAGCCGTTCGTCCGCAGGGTTCTCTGCAAGGAGGGCGACATCTGGCTGTTCACTTGTACCGGTAAACTGCGAACGCCCATTAAGATCAAAGAAAGACGGTCCTCCTTCACCGTCATGATGCCGCTTTTCCCGAAGAAGCTTGAGCTGTGGATGACTAGCGGTCGACTGTGGGTCATGAAACCATGCCAGGATCAGTTCGCCTGCCGCATCGGCAAGCTGTTGAGCGACGACCCCTTGATTTCCAGCACGAGCACTGACGACCTCCTGCCCGGAGAGAGTGAAGAGGGTTGATGCTAAGAGCGATACCAGCAGAACGATGACCATCGCGCCGAGGAGCGCAATCCCTTGTTGATTTCCTGTGAGAGCTCGATGAAGCATGGTGTTCTTCCTTGTTTATGATTGAATAGAGACATCCCGCAGCATCCGGCCTCGGGATTGATCAGAATCAATTTCTAATACGATCCGTTTCACGCGGGAGATCGCGTTCGTTCTTTCCCCCATCTCGTCCCAATACGACAGCTGGACATCCATGAGACGCCCGATCATCACACTCGCCCCTCCATCGACCATGCGCATAAGTTGCGTGACTCCGTCCTCATCCCGTTTGGCGTAGTAGATGACCCGATTACGAACTTCCACACTCGCCCCCGCAGAAAACGTTGCTCCAAGCGGCTCGAGCAATGTTAATTGGTTCCGTTGCCCTGCCCGTGCGAGCCGATGTGACTCGCAATTCGATAGACCGCAAATCATGATGGTCTTTCCGACGCCCCATCCACTGCCATCCTGCACGGCAATCACGGACTGCCCTGGGAGAAGAGCGTCGGTCGTATTGGTCCGAAGTGCGCCGAGATTCGCATGGAACAGAATCCGATCTGAGTCGGCGATCTCGATCGATTCGGGAGTTGCGAGCCGAACCTCCTGCTCGAAGACTTCCAGGCCTAGTCGGATATCTTGCTGTTGTCTGATTGCCGCGAACTGATTGTCTGCGTGGGTTTTGGCCACAGTGAAGATGTCTAAGGTGGCCGCCATTACTGCAACCCCGATCGCCAAACTGAGTATCACCTCAATCATGGTGAACCCAGACTGGGCAAGTGCCATCTCAGAAGCAGACTGCCGCTGTCTCGGATGAAGGTTAGGCCTACCGTGACTCATCGGTACCCCACATAGCTGGGATTCGCCCGCATTGTCGCCATCTGGACCTCCCGCTTCTCCTTGTTCCGCCCGAGATACGATGCCACCGCCTGAATCCTGACCATACTGGTCTCACCCAATGGTCCGGGGCGATCCGTCTCGACCGTCCAGACCACAGTTATTCCATCCCGCTCGTACATGGCGGTATAGATGCCATCGCCTGGGGCAATGTCGAAACCGGTGCCATCATCGATCATGTGGGTTTCAGGAATACCATCTCGATCAAGATCATCTTCCAGCAGTAACTGCCATCGAACAGAGCGCTTCGCTTCCAGCCTCCCATGAACCAACTCTAGCGCCTGGCTGTTCATCACACTCTGCCGAGCGTATCTGGAAGAGATCTCCACCGCGCCCAGTGTCCCCATTAGGGCGATACCAGAGATCATCATCGCCACCATGACCTCCACCAAACTGATGCCGGTACTATTCATCATCTGTCTCATAGAATGGATACCCGACCTGTGATACTCACGGTAAGCTTCTGACTCGAACCCGCTCGGCCATGGAGATGAATCGTCGTGGCTGTCGCAGACCGTCCACTCGGGTGAAACAGGATCTCCGACCCTGCACTCGGCTCTTCGATCACAAGTTGCTTGTCGCTGTAACGATAGACGTGATGCGTGAACCCAGTGTTGGCAAACTGTGTGACTAGTTCTCGCTGGTCTAGGTCGATGAGCACCCGCACACGATCGTGGTTCGTAAGGGCCAGTTGCTTGGCAAGACGGAGTTCCGATGCGATCTCTTCGGCTGCACAGCGAACCTGAGTACGGGAGTTGAGATGCATGAAGGTTGGTAGCGCCATACCCGCCACGATAGCGACGATGCCGACCACGACCAGGAGTTCTGTGACCGTCTTTCCTTCTTGCGTCATGTCTTCCTCTCCAGTTCTTTCTCCGCTCGATTGACGTAGCGGTATCTCAAGAGTCGTGCCGCATCGAACTCGATCCCGCATGGGCTGTACCGTTGACTAGGTCCGCATGAATTGGAGTGATGCAACCCACTGAAAAAATGAGGACAACTTGCGGTTTCAGAGTGTGAGACTGTAGAGAATTACGTGTGCGGAGGAGTCGCAGGAAGAATGCGAATTACCAAACCAAAGAGATACAGTTCTCGACAGAAAAGATACAGTCGAATCTCCTGGAATCGGCCAGCAGAGCCATTATCCCGCCAATAGGCTCTGGTACCAATCAAGGAGTGACTGCCCAAAGAAGAGAGAAACCAGCGCGCCACAAACAAGAAACGGCCCAAAGGGGATATAGTCTTCCCGTCTAATTATCTTTGAAGCGATGAGCGTCACCCCGACGACCGATCCAAGAAATGACCCCAGCATGATGGTCATGACGGCAGGCTTCCACCCCAAAAACGCTCCGATCATAGCGAGCAGCTTGATATCTCCCCCACCCATTCCCTCTTTACCAAAAAGATATGGGCTGGCCCAAGCAAGCAGCCAGAGAATCCCCCCACCAACGAGCAACCCGATGATGCCGTTGACAAGGCCCAGCGGCAGGATCGTACCTGCACTGATCAGGCCGAGTATAATTCCTGGGAATGTAATGGCATTCGGGATGATTTTATGACTCAGATCAGTTCCCGCGACTACGAGGAGCGCGGAATAGAGCCCCCAATAGACCATCGTGGCCCAGGTGAGTCCAAAAAACCATAGAACACCCACATAACCGAGACCATTCAGTATTTCCACCGCTGGGTATTGCAACGGAATGCGTACTGCGCACTGTCGGCACCGTCCGGCCAATGCCACATAACTCAAGATCGGGATATTATCGTACCACGCAATGGCATGAGAGCAGGTGGGACAATGCGACCCGGGCCAGGCTACGGATTCGTGCCTCGGCAATCGATAAATGCAGACATTGAGAAAACTTCCAACGATAGCCCCAAAGAAACCACTAAATAGCAGCAGCAAAACGTTGTGACTGTCATGCATAATTGCTCAGAGTGCTTTCCCTACCTAGCATCCCCACTAGGGCCGAATTGCCTTTCTTTACTTTTTTCTGGCAACATCCCATAATTGCCTCGTCGCAAAACGACTGCAATCGAGTATACCTGAAACTGCGTACGATCAAAGGAGAACTCAACATCATGGCTAAGATAGCTGCAAAGACTCGTCCTCGGAAATCACTTGCTGATCTTCAACCTCCGCCTCGCCCCCGCCGACCGGAATCCCTAACCTCACGAGAACAGGAAATTCTTGAGTTGATTTGGGCTGGCTTCAAGAATAAAGAAATCGGTCAGCGCTTGAAGATCAGTGTCAAGACAGTAGAAGCCCACCGTGCCAATATGATGAAGAAGTTGCGCGTGTCGAATACGGCTCAACTGCTAAAGACCGCTATCCAGGGGGGGTCGCTCCGAGTCCGTTGAACTGCCTGCCGCGTGGTAAGCCTGCTCTCGTTGTCGCAGGACCTCGTACAAGACGATTGCCGCAGAAGCTGACACATTGAGGGATTGGACTTGGCCCCGGAGCGGAATACGCACACACTCGTCACAGTGCTGGACCACGCCTGATCGAATTCCAGTCCCCTCGGCCCCGAGCACGAATCCGACTGGTCCTCGATAGTCAATGTCGGTATATATTTTTTGAGCTGAGGGTGTCACGCCATAGATCCATACCCCGGCTGCCTTGAGGGAGTCCAGCAGTCGGCTCAGGTTTGTCACACGCGCGACTGGGATATGGTCAATGGCGCCAGCCGAGGCTTTCGCAACCACTGAGGTCAGTCCCGCAGCCCTTCGCTCCGGGATAAAGACGCCCTGCGCACCAGCCCCTTCCGCCGTCCGAAGAATGGCCCCCAGATTGTGCGGGTCTTCAACCCCATCGAGGATCACCAATAAGGGAGGCTCCTGTCGTTGGGCTGCTCGATCCAGAATTTCCTCTTGAGTCCCATAGGCTTTTGCCGCAGTAAAGGCGACAATGCCTTGGTGCTTGCCATTGGGAACTAGCCGATCGAGCGAAGCGAGGGGCTGAATATGAACGGGGATCCGGCGAGATCGGGCTAAGTGGACAAGATCTGTGAACTGTTTGTCGACACGGAGAACCAGGATTCTCTGGAGCTGTCTCTTACCAGCCTTCAGCGCTTCACGTACCGCATGGAGCCCATACAGAAGCTCTTCAGGATTAGCGCTTCCAGCGGCTGGTGCCATCGGGCTTGTCCTCAATTGTAATTCCCAGAGACTTGAGCTCTTCCCTGATTGTATCGGCCTGTTTGTAGTCCTTGCGCGCCTTAGCTTCAATGCGTTCAGCCAGTCTGGCTTCGATCTGCGCATTTGTCATTGGAGCTTCTATTGTTAGAGTTGGGGCGAAGGTTGTAAGGACCAGGTGAGCAGGCTTTGGTTCAATGCGGACATTGAAATCCCACCGGTCAAACTGAAACAATCCTAGGTTGTTGCCAAGAGCTCGAAACTCCTCTCTCACTCTCCGTTGGTCTTCAGCGGAAAGGCCATGCCCAAGCAATTTATTTACATCGCTCCGCAGCCCTTGGAACGCTGCGAGTGCAGCTGATGTATTAAGGTCATCATCCATCGCTTGAGCAAATGACTTTCTGGTCCGCTCCACCGTAGCCTGAAGCGCGTCACGATCTCCTCCACTAGATCTGCTTGGTTCATTAAGCCGATTAAACAGGTCGTAAAACCCGTTCAACGCCTGCTTCGCTTCTTTCAAGGCCTGGTCTGAAAAATCAAGAGGACTATGGTAGTGCGTCGATAACAGAAAATATCGAAGGATTTCCCCCGTGACCTCGCCGGACCATGCTGACTTGTCAAAAATCTCCCGAATCGTGAAGAAGTTCCCCAGTGACTTCGACATCTTCTCTTTGTTGACCTGCACAAACCCGTTGTGTATCCAATAGCGTGCGAATTCTTTCCCTGTTGCTCCGCACGATTGAGCGACTTCGTTCTCATGGTGTGGAAAAATAAGATCCATCCCACCACCATGAATATCGAACGTTTCCCCCAGATGACGGATCGACATGGCGGAGCATTCGATGTGCCAACCCGGACGACCGGGCCCCCAGGGACTCTCCCAGGACGGCTCACCTGGCTTACTACTCTTCCACAGGGCAAAATCCATCGGATGACGTTTCCGCTCATCCACGTCCACCCGCGCGCCAGCTTGTAAGTCCTCAAGTCGTCGTTTTGACAGTCGTCCATATTCTGGATATTTCACGACTTCAAAATACACATCTCCGTCCACGATATACGCCAACCCTTTGGAGACTAATCGCTCAGTCAGCTGGATGATGTCGGCAATATGTTCCGTAGCTTTTGGCTCTTCCGTCGCAACTCTGATTCCCAATTTACCCATGTCTTCGTGATACGCCTGAATGTATTTGGTCGTAACGGCGTCACAGGAAACACCCTGTTCTTGTGCTCTCTTAATGATCTTGTCGTCGACATCCGTGAAATTCTTCACGAAAGTCACGGCGTAGCCACAAGACTCCAGGTAACGACGGAGCACGTCAAAGACCAAGGCGCTGCGCGCATGGCCGATGTGACAATAGTCATAGACCGTCACACCACAGACATACATGCGGACCTTGTTCGGTTCGATCGGCTCGAATACTTCTTGTCGCCCGGTCAGAGTATTGAAGAGCTTGAGCATGAAGTTTATGCCCCAGGACTTGTTCGTCGTCTCGGCCAATGCGACCAGAGGAAGTAGCCGATCGCGACGGCGAGGACGAGCCCAATGACAATGTCAAATTGATGAAAGTAGTCTCGCAGATGTTCCCACTGTTCGCCCATCCGAAGCCCGATGTACGCCAAGAGATAGCACCAAGGCAAGGCTCCGACAAAGGTGAAGATGACGAATCGTGGAAAGTTCATCTTCGCGATACCGGCCGGAAGCGAAATGAACGTGCGCACCACGGGAAGCATTCGGCCGAAAAAGACGGCCGCCTCTCCATATTTGGCAAACCAGCGATCAGCGACATCGAGATCATGGTGAGAGACCAAGAAATAGGGGCCAAAGCGTTCCGCAAATGGTCGCCCTCCCCACACTCCCACGTAGTAGGCGACAATCGAGCCAAGTACATTGCCGACTGCACCCGCCAGGGTCACACCCCATATCGTAAACTCCCCGGTCATCACGAGGTACCCGGAGAAAGGCATGATGATTTCGCTCGGGAGAGGGATGCAGGCACTCTCAACCGCCATCGTGAAGAGAATCCCTCCATACCCAAACCTCGAAATGCAGGCGATGATGAATCGGCTCAGTTCACCAATAATCGACTCAATCAAACTTCCGATCATCTCCCCACCGCCTTGGCCGAACGGCGGAAGGACGGTGAAACAGCCCCTTTGTCGGCACTTCGCGCAATAACGGGTTCCCATGCTCTGAAGTGATCCACCACTGCATGGTTGGTAGTATCCAAGAGGATTGGTGTAATGGACACGTATCCGTCTTCAAGCGCCTCGTGGTCCGCATCCTTACTACGACTCCACGAGATCCGCTTCCCGGCAATCCAATAGTAGGCTCGACCATGAGGATCGACTTTTTCGATGATTGGATTGTGGAACCGTCGTCGACTCAGACAGGTAATCCGTACTCCTCGAATCTTGGACTGAGCCCGATCCGGGATGTTGACGTTCAAGAGGGTTTCATCAGGGAGACCTTGGTCCAGCACAAGCCTGGCAATCCGAGTGGCATAGGTTGCGCCAATATTGAAGCGAAATGCCCCCTGCCCTTCCTGCGAAACGGCAAGAGAAGGTACACCAAGAATGGTGCCTTCCATCGCCGCTGATACAGTCCCCGAGTACATGACATCGTCGCCAAGGTTGACACCTTTGTTGATGCCAGAGACGACGATGGCCGGAGGTTTGGGCATGACCTTGAGCAGGGCCAGATTCACACAGTCGACCGGCGTCCCGTTGACCGTATAGGTTCGAGGCGCTACGCGGTGAACACGCAATGGCTTATGTAAGGTCACGGCATGAGCGACGGCTGTGCGCTCCCGATCCGGAGCCACAACCCACACTTCCCCAACGGCAGCCAGTGCTTGTGCCAAGGCTGTAAGCCCAGGGGACTGGATGCCGTCGTCGTTGGTCACTAGGATACGCATGGAAGGACTACAATAAAAAAGCTGCCCGAGGCAGCTTCGACGGAACTACGAGATCCGTTTTCTTCCCTCATCCCTTCAAGATTCTGCAAACTGGTCGGGGCGGCGGGATTTGAACCCACGACCACTCGCACCCCAAGCGAGTGCGCTACCGGGCTGCGCTACGCCCCGACATGTTCTCGACTCTTGAGCCGGTTATTGTCGCAGATTCTCTCGTGATTGTCTTCGGTGAAATGCACCGTCTCTTTTGATTTATGATGAATGCGAATCGATGATCTTCAGAATGACTTGGAGGTCGCCTCTCAGCTTTTTGGCGATCTCCCTCGGCCTCAGGCGGCGGGTAGCAGCCCTCCCACGACGGACCCAATATCGCTTCACGCCCTCAAGCGTATGCCCTTCTTCATACAGCATGCGCTTGATGTGCAAGACGGTTTCGATATCGCGTTGAACGTACAGTCGTTGATTACCTCGACTCTTCTTGGGTTTTAAAAATGTAAATTGAGATTCCCAGAAACGGAGTACGTACGAGGGAAGCCTTGTCAGCCGACTCACCTCGCCGATCTTATAGAAAACCTTGCTGCCCAGCCTGGGCTCAGTTCCCATGACCGGCCTCACGGTTCGGTCGACAATGTGGGTGAAGTCGCCTTACGAATTGACGTACTTCTTGAATACCTGGCTTGGACGAAATGTAACGACTCGCCGGGGGGTAATCCCAATCTCTTCTCCGGTCCGTGGGTTGCGCCCCTTCCGGGCGCCTTTGCTCCGCACGACAAAATTGCCAAACCCTGCGATTTTAACCGATTCTCCCTTCTGCAGTACCGACTTGAGGAGATTCAGCACGAACTCGACGATATCAGCCGCTTCATTTTTTGAAATCCCAACCTGCTTAAAAATTTCCTCAGCGATATCCGCCTTTCTCATGCCATCCCCCCCCTACATGACGACGACTCCCCGCACTCCCTGTCAGAACCATCCACCGAGTGCGGTAAGTTTGTCTTAAGTTACGTGAGGTTATGACACCTGTCAAGAATAAATTGGAGAATGCTTACGAAAATACTCTAGTTTTTTGACAGCAGTTTATATTCGATACTATCGACGAGAGCCTGCCACGTCGCTTCAATGATATTTTCAGAGACCCCCACCGTTCCCCATTTGTCTTTGTGATCGCCCGACTCGATTAAGACACGCACTTTTGATTCGGTCCCCCGATTCGCCGCCAACACCCGGACCTTATAGTCGAGCAGTTTCACCTCTCGAAGCTGCGGATAGAACTTTTCCAGGGCTTTGCGCAACGCATGATCCAACGCATTGACCGGCCCCGCCCCGACCGCCGCCGTGTGCTCGACCACGTCCCCAACCTTGACCATCACCGTCGCCTCCGAAAGCAGGGAACCATCCTCCTGCTTCTTCTCGACGATCACGCGAAACCCAAGCAATCGAAATGATGACTTGTGACTCCCCATCGCCTTTCGCATCAACAACTCAAATGAGCCCTCGGCCCCTTCGAATTGATAGCCCTGACTTTCTCGCTCCTTCAAGGTATGGACCAGCTCATCAACTTTGGCGTGGTTCTTCGAAAGCCTGATCCCATAGGCTTCGATTTTGTCGAGCAGGCCGCTGCGTCCTCCGTAGTCGGAGATCAACATCCGCTGCCGATTGCCGACGCGAGCCGGATCGATATGTTCATAGGTCGCCGAGTTCTTCAACACTGCGTGAATGTGCACCCCGCCTTTATGGGCGAACGCGGAATCTCCGACATAGGGCTGATGCTTATTGGGCATCAGATTGGCGATCTCCGTGACGAATCCGGATACATCTTTGAGATGGCTCAGGGTATTGCTCAGGGCCTGGCGTTTCATTTTCAGCTCGAGATTCGGAATAATGGAGCAGAGGTTGGCATTTCCACAGCGTTCCCCAATGCCATTGATCGTCCCCTGTACCTGCTGAATCCCCATCTCGATCGCCACAAGGGAATTCGCGACGGCCATTTCACAATCGTTATGTGCGTGGATACCGAGCGGCACCCCGCATTCCCGCTGCACGACGCCACAGATCTCACGGATTTCCCACGGCATCGTGCCCCCGTTGGTATCACAAAGAATCACTCGCTCCGCACCGGCCTGTACCGCTTTCCTGATCGTACTCAACGCATAGTCCGGATTGGTCTTATAGCCATCGAAAAAATGCTCCGCATCGTAGAAGACACGGCGACCTTTTCCTCGGAGATAGCCGATGGAGTCACTGATCAACTCAAGGTTTTTGTGCAGAGAGATACCGAGCGCGTCGGTCACATGGAGCGACCAGGTCTTCCCAAAGAGCGTAATAATCTTTGTGTCCGCACCGAGTAACGCCTGCAGATTCGGATCCTTGCGAACCGTATTACTGGCTTTCCTAGTCGACCCGAACGCAATGACGTCCGCACGTTTCAGCGGGATCGTCTTGATCATCCGAAAGAATTCAATATCTTTTGGATTTGCGCCGGGCCATCCACCTTCAATAAAATGCACGCCCAGACTATCCAATTTCTGCGCAATCAACACCTTGTCTGCGGCGGAGAAACTGACATCCTCCGCCTGCGCGCCATCACGCAACGTGGTGTCATAGATTTCTAATTTCGCCGTCTGCTCGGCAGACGGACTTTTAACAGCAACCGGAGCCTGTTCACGGACAACGCGGGCAGTACGTGATTGTTTGGTATGGCTAGCCATGGGGGGAAAGGGTATCAGGAGAGGGGCTCTCCTGTCGAGACGTCATGCTTGCGCGACTTGCACCATCACTCGGTCAATTTCTGAATGAGTTGATCAGAACTTACGACGCGCATCTGGCAACCGTTACGGCTCGGAACAGCACCTGGTGGCTGCCTACTATGGGTTTGCAATCCCCTCCCGCGTGTTTACTATCACAACCAGAATCGCGAGATTCGAATCCGTCCAGTTCTAATAGTACTGATCGATGACTCTCCCAGATTCTGAGGTGCATAGACTTTCCTCAGTCTCAGGAACAAATCACGTGGTAGTCCAAGATTTCCTCGAGAGGAACACTGTTGATTTCATTAGCTGGCAACAGGAAGCAGATTTATCGTGAGGCAGCTGCGTCCGACGAAAGCCGATCCAAGTGGTGATGGTCGTGTGCTGGTCTTATTCCGACTGGTATCAGGACCGCACTTGGTCAAGACCGAATGCTGAATGGAGGGAGCGCATGGCCAGCTCGAGGTACTTCTCATCGATCACGCAAGAGATTTTGATCTCCGACGTGCTGATCATCATGATGTTGACCCCCTCGTGCGACAGCACGTTGAACATCTTGGCTGCCACGCCGGAATGCGACCGCATGCCTACGCCGATAAGCGAAACCTTCGCGATGGCTTCGGTGACGGAGACCGATTTGGCCTCGATATCCTTCGCCACGCCTTGGATGAGGGGCACGGCTTTCTTGAGGTCCGCCCGGGGGACGGTAAAGGAGAGGTCCGTCAGGGCTGCTTGGCTGATGTTCTGAATGATCATGTCGACATTGATGTTGGCCTCGGCCACAGGTCCGAAGATCCGAGCAGCAATGCCCGGCTTATCCGGGACACCAATAATCGTGATCTTTGCCTGGTTCCGGTCACCCGTGACTCCAGCAACCGCCGCCGCTTCCATATCCGTATCTTCCTTCGTCACGAGGGTTCCCTTTCCTTCTTTGAAGCTGGAATTCACTTCGACCGGCACGTTGAACTTCGCCGCGAATTCCACCGATCGAGTCTGCAGCACTTTGGCGCCAAGACTCGCCATTTCGAGCATCTCTTCATAGGAAATCTTGTCGATGCGCTTCGCTGCCGGGACAATATTGGGATCGGCGGTGTAGACCCCGTCGACATCGGTAAAGATAATGCAGCGATCAGCTTTCAGCGCTGCCGCCACCGCAACTGCGGAAAGATCGGACCCACCTCGCCCCAGCGTCGTCACATCCGACCGTTCGTTGATGCCTTGAAACCCCGCTACAACCGGCACCACCCCTTGATCCAGGGCCTCGCGGAGCCGTCCGGACGTCACGCGTGCGATACGCGCCTTCGTATGGGCGCTGTCGGTCATGATGCCCACCTGCCGGCCTGTAAACGAGCGCGCATCAACGCCTCGCCCACGTAACTCCATCGCCAACAGGGCGATGGTGACGCGCTCGCCGGTGGAGAGCAGCATGTCCATCTCCCGATCATCCGGAGTCGCGGTCACTTCATGGGCGAGTTTAATAAGGCGATCTGTTTCACCGCTCATCGCGGAGAGCACGACGACGACTTGATGGCCGTCTCGCAGTGTTTTCTCGACACGATCGGCTACCCGTTGGATACGCTCGATGGTCCCGACCGACGTGCCGCCGTATTTCTGGACGATAAGTGCCACGATGGTCAGCTTTTAGAGAAAAACTTGTTCGCGAACTTCGTGGCATCGCGAGCAGGCATGTCGGCGGCCTGTGCATCTACCTCGGTGAATCGACGGCCGGCTAATCCAGCAACTTGCTTGCCGCCCTCGCCGAACGCATAAAAGGGTTGACCGTTGACTCCTCGTCCGTGCTCGCACACGACCAGGAACCGAAAGGGCCCTTGCTTGGCTAGCCCCTCAACGAGCGGACCAACCAGATGACGGTCGAACTCTTCGATGCCACGCACCTTCGCTTTGATATCAGTGCCGTGGATGATCTCGTCCGTCAATCGAGCGTGGACATACACAAAATCTTTCTTGGCAAATTCGGCGAGCGCCACAGTGGCCCTGGTGCGCAGATCGTCGTCGGCCAGTCGTTCCGGATCGACTGCCTCAAGGCCGGCACAGATCCCGACACCGCGGTAGACATCGCTGGTCGCCACGACGGCCCCGGCAATGTCGTACTTTTCGGTCAGGCTCGGCCACATGACGGCTCGCCCCTCACCCCACAGCCACACACAATTTGCCGCTTTCTTTCCCTCGGCAATCCGCTCATCGTTGACCGGATGATCGCGCATGATCACATGCGCCGCATCCATGAGCTTGCGGAGAATGTCTGCACCATCGCCCGTGGGCAGGGCATCGACAATGGATTGACCAAGGAAGGACTGCGGATCGTGACAGAGCGCTCGCGACTTGCCATTGACCCAGACCATGAGATGGCGGTGACCGGCGCCCGGATAGAACTGAATGGTTTCGGAACCGAGTTGCTCGTTGATCGCCTCGAGCAATTCACGGGCCTCTTCAGTCTCGATTAAGCCGGCTGTCGCATCGTCCATGATCACATTCGGCCCTAACTTCTTAATCTCTGCGCCCTTTCCGCCCTCCGCTCGCAGCGTGACCATCGTGCAGCGATAGACCACGTCATGTTCCGTCACCGAGACACCCAGGCTTGCCGCTTCCAACGGCCCAGGACCTTGATAGTATTTCTTTGGGTCATAGCCGAGAATGGCCGCCCCGAGCAATCCACCTCCATGCCGAATCCCCTCACTTGGAATGATCAGCTGACCGAGCTCTCCGGTTTGAGTGAGCTGATCGAGATGGGGAGTGGCGGCCGCCTGCAGTGGTGTTCGCCCATTGAGTTCTGCTTGTGGATGGTCCGCCATCCCACCAGCATGCACGATCACATATTTCATTGAATCTACACGCCTTTCACACGTTCAATAATCGAGCGACATCCTCGCGCGTCGCCTTAACAGTCAGTGGTTGTTTGGACACAGAAATGGCGGTATCGGCATCCTTCAGCCCATGTCCTGTCAGAGTACATACCACCGTGTCACCTTCCCGCAGAGCCTTGTGACGATGAAGCTTGGCCACGCCGGCCACGGAGGCAGCCGAGGCCGGCTCGCAAAAGACCCCTTCCGTGGCAGCGACCACTGTATAGGCCTGAAGAATTTCGTCGTCTGTCACCATATCGATCGCGCCGGATGACTCTTGCACTGCGCTCAAAGCCGAGGACCAACTCGCAGGGTTGCCGATCCGAATGGCGGTCGCAACGGTCTGTGGTTGTTCAACGACCTTCCCCAATACGATGGGGGCCGCACCTGCCGCTTGAAACCCCATCATGCGGGGCAGCCGTGTGATCTGGCTGGCGGCACGATACTCCGTGTAGCCCTTCCAATACGCTGTGATATTTCCGGCATTTCCCACCGGCAAGACGTGGAGGGCCGGAGCATCGCCAAGCTGATCGCAGACCTCAAACGCTGCGGTTTTCTGCCCTTCAATCCTGTACGGATTCACGGAGTTCACGAGTTCGATATGAAGTGAGGTCGATAGGTCTTTGACGAGGGTGAGGGCCTGATCAAAGTTTCCTTCTATCTGAATGACCGTCGCCTGATGCATCATGGCTTGAGACAATTTGCCCATCGCGATCTTGCCAGCTGGAATCAACACGTACACCGACAATCCGGCTCGAGCTCCATAGGCGGCGGCGGACGCTGACGTATTCCCCGTTGACGCGCACATGACCGCCCGCACACCACTCTCCACCGCTTTCGAAATGGCAAAGGTCATCCCCCGGTCTTTAAATGACCCGGTAGGATTGACCCCTTCGAACTTGAGATAGAGTTCAATTCCCGGCGCAATCGCCTTGGCCAATCGTGCAGCACGAATCAGTGGAGTATTTCCCTCGCCCAAGCTGATGACTGGAGTCTTCTCGGTAACAGGAAGGAATTTACGGTATTCCTCTATAATCCCTCGCCAACGATTCATCGGTTACTCGTCTCTACCTTCCACACGGATCAATCTCGTCGGTTCAGCTACGAATGCGTGCCGGTTGATTTCGCGAAGTGCGGTTTGTACGTCGCGTTCTTTGGCCATGTGGGTCTTAATGACAACCGAGACAGTCTGCCCCTCTCGTCGCCCCTGTTGAACCATCGAGGAGATGCTGATCCCGCAACGCCCAAGTTCACCCGCGATCTGGGCCAAGACTCCAGGGCGATCCACCACGGTAAACCGAAGATAGTAGAGCGAACTAATCTCCTCCATGGCCCGAAGCCGTAACGGTCGCCGATGGTCCTGTTGGAATGAGGCAACCGGCACCCGGCCGATCGCACCTTTGAGAATATTGCGTCCGATGGCGATCACATCGCTGACCACCGCACTCCCGGTCGGCATGGACCCGGCCCCGCGCCCATAGAGCACTACATCACCGACGGCATCCCCAACGAGCTGGATGGCATTGTACACATCTTCGACTTGTGCAATGGGAGAGGTGGACGGAAGCATCGTGGGATGCACCCGCGCTTCGATTTCTCCGTTCACACACTTCGCGATGCCCAAGAGCTTGATCGTGCAGCCAAACTGTTTGGCGTACGCGATATCGGTTGGCGTGATGTTCGTGATCCCTTCCGTATAAATTTCCTTGAAGTTGACGGGAGTCCCGTAGGCGAGATTCACGAGAATGGCCAGTTTGTGCGCAGAATCGACCCCAGCGACATCAAATGTGGGATCCGCTTCCGCATAGCCCGCCTGCTGCGCGTCTGCGAGTACCGCCTGAAAGTCGTGGCCCTCTTGGGTCATTCTCGACAAGATATAGTTGGATGTTCCATTGATGATTCCGTAAATGGACTCGATCGTATTGCCGGCCAACCCTTCCGTCAATGCTCGAAGCACAGGGATTCCACCACCCACGCTGGCCTCGAACCCCAACTCCACTCCCTTCCGGGTGGCGGCAGCAAAGATTTCTTCGCCGTGCAAGGCCAAGAGCGCCTTGTTCGCCGTAACGACATGCTTCCCGGCAGCGATCGATTCCAATATGATTCGCTTCGCCGTGTCGTACCCGCCGATCAGTTCAATCACGATATCGATGTCGGGATCCGCCAGGACTTGCTTCGCATCGGTCGTGAGGACCCCTGGAGCCACGGTCACTCCACGGTCCTTGACAATGTCCAGGTCTGCCACGCGAACCAATTCGATCGGCACGCCGACCCGGCGGCGGATAAGATCGGCATTGCTGAGGAGGGTCTTCGCAACCCCGGTGCCGACGGTCCCAAACCCAATGATTCCGACTCCGATCCGAGACTTCATTCCTCGTCTCCCTCAAGCTTGAGGGTTTTGCGGATCCCACGCACCGCTTGCCGCGTACGGTGTTCGTTCTCGACGAGTCCAAATCGCACGTACTCATCGCCTCCTTCACCGAATCCGATCCCCGGCGACACTGCCACCTTGGCGTCTTTGAGCAGGAGCTTCGAAAACTCCAATGAGCCCATGTGGCGATAGGGTAAGGGGATGCGCGCCCACACGAACATCGTGGCCAACGGCTTCGCGACTTGCCACCCGATTCGGTTCAGCCCACCGACCAGCACATCGCGACGTTTCTGATATCGATGCACGGTTTCTTTGACACAGTCTTGTGGGCCGTTCAGTGCGATCACGCTCGCAATTTGAAGAGGCTGGAAAATACCATAGTCGAGGTAGCTCTTGATCTTCGCCAACGCACCGACGACCTCTCGATTGCCGACACAGAAGCCGACCCGCCAGCCGGGCATATTATAGGCTTTCGACAGAGTATAAAATTCCACCCCGCAGTCCTTTGCTCCTGGAACTTGGAGAAAACTCGGGGCCTTATAGCCGTCAAAGACCAGATCTGCATAGGCCAGATCATGGATGACGATGACATTGTGTTCCTTGGCAAACGCCACGATCTTCTTGAAAAAGCCAAGATCAGCCACCGCGGTCGTGGGATTGTGCGGGAAATTGATAACCAAAATCTTGGGCCGCGGGAACGTCTGCCGATAGACACGGGTGAGATCTTCAAAAAAATCGCTGTCCTGGCGAAGCTCTATGCCACAGACTTCCCCGCCGGCAATGATGAAGCTGTACATATGGATAGGATAGGTCGGCGTAGGAGTCATGACCACGTCGCCGGGACCGATGATGGCCAGAGCGAGGTGCGCGAGGCCTTCCTTTGATCCGATCGTGACGATCGCTTCGGTCTCCGGGTCGAGATCGACATTATAGTTCCGCTTGTACCACCCGCAAATGGCGTGCCGAAGCTTGGTGATCCCACGTGATGCAGAGTAACGATGATTCTTCCCCTTACGTACGGCTTCGATCATCTTCTCGACAATGTGCGTAGGGGTAGGTTGATCCGGATTCCCCATGCCAAAGTCGATGATGTCTTCACCCCGTTGCCGTGCTTCCAGCTTCAGTGCTTGAACCTGCGCGAAGACATACGGAGGCAATCGCTTGATTCGATAAAACCCGTCGCCCAACCCCATGAAGTTCCTTTGACTGTTCGTGCGGGAGAATGCTCACCCGACGCGCCGTGGTAAATGAGCCTGGAAGTTCACCAAGCGCCTATTTTAATGGAGCAGTCCAGTCCAGTCAATTTCCCAAGTTTTTAAAAGACTTCCCGTCGGGAGACGAGGATCTGACACAAAGGATTTTCCGTCTAGGCCGTTCTTGCCCCCCTTCCCCCCTTTCTGTTACTAATAGTATTGAGGTTATCTCACTCGTCTGTCTCTTGTCTTTAATTTTACCCAGTAGCATAGCTGTTGAAAGGAGGGTGAATGGCTCGGCTCGGCGTGAATATCGACCATGTTGCGACTTTGAGACAGGCTCGTGGGGGGACCGATCCTGATCCGTTGGCGGCCGCCGTTCTCGTTGAACTGGCAGGGGCTGATGGTTTAGTCGTTCATCTTCGAGAAGACCGACGCCACATTCAGGATCGAGATCTGCATCTGCTTCGCGAAGTTTCCCGAACAAAGCTCGACCTTGAAATGGCCCCGGACGCCGAGATGGCAAAGATCGCCCTCAATATCAAACCCGACCTTGTCACCCTGGTACCGGAAAAACGTCAGGAACTCACCACGGAGGGTGGCCTCGATGTCGTGGGTGAACGAGAGCGCATTCAGCACATCGTGAACTTACTCCGTAACGGCGGCATCCCGGTGTGCGTCTTTATTGAGCCGGACTTGAACCACATTAAAGCCGCCCATAAAATCGGGGTGGATTTCGTGGAGCTGCACACCGGTCGCTACGCCAATGCGACGCGATCGAAGGAAGCCGACACCGAATTCGAGGCTATTACCCTTGCTGCAAAACTCGCGTACAAACTTGGAATCGGTGTGAACGCGGGACATGGGCTGAACTACCGTAATATCAAACGGCTGACGCATGTTCCTGAAATCGTGGAATACAACATCGGGCATAGCATTATTGCGCGTGCGGTCCTTGTGGGCCTGATGCAAGCCGTCAAAGAAATGAAGGCGCTGCTGGGCTAGGGGAACGTCCTCTCCTGCCAGCTTCGTCATTCTCGCGACCAACAGCTTTTCATGATCAAAATCATCACCGCTGCACAAATGCAGGAGCTCGAGCGCCGAACTATCGGAGAAGCTCGCATCCCTGCGACTACCTTGATGGAGCGAGCGGGGTCAGGCGTGGCCACATGCATCGAGCAGTGGATCGGGACTGTCAGCGGTAAGACGATTACCGTGGTCTGTGGGAAAGGGAATAATGGCGGCGACGGGTTCGTGGCGGCTCGGCTGCTTCGGCGACGCCGTGCCAATGTTCGTGTCCTGACGATGGCCTCCCTCTCCGAGTTAAGCCGAGACGCTGGGTTGATGTACAGGCAGTTTGTAAAAGTTGCCGGCAAGTCTGCTGTCATTCCCTACAGATCCAAGGAGGTGTCGCACTCGCTGTTCCAGGAAAGCGACCTGCTTGTAGATGCGCTGCTTGGGACGGGACTGTCTTCGGCCGTCACCGGTCGCTACGGCGAAGTGATTCAGAGCATGAATGAGGCGAGCCGTCCCATCGTGGCTATTGATCTACCCTCTGGCCTTCACGCCGATACCGGAACCGCGGTTGGATCAGCTGTTCATGCCGCGCTCACAGTCACCTTTGGCCTGCCCAAGATAGGTCTGTACCAGAATCAAGGGATCGACTTGGCTGGGAACATCCATCTTATTGATATTGGGATACCACCGTCCTATGTCGATGCCATAGAAAGCCGAGTGGCCTTACTCACACCTCAATGGGTTCACGAGCATCTTCCACGACGTGAGCGATCGGGACACAAGGGAACCTACGGACACGCCGGGGTCATTGCAGGGTCTGTTGGAAAGACCGGCGCGGCCGCGATGGCTGCCCAAGCGGCACTGCGTGTAGGGGCCGGCCTCGTCACCGTTGCAACTCCTTCAAGTGTCAACGACGTATTGGAAGCCAAACTCTTGGAAGTCATGACCCTCCCGATGCCGGAAACAAAGGCCAGGACGTTTTCCCGTGCCGCACTAGATCGTCTCCTCGCCTTCATGGCAACCAGAGATGCGGTAGCGATTGGCCCAGGATTATCAACTCATCATGAGACAGTTGAACTCATCCAGGCATTGACTGCACGACTCGACCGACCAGCGGTGCTTGATGCTGATGCACTGAATGCCCTGACTGGACGTACCGCGATCCTCGCTTCATGCAAAACACCTCCGATCATCACTCCCCATCCAGGGGAAATGGCTCGGTTGGAGGCTGAGGCTACTCCTCAGACCGTTAATCGTGATCGAATTGGTACCGCCACTCGATTTGCCCGAGAGCGTGGCTTGTTCGTCATCTTGAAGGGAGCACGAACGGTTATTGCACGACCAGATGGCGCCGTTGCGATCTGTCCAACCGGCAACCCTGGGATGGCAACCGCCGGTACGGGAGATGTGCTGACGGGGATGGTCGTTGGTCTGCTAGCGCAAGGCCTGCCGTCATGGGAAGCTGCCTGCACGGCAACCTACCTGCACGGGGCAGCCGGCGACCTAGCTGCAGCCATGAAGGGGGAAATGGGCATGATCGCGGGGGACCTGCTTGAGCACATTCCCACTGCGCTGAACAAGATTCTGGCCCCCCCCACGAACCAGGTCCAGTCGGCAACTTAACGGTCTGGCAGAACGGCATTTCTTATGGCCCGAGCAGTTAGCTCCCGTGGTCTTGTCCTGAACTCTCGACGTGAGACGGAGTTAATCGGAAAATCCATCGGGCGGGTCCTTCGCGAAGGAGATGTCATTGCATTGATCGGTGATCTGGGAGCTGGAAAGACGGCATTAGTCCACGGGATCGTCTCTGGTCTTGACGCTCCCCCCAGCGTAGTCACCAGTCCGACATTCATGTTGATGCACCGATACCACGGGCGAGTCCCTTTGATTCATATGGATCTATACCGATTGAGCAGTCTTGAAGAGGCCGAGGCCGTCGGCCTCGCTGAAGTCTTTACCGACGACGCGGTGACAGCCGTTGAGTGGGCTGACCGATTTCCAACCCTACTCCCTTCCGACCGCCTCGAATTGCGGTTGAGTCACAGAACGTTCACCAGTCGATCGATTCAGTTTATGGCACAGGGGACACGATCCCGTTCACTGTTGGCACGCATCAGGAAAGCCTTGCCATCGATGCAGAAGCAAGGTCAACCGCCACGTCCAGGACCTAGTGAAAAGAGAAAGGCCTCTATTCGATGACGCGCCTCATTCTTGTCGGCATCCTCTTGCTCCTTTCACTGGCGTTTGTCCTACAAAACCAGGAGCAGGAAGTCACGCTGCGGTATTTCTTCGGCTTACTTGAGGCCTCCACACCAATTTATAAGCCCGTTATGGCCGGGTTCGTCGTGGGGCTCCTGGTTTCCGCCATCTTACTCTGCCCTCCTTGGGTGCGCAGTCGTATTCAGCTACGCCGTAAGACGAAGGCCCTGCAACAGGCCGAGGTAGACCTAGAGCGGCTTCGACAATCGCTCGAGAAGGTATCCGGACGGACTCCCGCACCGGCAGACATAGAACCCGTGAGACATTTCGCTGATGAGTGAGACAACGCTCAGCCCTCTCATGCGTCAGTTCCGTGACATCAAGCAGGGATACCCGGACGCGATTTTATTTTTTCGTGTCGGAGATTTTTATGAAATGTTCTACGAAGACGCGCTGGAAGCGTCTCGACTCCTCTCCATTGCATTAACGTCCCGAGACAAGAATAGTCCTCACCCAATTCCGCTGTGCGGTGTTCCATACCATTCGGCCACCGGTTACATTGCAAAACTACTCAACGCTGGTCGCTTGGTCGCCCTGTGTGAGCAAGTAGAGGACCCGAAGTCTGCCAAAGGCCTGGTCAGACGCGAGGTCGTTCGCCTGTACACACCTGGTACGCTGGTGGACCCCGAGTTCCTGATTCCTGGAGAGCTCAACTATCTGGCCGCTCTCGCCGTTCATCCGGATGCCGATTTCGGTGAGCGGATTGGGCTTGCCAGCCTCGAAGTGTCGACCGGGGAGTTCTGGTTGATAGAGTTTCGCGGCGCACAGGCGGTGAGCCAGGTTCTGAATGAATTGTCTCGACTTGATCCCCGAGAGCTGATCTTCCCAACGGACCTCGATAGCCGGAGCTTGCAATGGGTCAGACAGATCACGGGGCCACGCTTGTGTGAACGTCCGGCGGCTCCATTTGAGACCCTACGTGCGACCCATCTACTGACGAGTCATTTCCGCGGCACGTCGCTTGAAAGCCTGGGATGTCAGGGACTCCCAGCTGCCGTCGGCGCAGCCGGCGCGGTGTTGGACTATTTCCGCGAGACCCAGCCCGCCGTGCCATTGGATCACATCCGCCGATTATCCGTTCGGGGGAATGACGAAGTCATGCATCTCGATGGGACGACCATTCGAAATCTGGAACTCCTGAAGCCGTTGTCCGCTAAGGAACAAACGGATGCAACCGGCCCCTTAACACTGTTGTCCGTGCTGGACCACACGGTCACTGCAATGGGATGTCGGCTGTTACGTCAGTGGGTGGTTATGCCTCTGTTGCGTTGCAAGCTCATCCAAGCACGTCTTGATGCCGTGGAAGAACTCAAGGAGTCTCTCTTCGTACGAACGTCCTTACGCAGAGCATTGCGGGAGGTCCAGGACATTGCACGGCTCGGGACACGTATCACGCTCGGTTTGGCCAACCCTCGTGAATTGCTGGCATTGAAACAGTCGCTTGCCGCCATGCCTGGGATCTCCGCCCAACTGACTTCCCTTCAGAGCGAATTATTCGTCCAGTCCTTTGCAACATGGGATGGCGCGGAAGATCTGTACGATCTGATCGAACGAGCCATCCGCCCAGATGCCCCACTTTCTTTACGTGACGGGAATATCATTCGAGAAGGCTATGCCCCAGACATTGATGAACTTCGAAAAGCCAGTAAGGAAGGGAAGGAATGGATCGCTGCCCTGGAAGGTCGAGAACGCGAACGAACCGGAATTGAGTCGTTGAAGGTTCGTTACAATCAGGTATTCGGTTATTACATTGAGATTACAAAAGCCAATCTGGGCCGTGTCCCACCGGACTACATTCGGAAGCAAACTCTCGTCAACGCAGAACGGTTTACCACTGTGGAGTTACAAGAACTAGAAGAACGAGTGATTGGTGCCGATGTGAAACTCCTCGCCTCCGAACAGGAAGCCTTCACGGCTCTTCGTTCCCGGCTCGCTACCGAAACCCATCGGTTGGACCGAATGGCGACACTGTTGGCTCTGGTTGATGTGCTCGCCGGTTTAGCCGAAACGGCGGCCCTCTATCGGTACTCAAAGCCGACCGTGACGGATGCTGGTGGGATTACGATCAGGGAAGGTCGACACCCCGTCGTCGAACGGATTTGTCAGGATTCAGTTTTTGTACCGAACGATACGACGCTGGACCTTGGCACTGAAAGGCTGCTCATCATCACCGGCCCCAATATGGCCGGAAAGAGCACCTACCTTCGGCAGGTTGCGTTGATTGTGCTCATGGCCCAGGTAGGAAGTTTTGTCCCGGCTACGGAAGCGCACATCGGTTTGGCCGACCGGATTTTCACCAGAGTTGGTGCATCAGACAATTTGGCTGGAGGGCAGAGTACGTTCATGGTTGAAATGGTTGAAACTTCGACTATTCTCCGTCACGCTACGCAAAGGAGTTTGCTCTTACTGGATGAAATCGGCCGCGGAACCAGCACCTATGATGGTCTCAGCCTTGCGTGGGCCATTGCCGAGTATATCCATGATTGCACACGGCTTGGTGCTCGTACCCTCTTTGCCACCCACTATCACGAGATGACTCAATTGGAGTCTCAACGTATAGGAATTAAAAACTATCGCGTGGCCGTTCAGGAGTCCGATGGAGACATCGTGTTTCTGAGAAAGATCATCGCCGGTAAGGCCGATCGCAGTTATGGCATTCACGTGGCCAAACTTGCAGGGCTTCCCCCGGAGGTGGTTGGTCGCGCTCAAGCAGTCTTATCGCAACTCGAACGACCCGAGTCTACCCCTACCGTCTCGGCTTCAGGTCCATCACAACAACCTGCCCAACCTCTTCCTCAACCCCATCCATTGATAGAAGAGGTGAAGCAGATCGATCTGTTCTCGATAACCCCACTCGATGCCATGAATCGCCTTGCTGACCTGCAACGGATGGCTAAAACAGAGATCACCGAATCATCCGTTAGTCAGTAATTCTGAGAGTTCTACATCCCCAATTGAGAATCCGCATTGAAAGAGGCGGGCCACTGTGCGTCTTGCTGAAATTCATTCCGACAATTGATCTGTTCACAGCCTCTCTGCAAGATTCTTTCATGGTGACTGAGGTTATCGGCTGTGCCATTGATGACAAGAGGGGGAGTACCAGGCTCAAAATACAAGGGGGCGGCATTCCGTTGAGAATGCCGCCCCCTTATAGATTCCTATCACAAGTCGTCAGTGATGCTGATTATACTGCGCAGTCCAAGGAATCAACCCGCCGAGGACCTTCCCACCAGGAAGCATGACATCGTATTGCATGCCGACGTTGCTCCCATCCGGTGTAACTGGAGACGTGTTGAGCCCGGTCTTAGCTTTGTTGCAAGATGACTCGAATTCATTTTTCCCGGTGCATTCCTTGAGTCGCAGTGCGGACATGCTTACGGGCTTACCCATTGCGCCGGATACATCAGGAATCCTCTTCACCGCAGAAATCACCCGATGGTTCTGTTCTGTTTCTGTAACGACGAACTCAATCAGGTCCGTCGTGCTACCGGGGGGAACTTCCTTCGCAGCAGCCGGTCCCGCATGGGGTCTCCCCATTTTCTGTAATTCTTGCCAGGCAGACTTTTCAGCATAGAACTTCAGATTCTTACCAGGGTGAACTTTCTGCCAGTATAAACCACTCTCGGCATTTCCACCGAATACGGCCACATTGATCCATACGGCTTCGTCATAGGGATCGAGAACAATCACTCGCCCCTGCAACGTGGTAGGTTTACTCATATCGCCCCATTCGAATCGCTCTTGAAATGACTCAATAGCCGAGGCGCTCGACACTAGACCCACTACGAGGGCAACGGCTGCCAGAATGGTTGCACCTTGCTTCTGAAACATCATGATCGCGTCCTCCTTCACAACAACGTGCTGGACTAAAGAAGTGGCTAGTCTTTCAGTATTTTGAAGCCGGTGATGGTTCGGCCGTCGAGGGTGACCTCCATGGCGACCAATTCCTGTGAGGCTTTGATGATTTTATCCATCAGAGCCTTATCCTTCACGGCAAGGCGAACCGTCGTGGCTGCATGGTACCACCCGGAATAGGCCGAGTTCTTTTCCGTTCCTCCGACAAAGCCCCAGGCACAGCAAGTAAAGAGAGGGTCCGGCGGTTTCACATCGAGCATGGTTGATGATCGGCCTCCCCCCTCTCCAGATCCTTGATCTCCAGAATTCCAGTACTGAATCCCGAACAACAGTTCTCCATCGGGATTATCCGCCCACTGAGACCAAACACGGCCTTGCAGAGTCTTGACTGCGGCCGAAGCCTTCAGCGGCTTCCCTCCTACGACGTCATTCGCAAGACCAAGGTGCTCAATGGCCCCGGCAGCGAATGAAAATTCGGCCGCTAGCAAGCTGAAACTTGCGCATACTATGGCGGTAGCTAGAACGACAGCCTTTTTCATACCTCGTCCCTCCTTCATCAGATTGATTACCAGTATCTTCGTAAGTTATTGATCACATTCAGTTGATCATCGTAAATGCAGCAAACTATTTCCTTGTAGACTCACTTGCGCCGTAACTTGTTCAATGCCCAAGGGAGAAATCCTAAACCAGGATAATAGAGTTGGAACGGTACTGAAACTACACTGTCCTGTCAAGGGCATGTTTTTCACGCATAGCCTTGGCTTCGAAAATACTACGACGAGTAATAGGAAAACAATAGCTTAGATGGTTTTATGCTTTCGTATTTTCTCGCGGTCAGGCCATCGACAGAGAGAACCGTTTCCCTAATACCTTGGTCTGTTGTGATGAAAGTGGTCCCAAACCTGTGACGGCCATATGCTCGGTTGTAAACAGCGTACGTGCCACTCGGTTGACCTGCTGTTCCGTCACGGCGTCAATATCTGAGATCATTTCCTCTAAGGAGGTATGAGTGCCGGCAATGAGTTCGTCCTTGGCAAGTTTGTTCATGCGGCTGTGTGAACTCTCCAAACTCAACATCAGGCCGCCTTTCATTTGCTCCTTGGTCCGTTTGAGTTCCTCACTAGTCATTCCCCGGCGAGCCATTTTCTCAATTTCTCGATGAATCAGGTCCAGCACCCGTGCAACTTCGCTGGCTCGGGTTCCGGCATACACTGTGACGGTCCCCGTATCTGAATACCCCGATAAGAATGAATAAACCGAGTAGGATAACCCACGCTTCTCTCTGATCTCTTGAAAGAGTCGTGAACTGACACTCCCTCCTAAGACGCTGTTGAGCGCATAGATCACATATCGGTCCTTATGGCCGGCCGCGATTCCTTGAAGTCCCACGCAGAGATGGACCTGCTCCAAGGGCTTCTGCTTCAGGGTCACACCGCCGTGCAGTTCAGCCGGCCAACGCGTTCCCGAATCGGTGGCCTTTGAGGCCTGGTAGGGTCCAAAGAGCCTGGTCATCATTTTCTCAAGCTTCTGTTGATCGAAGTTCCCAGCAAGGGCCACAACGATGCCTTCCGGGCGATAATGTCGATCCATGTACTCGAGCAGATCTTGGCGCCGAATGTGACCAATGGTGGACGCTTTCCCAAGGATAGGACGACTCAACGGATGCGTGCCCATCACCAATTTGGCGTGTAACTCTTGAATGAGATCCTCGGGATCGTCTTGCACCATGCGAATTTCTTCGAGTACGACCTGCTTCTCTTTTTCGATTTCCTTCTGCGCGAGCCGGGAACGAAAGAAGAGGTCCGAGAGAAGGTCTAAGGCTTGAGGCAGATGCTGATCCAGGACTTTGACATAGAAGGTCGTCGTTTCGCGCGTGGTAAACGCATTCATTTCTCCACCGAGTGCGTCTATTTCGCGGGAGATGTCCGTCGCGGAGCGTGATGTCGTTCCTTTGAACAACATATGCTCGATAAAGTGAGAATACCCGGCTTCTTCGGGACGTTCGTCCCGAGAGCCGGCATTCACCCAAATACCTATGGTGACGGATTTGACGGTCGGGATTCGCTCGGTGACCAAGCGAATCCCGTTGTTGAGGATGACCTTGCGATACAAGTGTTACCCACCCGCTGGATCAGGCGCGCCGCCGGTGGTCGGTGCCGGAATAGTTTCTTTTCGACTGAGGCGGATTTTCCCCTGCTTATCGATTTCAAGCACTTTGACCAAAATTTGGTCCCCTTCGGCCACTTCATCAGAAACCGATTTTACGCGATGATGGGCGAGCTGAGAGATGTGCACGAGTCCATCCGTGCCCGGCAAGACCTCGACGAAGGCGCCGAAGTCCATGATTTTTCTTACCGTCCCGGAATAGACCTTCCCGACTTCGACTTCCTCGGTCAGGCGGTTGATAATATCCTTGGCTTTCTGGAGAGATTCTCCGTCCGAGGATGCGATCGTGACAA
>NIUT01000020.1:48536-72620 GCA_002254365.1 Nitrospira sp. UW-LDO-01
AAGGCGCCGAAGTCCATGATTTTTCTTACCGTCCCGGAATAGACCTTCCCGACTTCGACTTCTTCGGTCAAGCGGTTGATAATGTCCTTGGCTTTCTGGAGAGATTCTCCGTCCGAGGATGCGATCGTGACAATACCGCTGTCTTCAACGCTGATCTTGACGCCACAATCGGCTTGAATCCCGCGGATCGTCTTCCCTCCCTGCCCGATGATATCCCGTATTTTGTCCTGCTTGACCTTCATCGTGTGGATGCGAGGGGCGAAGGCTGAGAGTTCGGTGCGTGGACCCTGGAGTGCGTTCGCCATGCGGCCCAGAATGTGGAGACGTCCCGATCGAGCTTGTTCTAACGCTTGCTGCATCAAGGTGGTGGTAATCCCGCCGATCTTGATGTCCATTTGAAGTGCGGTCACCCCGTTCTTCGTCCCGCACACTTTGAAGTCCATATCACCCAAGTGATCTTCAAGGCCGAGAATGTCGGACAAGATAATCACATCGCTTCCTTCCTTAATGAGCCCCATCGCAATACCGGCAACCGGCTCCTTGATTGGAACACCCGCGTCCATCATTGCCAACGTTCCGCCACAGACCGTGGCCATCGAGGAGGACCCATTGGATTCCAGAATCTCGGAAACAATGCGCAGAGTGTATGGAAACACATCCTTAGCGGGGATGACAGGCTTCAACGCCCGCTCCGCCAATGCGCCGTGGCCGACTTCACGTCTACCTGGTGAGCGAAGCGGTCGCGCTTCACCGACGCTGAAGGGCGGGAAGTTGTAATGCAGCATGAATGTACGGGTATACTCCCCTTCTAACGCATCAATCCGCTGCTCATCGTCCGTCGTCCCCAAGGTCACAACGGCGAGACTCTGGGTTTCTCCGCGGGTAAAGATGGCTGAACCATGCGCGCGCGGCAAGGCGCCGACTTCACAGGTGATCGGTCGGATATCGGATGGCCCACGGCCGTCCGCCCGCGACTGTTTCTCCAGAATCATCTTCCGGACTTCCGTGTACTCCAGTTGATGAAAGACGATCTTGACATGCCGCTCACGTGAAGCGTCTTCGGGTTTCTGTAGCTTTTGAACGGTCTCTGCAAGGATTTGGTCCAATCGCTCTTGCCGCGCGCTCTTGTTGGAAATCATAATGGCGTCCCGAATCGGCTGGGCCACCAGAGACTTAATCTCCGCCTGCAGCGTGGGATCAATCGACTCCTGTACGACCTTTCGCTTGACGCATCCCACCTTCTTCGCTAATTCATCGATCTTCTGAACAATCTTCTTGATTTCGCTGTGAGCTAATTCCAGCGCCTGCAGCATGGTTTGTTCGGAAAGTTCATTGGCACCTGCCTCCACCATCATAACCGCATCGGCCGTTCCGGCCACCACGAGATGGAGGTCGCTTTGCTCCATGGCTTCGAGGTCTGGATTGACGACGAGCTGGCCCTTGATATAGCCGATCTTCACTCCGGCGACTGGCCCATTGAATGGAATATTGGATATGGCCAGTGCCGCCGAGGCCGCGGTAATTCCGATCACGTCGGCCGAGCCCGTCTTGTCGGCTGAGAGGACCGAGGCGATGACCTGGGTTTCGAAATAGAATCCTTCGGGAAAGAGCGGACGGAGGGGACGATCAATCAATCGGCTGGTCAAGACCTCCTTCTCAGCCGGTCGGCCTTCCCGTTTAAAATAGCCTCCAGGAATCTTGCCTGCCGCATAAGCTTTTTCCTGGTAGTCGACCGTCAAGGGAAGAAAGTCGATCCCAGGCTTGGCGGTTTGGGCTGAAACAGCCGTGGCGAGCACGACGGTGTCACCGTAGGATGCCCAAATTGATCCATCGGCTTGTTTCGCGACGCGACCGGTTTCAAGCCGGAGCGTACGACCGGCAACTTCTACCTCTACAACATGTATCATCTATGGTCTCCTCTGGTTAGGTCCACAGATGCCCACTGACATGCGCTCTGGTCGACGTTCCTCGCTGCTCAGTCGAGCACGCAAAGGGCAAGCGTCTGCCAGCCATGGCCGGAAGATTTCCCCCGGCAGTGGAGGAACAGAGCGCATGTCGGTGTTCATCTGTGGGACATGCGACTAATGCGATGGCGCCGGTCCACGCCGTTCTGGGAACGACCGGTTACTTGCGTATACCGAGGCGATCGATAATGGCCCGGTAACGAGCGTCATTCACTCCGCGAAGATAGTCCAACAACCGACGCCGCCGGCCGACCAGTTGTAACAACCCACGCCGCGAGTGATGGTCTTTCTTGTGAGTCTTAAAATGCTCGGTCAGATAGGTAATGCGATTCGTCAAGACGGCTATTTGGACTTCCGGAGAGCCGGAATCTTTGTCGTGCTGCTGATATTCTTGAATCAGTGCTGCTTTCACTTCCTTCAATAACGCCATAACCACTCCTTCTCCATTAATGACTCGAGAGACTTAATACTTTACGCACTTTAATCGCTCCCAGACCCGTCCGGTCATGAGTTCCAATTGCCAACAGTCGCCCAGCTTCATCCTTCAGTCGCACATTGCCGGCCGCCAGGGAAGAGAGAGACTGACCAATCCCTATCTGGGACACGGGTGTCCCGTGTAACACCCGCTCTGCCTGTTCCTCGTTGACGACCACAGCAGGAAGCTCGAAAAGGAGTTCGTCCAGGGAAAGAAATTGCGATGCGAGAGTGCTCGCCGCAAGGCGAGAGGCAACTTGTTCGACCGTCAATGCACGCTCAATCGAAAGTGGCCCCACACGACGCCGTTCCAACGAAAACAGATGCCCCCCGACACCTAAGGCCTGGCCAATATCGGCACAGAGCGTACGCACATACGTACCTTTCGAACAAACAACGCGCAATGTTGCATCCCGGCCATCAAAGGACATGAGTTCCAGCGTATGAATCACGATAGAGCGTTCAGCCCGGTCGATCGTCTTGCCAGCCCTGGCGGCCTTATACAGTCGTTGTCCGCCGACCTTGACTGCCGAGTACATTGGGGGCAGCTGTCGTTGGATGCCACGGAATCCGGTGAGGACTGTTTGTAGATTGATTTCTGTGACTCCACTTGGATCAATGCTCGTCAACAGCCGACCGGTTGCATCCTGCGTATCCGTCGTTTCTCCGAGCCGCAACTGAGCTCGGTACTCCTTATCCCAATCAACCAGATATTCGGCAATTCTTGTGGCTCGCCCCACAAGAATCGGCAAAACCCCTGTAGCACTTGGATCTAATGTGCCGGCGTGCCCAACTTTGCTTTCTTTTAAAAGGGCGCGAACTTTGGCAACAACATCGTGCGACGTCCAACCGGCCTCTTTGTGAACAATAAGCACGCCGTCTTGGGACACCCTCTGTTCAAGCATCGTGGTAGCGCTGGTCATAGCGTCAAGACTCTGAAACACTCGATTCCTCAGTGGCATCTTTGGGGGCTTGCAGTTCTCCGGTAGTACCGTGCAATCCCGCCAATAACTGGTCGATTCGATTACCCCGTATGCCACTCACATCCTTCTTGAAGATAACTTCAGGGAGGTAACGGAGCGACAGACGACGTCCTAATTCAGCACGCACAAACCCACTCGCTTTTGACAGCCCGGCAAAGACTTCACGCTCAGCCGCATCCCGCTCCATGGTCGTAACGAAGACATGGGCAATACGCAAATCTCCTGTGAGTTCGACATCGGTCACGGTGACACCATGCACCCGAGGATCTTTGATTTTGCGCATGAGAATATCGGCCACTTCCATGCGAATCTGATCGGCCACTCGATCAGCCCGTTTGTAGGTTGCCTTAGACATCGTACGGTGATGGTCCTCAGGAACGGCGACACGGGGCTGAAGGCTAGAGCAACTCCTGTTGAGTACGGACCACCTCGAGAACCGGCATACTCTTGATCAGGTTCAGCGCCTGCTCCAAAACCTGGCTCACAAAACGTCCCTCGCTGGCCACACAGGCCATCGCGAGAACGGCCTTCTGCCAGAGATCTTGCCCATCGACTTCTGCCACAGAGAGGTTAAATTTACTTCGCAGTCGCTCTTTGAGTCCATGCAGGACCTGACGCTTATCTTTCAACGATTGGCTCTCTGCGATGAACAACTCGACCGTACAGAGCCCCACCACCATAATGACCGCCTACAACGTGCCCTTTATATGAGCCGGTCTCCGTGAGAGCGTCTTACCGCACAGCGTCATGATCGGGATCGACATCTAAAGCTTGGTGGCGATTTTGTCGATCGTATACGCTTCGACAATATCTCCCACTTTCACATCATTGAAATTCTCTATACTGAATCCACACTCATATCCCTGCTGAACCTCACGCACATCGTCTTTGAATCGCTTCAACGAGCCAAATTTACCCTGATAGGCCACCACATTGTCACGAATCACACGGACCCCAGCACTGGTTCGCGAGATGAGGCCATCAACCACATAGGCACCTGCCACGGCGCCAACCTTTGGGATCATAAAGACCTGGCGTACCTCTGCACGTCCCAGAACTCGCTCCTTGAGCGTCGGTTCAAGCAAGCCTTCCATGGCAGCTTTAATATCGGCAATGGCGTCATAGATGATCGTATAGAGCCGGACATCGACACCTTGCTGCTCAGCCAATGCCGTGGCCTTTGGCTCAGGTCTAATATTAAACCCAATGACGATCGCCCGTGATGCTGCCGCAAGCAGGACATCGGATTCCATAATTCCGCCGACGGCGTTATGAATGACCCGAAGTTTGACCGCGTCGGTCGATAACTTTTCAACCGCTCCGGCCAACGCCTCAGATGATCCCTGCACATCGGCCTTGATGACGATGGCCAACTCCTTCACTGACCCTTCTTGGATTTTTGCAAAAAGGTCATCCAGCGAAACCTTCGTCGGACTGGTCAATTCGGCTGCCCGACGTTTTTGAGCTCGCTCTTCGGCAATCTCTCTGGCTACCCGCTCATTCGAGACGACATGGAAGACATCTCCTGCCGACGGAACACCCGGCAAGCCAATGACTTCGACGGGAATGGACGGCCCTGCCTGCTGTACTTTTTCACCACGATCATTGATGAGCGCCCGTACACGGCCACTGAACGTACCCACGACATACGCATCACCAACCCGCAAGGTCCCACCCTGTACCAGGACCGTCGCGACTGGCCCTCGCCCTCGTTCAATTTTCGCTTCGACGACCGTACCTCTAGCCTGCCGGTGTGGATCCGCCTTGAGCTCAAGCACTTCGGCCTGCAAAAGAATCATTTCCAAAAGCGTATCCAGACCAGTTTTTTGCTTGGCCGACACTTCCACCATGATCGTATCGCCACCCCAAGCTTCAGAAATGAGTCCATGTTCTGAGAGCGCATTCTTGACCCGATCCGGATTGGCTGTGGGCTTATCGATCTTGTTCATCGCGACGATGAGCGGAACGCCTGCGGCTTTCGCATGGTGGATGGCCTCAATAGTTTGAGGCATGACCCCATCGTCTGCCGCAACGACCAGAATGACGACATCCGTGACTTTAGCCCCACGGGCCCTCATGGCCGTGAAAGCCTCATGGCCTGGCGTATCCAAAAAGGTCACCTGCTTGCCTCGTACCGAAACCGTATAGGCCCCAATATGCTGCGTGATACCGCCAGCCTCTCCCTCTGCAACATTGGTTTGACGAATGGCGTCGAGTAGTGATGTTTTCCCGTGATCGACATGACCCATGATCGTCACGACAGGTGGGCGCGGTTCAGGCCGTTCCTCACCACCGGTCTCCAACACATCTTGCAACAAGTCGTCCCCTACTTTTTCAATTACGATATCGATCTTGACACCACTCTCTTCAGCTAACATCGCCGCTGCGTCCAGATTCATAGGCTGGTGATAGGTCAGCATTTGACCCATCTCCATAAGCTTACGAACAATGTCTGCGGGACGCTGTCCGATCAACTCCGCAAATTCTTTGACCGTCGTTCTCGGAGTGACCTTGACACTCTTTCGACGCGGCTTCGTCACCTCTGATGGAGCACCACTATGGTGCAGATGCTTGGAGCGATCGTCACGACGTTGAACCGGAATGGCTCGGAGATCCTGCCAACGTGCGGCATCCTCTCTGAGCTTCACATCCTGCTGCTCATCTTTCGGCCGACCTGGTTTTTTGGCCTTCTTGAGCTTGTCCTTCTGTCCTTCAGCTTCAATGGCCTCGAACGCCATACTCTTCTTCTTGCCGAGGACGGATTCAACCGTCGTGGTCGCAGCGCCTGGCGGTGCAACGACCGGCTTGGGCTGAGCGGCCTCCTGCGTGGAAATCACCGCCGAAGGTACTACTGCGGCAGGAGGTGCGACTATGCCTTCCGGTCGAACGTCCTCCACGCGTGGGCTGGGCGCGACAGGCTCTTCAATAACCGACTGCTCTGCAGGGGGTGATGGAGCGGTGCTTGCTGCAGCTACTAGCTCAGGCTGAGCTGAATGTTCGATTTCCACGGCCGTGGATGACGAGAGACTCTCAGCCGGCTCTTCTTCTTTCTTACGCTTAATCAGAATGCGCCGCTTGTCTGGCTTGGCAGACTCTTCCGTCGGTTGCCCCTTGCTCGCCAAAGCCCTGCCCTGCGCCGCGCCGGGACTGAACTTGGATGGAGAGTCTGCTTCAGTCGCAGCTCCCTGCCCCTTGGATTGCGGAGCGAGCTTTCCCAACACCTTCTCCACGATCTCATCATCCAGTGCGCTACTATGGGATGTCACTGAGACACCCATTTTCTTGAGCTCTGGGATGAGCACGCGATTTTCCATGCCTAGCTTCTTTGCCAGTTCGTATACACGCATTGCCATCAGACCATTCCGTATCCTACTCTGATCCGTTCAGTGCCTCTTCCGCCCTCGCAGCTTGACGAGCCTCTTCCTGCAGTCGTTGCGCCTCTGTCTCTTCCGCCAGTGCTGCTTTGATTTCCTTGTCGCGCTCCACTTTTTCCTTTTCGTACTCCGTAGCGCTGATGATATCGATTTTCCACCCCGTCAAACGCGCCGCAAGCCTGACATTTTGGCCATTCTTGCCGATCGCCAAAGACAGTTGGGAATCGGCGGCCACCACCAGTGCCGACTTCTTCTCCTCGTCGATACCGACCTTCTCGATCGTGGCAGGATTTAAGGCTTCGGCGATGAATACCCGCGGATCTTGGGTCCAGGTAATGATGTCGATCTTCTCACCACGCAACTCACGGACGACGGCTTGCACGCGGGAACCTTTAATACCGACACAAGCACCCACCGGATCCACCGCCTTTTCCCGTGACGTTACAGCAATCTTTGTCCGATCCCCAGGCTCTCGAACAACCGACTTGATTTCGATAATCTTCTCCGTGATCTCAGGCACTTCGAGTTCAAAGAGTTTCGACACAAATTGAGGATGGCTTCGCGACAAAATCACCTGTACATCCTTAGGGGTCCGACGAACTTCCAACAGCATGGCTTTCACACGATCACCACGACGGTACGTTTCACGCGGGATCTGCTCTTGTATCGGGAGAATCGCCTCTGTCTTCCCGAGATCTACCAAGTAATTGCGACGCTCCATACCAAGAATGATGCCGGTGACCAAATCACCCTGCCTCGTGGAGTATTCCTTCTGCACCGCCTCCCATTCTGCTTCACGAACCTTCTGAAAAATGACTTGCTTGGCGGTCTGGGCAGCAATTCTCCCCAATTCATTCATCTCAATCAGGGAACCGATTTCGTCTCCCACCTCGGCTTCGCTGTCATACTGACGGGCTTCTTGTAGGGAAATTTCGGCTTTAGGATTGCTGACCGTTTCGACGATCGTCTTCTTGGAGACAACCGAAATTTCTCCAGTTTTCGGATCAATCTCAACCTGAATGTTCTCAGCCTGCCCAAAGCGCTTTTTTGCGGCAGTCTGCAGAGCGGATTCAATGGCTCCGATTACGCGCGCCTTGTCGATTCCCTTTTGGCGCCCGATTTCGTCAATTACTGAAATCAGTTCTCGGTTCATACCTCACGCTCCTGCATCCGGTTTCCATCCACGGCGCCCCTACCCCACAATTTATATTTTCACCACCAGCTTGGCTTCCGCAATGCTCTCACGGCTCAGCTGAATCGTCAGAGGAGCTCGATGCGTACCGACCTCCAGCATGACGAAAGTCTCGTCTACCTGCATCAGTTCTCCGGTAATCCGCCACTGACCTTCGAGAGGCTGTCGAAGCTTGAGATTCACCTGTTTTCCAATCGCCCGTTGATAGTCCTGAGTTCTCTGGAACGGGCGATCCAAACCTGGAGATGAGACTTCAAGCGTATAGGCGTGAGGGAACGGATCGGCGACATCGAGTGCCGGCCCTAGAGCCTTATGTGCTTGCTCACAGTCGGTGATGGTCACTCCACCCGGTTTGTCGACCAACACACGAACAACAGACCGCGGACCACGTCCAACGCAAACAACATCGATCAATTCGAGTCCGAGCGTCCATAGAATCGGCGAAATAACTTCCTGCAATCGGTCGATAACCGGCTGCACACTACTCCCCGGCGTCCTCAACCTTCATGTCCTCTTAGACACGTGACCAAACAAAAAAGTGGGCGTGCGCCCACTTACAGAGGCGGTACCATAGCACGCACCCCTAAGCAATGCAAGGGGACTAGCCCGTCAGTATCGCCCATCGAGCTGCCAATGCCTGAGTCACTGGACCGGGGCGACCGTTGCCAATGGATTTCCCGTCGATCTGAACGACTCCGAGTACTTCGAGCGTGGTCCCGGTAAGAAAAACCTCGTCTGCCTGGTAGAGGGAGTCGATCGACATGAATCGTTCCTCGACGACGACCTCTTCCCTTCTTGCTAATTGCAGGACGACGGTCCTGGTCACTCCGGACAGAATACGCGGGCTTTCTGGAGCCGTCACGAGTACGCCTCCCTGAACAGCCATCACATTGCTCACGGCGCCCTCCATGACCAAGCCGTCACGAACCAAGATGGCCTCAAATACACCCGTTTTTCTTGCCTCCTCACGAGCCAGGACGTTGGCCAGCAAATTCACGCTTTTGATATCGCATCGGCCCCATCGCAGATCCTCGCACGTACAGGCCGTCACGCCGGTGTGGCGCATTTCAACGCTGAGCGGGTGGATGGCTCGAATCGTCATGACGACAGTTGGCCGACTCTCTGAAGGAAAGCCATGCTCGCGGGGAGCCACTCCTCGCGTTACCTGAATATAGATCTTGGCATCCTGATAACCAGCCAGGCTCAGTCCCTGGTGAATCCATTGCGTCCATTGCCTTCTGGTATAGGGTTGGGAAATGGACAGTTGCGTTGCGCTTCGATCAAGCCTGTCAAGATGTGCGTTCATTTCGAACGGGGACCCTCGATACGTTCGAATCACTTCATAGACCGCATCGCCGAATTGGAATCCGCGGTCATCGATGGATACCGTCGCATCTTGCCATGGAAGAAATCGGCCATTGATAAACGCAATGTCTGGCATGGACTCAATCCCCCGTGACTGGCTGCGCCTCTATCGTGAAGAGCCGGCGATCTTCTGAGGTGAATTTCCACCCCATGCGTTTTTCAAACACGATGCGATAGACACCTGGCTGCACGGCCTTAAACTCAAAGATTCGCTGTCCGTTGTCGACCGCGTTATTACTGGCGATGCGGAGAAATTCGTCGCCGAGCAAAGCAAGTCCCTTGGTGTCATAGGACGCGACCCACTGCTCACCCCTTGTCCGGTCTTCCCATAACTGAAGGACAAAGGGTCGATCAACCACGACCTTGCGGGAATCTCCGGTCTCCCCTATCGATAGAGGTTCGACACCAACGGTATTCACACCGGCATCCTCTGTGCGTTCGTCACGGTTAGGCACGTTTCCTTGAAACTCTTCATGATTTTTTTCGCGGGCCGATCATGATCTCGCTTCCCTCCACTCGCACCTCGTAACTTCCCACGCAATACCCGCCCCCATCCGTACCTTGTCCATTTCGGATGTCGAACGCAAGGTCATGCCACGGACAGGCAATAACGTACCCCTTGAGCCGACCTTCGATAAGAGGCCCCCCTTCGTGCGGGCAGCTATTATGGATAGCATAAAATTTCCCATCGATATTGAACAGGGCGATCGGTCGATCATTGACCTTGACGATCTTCGACTGCCCCGGAGGTACGTCCTCAACCTGACCGACCTTTTGAAACCCATCCATCATGTGTATTCCCTTGATGTACCGCAAGGCGTATATGCAGGATGCTGAAAAAGCCCACCGCGGCGTTATCGCATCGCTCGCTGCGGCCCTTGTGGACAACCTTTTTGACTATCCTAGTGTTATCGTCATGAATGGTGCTTGGAACACCCCATCGACAATTTGTTCGCAATGACCGATTTAACTTCTACTTGGCTAGAGACGAAGGGCGTATTTGAGTTCGTCGTTTTTGGCCACGCCTGATTTTTTAATGAACCCAGATTCCGCCTGTATCACATAGCGTGCCGACTCGGGTGGCGGCCCAAACAATGGGCATGGATCCTTCGCGCAGGGCTCTGCCTGTTCAAGCAGATGTACCACATGATGACTCTCGTCGACCCACAGTATGTCGATGGGAAATCGGTACTCCCGCGTCGTGACACGATGAAGACCATTTTCTTCAAAAATATACAGCATGCCCCCATTTGCTGGTAACTCCTCTCGAAAGGCAAGTCCAAAGAGGAGCTTCTCAGGCGTATCGGCCACTTCGGCCTCCAATTCAACGCCACTGGGAAACGTCACCACAATCACACTTGATTCTTTGCGTTCAACGAGAAACACTGAGGCACTCATCAACAGCAACGCCAGCAAGATCATCATGATGATCCGCTTCTTTTTCTGCTCTCGCTCACTCGTTTGGTTATGACTACGAGACATCTGGAGAAGAGTACCGACTTTATTTTTTCACATGCTGGGCCCAATGACCCATGCGTATAACTGCCCTAGGTCTTCTGACCGGAACTCGTTACGTTGACCTGGAAAATCAGCACAGGATAGAATGCCTACTCACGCTGCCACTCGTCAAATCGGGCACTACTATGGTGGTGGACGTGGGATCTTGTCAATATTGATTTGAGAGTGAGAAGGAGGCTTCGGTCATGGCTTTACTGATTACAGACGAATGTATCTCTTGCGGGGCATGCCTGCCGGAATGTCCCAATGAAGCCATTTTTGAAACTAGAAGTGATGCTGAGTCTAAAGGGAACCACGTCGGTGATGGACAGGGAGTCGGCGATAACATTTATGTCATCGCCCATGACCGATGTACGGAGTGTGTCGGCCATTTCGATGAACCACAATGCGCAGCTGTGTGTCCGGTCGATAATTGCTGCATCTCAGACCCTCTCTATCCGGAGACGACGGAGGTCCTTCTGGAACGAGCGAAGACGTTGAATCCTGATAAAGGAATCGATCCCGCTAAAGTGTGGAGCGGGGTTAGGAACTAACTCAACCTCTGTTCCTGGCGTTGAAGGAAGGCCTTGGCTCTGAAGAGAACCAAGGCCTTTCGCTTCTTAATGGATTCTTGACGCCTCTACGGCCTTCTCAGACAAGCCGGAAAACGCAACGGCCTCAAGGAAGATTTCCTTGAGGCCGTCAATCTACACTGAGACTTTCTTTATTCGTTGCCCGTGACTATTTCAGCATGAGTAACTTGCCACCTACATGGGCAGGATGTAAGTGACATTTATACTCCAGGACGGTCCCGGCCGCATAAAACAGGTCGCTGGTCGGAACACCGATATATTGCGTCTCTCCTGGCTTGAGTACGAGCTTCGTATGTAAAACGGTTGGCGCCGATTGATTATTCACTGCGGCAGTGAGCTGAAACCCGTGCTCAGCCGTTGAATTATTCGTGACTTTTAGGAGAACGGGTGCACCTGGACGTGTCTTGAAATCGATTACAGTCACAGGAGGATACCAAACTTTCATGTTGCCAAGCTCGATCGCAAAGAACGAGGCATCAACGGTAAGTTCTTTGAATGGCTGCCCGACGACAGAACCTGATTCGAGATCCCCGGTCTCGACACCGCCCGCTTGAAGTGCGTATGAACCTGAAACCCCGGCCAACACCAACCCAAGGCCGAGAAAGCCCGTCAAAAATAACTTACCCATGGCTACCCCCCTTGCGAGATTAAAGAAGAGATGAAATAGAAGCTCGTAAACCGATATCGTGATGATGCCAAAATCTAGATGACGTGCAGGCGCTTGGGTACTGTGTACCGTTTTCCCTTTGTTAGTAGTCCTTAAACCAACTTATCCAGAATCCTAAAATTTCAACTATGCAGAGACATCTATAACATAGGGCTCAAAATGGAAGCAACCGATTTAGAGCCATACCTGGGCAGAAGAACTCGCCCCAAGTTGGCCGCAACTGGCGGCCTCGCCGTTCACCCACGACTGATGCCGGCGGTGGGGTTAGACATGGCTCTGTTCATATCCCTTCTCGACCGACGAACCTCATACGGGCACAAAAGTACGGACGGACTCAGTTTGAAAAACCGACCATCGGCCCTCTCCTTCGATTAAGTATTTCACCAATATGCCGATACAACAGCCAAGGAGCTACAGCATGCCCATTATTGTGGCAGTCAACGGGGTTGCGGAAGTCTATCCGGCAAAGCTCGTGACCCCACGGTACAACCGCCTGGCGGCGGTGGCAGATCGGGAGCATCATGGCCAACAATCATCGACGTTGGATCACCCCGCCTTAGTTGCGCAAACGGCCTACCAACAACAGGGCCCTGATCGATCACATCCAACGCCGGCAGTCCTGGCCCGAGACTTGATGACGACAGCCGTGCTCTCGCTTCCATCTGACAGTCGGCTCCTTGATGCATGGACGCTCATGAGTCACAAGGGATTTCACCACATCCCCATCACCTCGTTACATGGCACGCTCGTGGGAATGCTCTCGTATCGGGATCTCCTCCATCACGTCCCTGAATTGATCACATCGGCCGATACACAACTGGCTTCTCACAAGCATGCTGCGGAGGTCATGACTCAACGAGTGATCTCGGCAACCCCAACCACGGAGATCCGTGAAATCGCCCGAGTCATGCTGGAGGAACGGATCCATGCGGTTCCGATTCTCGATCAGAGCCGTCGTCTCGTCGGCATACTTTCCAGGCAAGACCTGCTCCGTGGCCTCGCCAACCACGGCCCCCTTGAATTGTGGACCTGACCTTACTGAACTGACCTTTTTGGTCTCTCGTTCAAGATCCGTTCATGGAAACATCTCGTCAATTCCTGTAACGCAGGCTGGGTTATCATACTCGTGACCATCGTGAAAACGTCGCCGCCTGACCAAGCGGACTCCCCACCATATCAACCACAGTCCAAATCACAGCCTGCTCAACCATAAAACGACGACCCGTTGCTGAAATCCGCACACCATTATAGCCGTCATAGTAGCCGTTGATTCGTGCCTGAGCCAACATGCGCTCCCGTTCGGCTCGGTTGTCAGGCTCAGCCGTCAGCCGCGAGGGAGTCGCGGTCAATTGCTCCCAGGAGACCTCCCACAAGTCCAAGGCCACTTGATTGCCATAGTTCAAGATCGGATCGGGTTCGGTGCCATGCGACACCACCACACATGAGGCATCGTACAACCTCTGAGCTTGCGCCATGACATCTCCGGCCCGCTCAATCAACTCATTTCCAATCCAACGGCGATAGCTGTCCAGCAAGAACTGACTCCACTCTACAATGCGCGGTTCGTTCCACGGTGCAGCCTTCATGGGCCTGGTGGTATCACGACGTGCGGGGAAGGGCAAGCGGGATAGGCACCTTGTCAAGACCATAGGCCTTCTCTGTATAATAGGGGTCCCACTTTACAAAAACAGGAGTACTGATGGCGGGCAAGACACTGTTCGACAAAATTTGGGAGTCGCATGTCGTTCGAGCGGAACCAGATGGGACCACCCTCCTGTACATCGATCGGCAACTCGTGCACGAAGTGACGTCGCCGCAAGCCTTCGAGGGGTTAAAGCTTGCCGGCCGGCGCCCTCGCCGACCGGCGGCCACACTGGCAGTGCCGGATCACAATGTTCCTACGACCGACCGGACGCTGCCGATTGCCGATCTCATCAGCGCGAAGCAGATTCAAACCCTTGAGGAAAACTGTCGCGACTTTGGTATTACCTACTTCGGCATGGATGACGTCCGACAAGGCGTGGTCCACGTCATCGGCCCTGAACAGGGATTCACGCTTCCCGGAACGACGATCGTGTGCGGAGATTCTCATACGTCGACCCACGGAGCGTTTGGAGCCTTAGCCTTCGGCATCGGGACCAGCGAAGTCGAGCATGTCTTGGCCACACAGTGCTTAGTACAGAAGCGGCCCAAGACGATGGAAGTGCGGGTTGAGGGGTCCCTTTCTGATCGCTGCTCGGCTAAGGATATTATTTTGGCGATTATCGGGAAGATCGGAACGGCCGGGGGAACTGGGTACGTCATCGAATACACAGGGTCAGCGATTCGCGCACTGAGTATGGAAGGACGCATGACCCTGTGCAACATGTCCATCGAGGGAGGAGCCCGCGCTGGACTGGTGGCCCCTGATGAAAAAACGATCGCCTATGTGAAGGGACGTCCACTGACTCCGAGAGGAGCGTTGTTCGAACAGGCGGTTCAAGCATGGCAATCCCTCAAGACCGACCAGGATGCCAGCTATGATGCTGTCGTGACCCTGCGAGCGGAAGAGATCGCGCCGCAAGTCAGTTGGGGAACGAGCCCCGGAATGGTGCTGGGGGTGGATCAAAAAATTCCAGACCCGCGAACGATCGTTGATGTCAAAACCAAGAGTGCGACGGAACGGGCATTGAACTACATGGGGTTGTCTCCCAATACCCCGATCACTGACATCAAAGTCGACAAGGTCTTCATTGGTTCCTGCACCAACTCGCGTATTGAAGACTTACGGTTGGCGGCCAGCCTGGCCAAAGGTCGGAAGGTGGCGACATCCGTGCATGCCATGGTGGTCCCAGGCTCTGGTCTCGTCAAACAACAGGCCGAGGCGGAGGGGCTTGATCGCGTGTTTCGTGACGCAGGGTTTGAATGGAGAGAGGCAGGGTGCAGTATGTGTCTGGCGATGAATGCCGATGTGTTGCAGCCAGGAGAGCGTTGTGCCTCCACCAGCAATCGCAACTTCGAAGGGCGCCAAGGCGCAGGCGGGAGAACCCACTTGGTCTCCCCTGCTATGGCAGTGGCGGCGGCTATCGAAGGACACTTCGTCGATATTCGACATTGGAGCTGAGGTCGTTTATGGAACCGTTTATCACTCTCACTGGTCTCGTGGCCCCATTGGATCAAATCAATGTGGATACCGACCAAATTATTCCGAAGCAATTTTTAAAGACGATCAAACGGACCGGGCTCCGCGAAGGTCTCTTTTTCGACTGGAGAAAGAAAAAGGATGGATCCCCTGATCCTGACTTTTTCTTGAATCAGCCTCGCTATCAAACGGCCTCGATCTTGTTGACGCGCGATAATTTTGGATGCGGCTCATCTCGAGAACATGCCCCCTGGGCCCTGCTGGACCAAGGGTTCCGTTGTGTCATCGCCCCAAGTTTTGCCGACATTTTTTACAACAACTGTTTTCAAAACGGCATTCTTCCCGTGGTGCTGAAAGCAGACGAAGTGCTGGCGCTCATGAAGCCTGCCGTTGAGACCGAGGGATACCGGCTCACAGTCGATCTCGCCAACCAGACGGTGACGACGCCGGAGAAAACAGTCTATGGGTTTGAGATCGACCCCTTCCGTAAGGATTGTCTCTACCGGGGCCTTGATTCGATCGGTTTGACGCTTCAACACGAGCAGGACATCTCAGCCTATGAAGCTCGTCGAAAGACTGAGGCCCCCTGGCTCTTCGGCGACCTTCACGCGTAACGAGGGAGACACCTGGTGAAAGCAGTGAAAGTATTGTTGACTATCCTCGTGTTTCTCGGTGCGGCCTATCTCATCGTCGTGTTCAACTGGACGTATTCCGATGGCAACCGAGCCGGATACATCCAAAAATTCTCCTCGAAGGGGTGGGTGTGCAAAACACATGAGGGAGAGCTGGCCATGACCACGGTGCCTGGGACGGCACCAGTCCTGTGGCAGTTCACAATCTGGGACGACAAAGTCGCCGATCAATTGAACGACATGATGGGAAAGCGCGTGGTCCTACACTATAAGGAGTATCGCTATATCCCCACTACCTGCTTCGGGGACACGACCTATTTTGTCGATAAAGTGGAAGTTCAGGAGTAGCCGAGCCTCACCGCTTACAGCCAGTTTTTCAAACGGAACCCGATCAGCATGATCGCGGCGACGATGCCCATGATGCCGAGCGCCATGGGATAGCCCCATGCCCACTTCAACTCGGGCATATGTTCGAAATTCATCCCATAGATGCCGGCGATGAAACTGAGCGGCATAAAAATCGTCGTGATCACCGTCAGAACACGCATGACGGCATTCAAGCGATAGCTTACGCTGGATAAATAGATATCGAGGCTGGCTGAAACCATCTCGCGCAGGGTCTCGATCGTATCCACGATCTGGACCACATGATCATAGACATCCCGGAAAAAGAGTTTCATCGGCTCATGCAGGAATGGGCATTCCGAACGCGAGAGATTGTTCATCGCTTCCCGTAACGGCCACACAGCCCGACGCACAAAGAGTAGTTGCCGTTTCAGCGCATGGATGTCTTGTAGTGTCTCAGGCTTCGGATCGGCAATTACCCGTTCCTGGAGCGATTCAATGCGTTCGCCGAGCATTTCGAGCACGGTAAAATACTGGTCCACCACGGCATCGATCAACGCATACATAAGATAGTCCGAGCCATTTTGACGCAGTCGGCCCTTGCCACCTTTGAGACGATCCCGAACGGCGCCGAACACATCCGTACCGTTCTCCTGAAACGAGAGCACATAGTTTCGTCCGAGAACAAAACTAACCTGTTCAACCAGAATATCTCCTCGGTCGGAGGTCATCAGCATCTTCATCACAAGAAACAAGTATGTCTCGTAGTCATCCAGCTTGGGACGCTGATCGGTGTTGGCAATATCTTCCAGCAGAAGCGGATGGAGGCCAAAGTGTTTGCCAAATCCTTCCAGCACCTCAACCTTGTGGACACCACCGACATTGACCCAGGTCACCGTCTCATCCGCTGGTGGGCGAAGGGTCTCCATGTCCGTCACAACCTGCTCGTCGCAGTGCGTACCGGCATAGTTGAAGCGAGTCACGGTCACGGAGTTCGTACGTGTCTCACCAATGTGGATTAGAGTCCCGGGAGACAGGCCGGTCTTCTTCGAACGTTTCTGGACTAACTTCATGATAGCGAGCTTGTACGCAGATTCTAGTGGAACGTCAAGCCAAGAACTGGCGCGTTCCTTTTCATTCAATCATAAGCCTGGTAATCTGCCAGTCATGATATGGACTCGAGAGCTTGAACAACTTGAAGCAGCGATGCGAGCCGCCGGTTCAGAGGCCTTACGGTTGGCTGCTGAGGGATTCGAGACGATCAGAAAACCGGACCAGTCTCCGGTCACATCGGCGGACCTCGCGGTCAACCGGATTCTTCACGCACAGCTGCTCTCAGCGTTTCCCCACGACGGGTGGCTATCGGAAGAATCCCCGGATGATGCCGGTCGACTGCAGAAAGATCGGGTCTGGGTGGTCGATCCCATCGATGGGACCAAAGCCTTCATCAACAGAGTTCCGGAGTTTTGCATTTCCGTCGCCCTCATTGAGCAGGGTCTTCCGATCGTGGCCGCCATCTATAACCCCTCGACCAACGAGCTCTTCAGTGCAATCCGAGGTGAAGGACTTCGACTGAACCACGAATCAATCGATTCACGGCCGACCAACGCCGAGCACCTCCCGGTGATTGCGCTGGGTCCATGGGAGCGTCAAACTGGTCGTTTTGCGGCGCTCGATTCATCCACTCAACATCGTCCGATGCTTTCCATCGCCTGGGCCCTCGCGCTGATGGCATGCGGCCGCATCGATGCGGTGGCCACATTTGAACCGGAAAATGAGTGGGATGTCGCGGCTGGAGTCCTGTTGATCGCTGAAGCTGGTGGAACGATTACTGATGGAAGCGGACAGGCTCTGATTTTTAACCGACCGACCCCGCGCTACCGTGGAATCATCGCCACGAGCCCTTGCTGTCCCGCGTCTCTCAGTCGAGCGTTGGCAAGCCTGGTTCCCGCATCTGGCTAGTCAGGTTCATTCACTACCGTGAGTAGCTATATTCCATCTTGCGTCAGCCGCCGACAGGCCTCCTCCAGATCCTGATCCGTCTTGGCATAACTGAATCGGATAAAATCAGCCCCAACCTTGCTTGTGAAAAAGGCTTCCCCTGGCACGCCGGCGACCCTGGTTTTACCTAACAAAGACATCGCACGAGCCTTCCCCGTCAGGCCAGGAAGATGGGAGACATCCGCTAAGACGTAATAGGCGCCTTGGGGGACGGATGGAGTGATTCCAGCTTGAGATAACGCGCGACAGAATTTCTCACGCTTCGCCTGATACTCCTGCCGCAAGCCTTCGTAGTAACTATCCGGCAACTCACGAATTCCCCGCGCCACACCCATCTGCAATGGGGCTGGAGCACAGACGTAGAGCAAATCGTTCATGGCGCCGATGGCTTGTGCCCACTGTCGTGAGGCGACGCTGTATCCGATCCGCCAGCCCGTCACACTGAACGTCTTGGAGTATCCGCCAATCGTGATGGTTCGCTCCGCCATCTCCGGCAGTGAGGCCATGCTGACATGGCGTCGTCCGTCATAGAGGAAGTATTCATAGATTTCATCCGTCAAGACGAAGAGGTCATGCCGGCAGGCAAATTCCGCCAATGCCTCGAGTTCAGATTGGCTATAGACCCTCCCGGATGGGTTGCCCGGTGAATTGACGATGATAGCCTTCGTTTTAGCTGTCACGGCTTCCTCCAACTGGGTCATCGAATAGGACCACATCGGAGGTTGCATGGAAACCGTGACCGGAACCGCTTCGACCGCCACAAGGGCACTGATGTGGTATTGGTAGTAGGGCTCAAACAGAATCACCTCATCGCCTGGATTCAGCAGGGCAGCACAGGCGGAATGGAAGGCTCCCGTCGCACCGGCGCTGACGGTGATATCAGTTTCCGGGTCAGCCTTCATCCGGTTATACCGCTCTAGCTTCTCGGCGATGGCCTGCCGGAGATACGGCAACCCGTCGAAGCGCGTATAGACGTTATAGCCATCACGAATTGCCCGCTCAGCCCCTTCGAGCAGGACCGATGGAACCGGCGTATCACAGACGCCCTGAGCCATATTGAGGCCCTTGGCTTCGGCGCAGGCCTGAGTCATGGCTCGAATTTCTGACTGAGCCAAATCCGTCATCCGTCGACTGACTGTACGCATCACGATACTCCTTCTTTTCTATTCCGAACTGCTGTCTTTTCTGTCAGAGGATTGTGCCAACGTGAAGATGGGCAAGATAGGATGGTAGCCTTCGACCGCACACTAGATATCGGATCCATGTAGCTTTGAGGACCGTCGGAAGAATCATCGACCCAGCTCGCCTGAGCCCTTGGAGTGTTCATCATGGCAGCCGTGACGACCGATGTGGTGATTAAAAAGGCATCTACCCCCTTAGCCTTATGCAACCGTTGTTCGGATCCTCGCATAAAAAATCATATGTCCCCGCATAACTGTATTTTCTGTAGACAAGGGATCCGACCTCTGGTGTCATGGCCCACAGGCCTACAAAGAAACGACATAACGCCAATCCTGTGCGGAAGAGTCTAAACATAGACCTGTTGCCGAAGAGTGCGCGAGCTAACTACACTAGCACGTCAGCCCAAACAGTGGCGACCGATCAGAACTTCCTACAAGGCCGCATCATGCGACTCGCTTTTGCTCTCATCTTGACCCTGCTCACTGGGTGTGCAGAATCCCGCCTCAATGACGGGCTGGATCCCGACTCCAGAACCAGTACCACTTCCGACCAAATTGGCACTGCCCAGACCGCGGAACGCAGGACCCTATATGACCAGGCCCGTGAGGGACTACGACAATCTCGTGAGCGCTATGTTGCAACCACCCGCCCAGTCCTTGAGCGCAAATTTAGACAGGAACACCCCGAGTTGACCGAGACAGAAATTGAGGCGATGGTCAGTGAGGCCCTGGCGAACGACCACCACCCCGAGACGGAGCCACGACCAGAGGGTCCAGCCAGGCTCCCTCCGCCACGTACCACGAACTGTATCCCTCCCCCAGGAGGTTGGCCGTCCAATCCAAATTGCTATTAATGAGTACGCAGCTATTGAGGTTGGTCGAGTTCCGTACGCTAACGAGCGACCATGATGCTGCGACGCACAGAGCAAGGCTTGCCCTCTACCTATGACCACTCCCTCTGAATACCCGAGCACCATACTGCACGTGGCTTTTCCGTAGATGCTCTTGCTATGATGACATCTATGCGACTTCACCGAGCAGCCTTGTTCGTTTTTGCCGTGGCTTTCCTGCTTGCTGGCTGCGCTTCCTGGTTCATAAAAGGCGAGGCACCCGAGGTGCTCGTCACCAACGTCACCCCGTTGGACGCCACGATCTTCGAACAACGCCTCCGTGTCGATCTCCGGGTCCGCAATCCCAACGATTTTGACTATCACCTGACAGGCATCGATTTTACGTTGAATCTGAACGGGAAACGTCTGGCCCGTGGCCTTGGGGGCAAGGAGCTCACCATTCCCAGGTTAGGTGATGCCGTAATGACCATCGAGACCACGACGTCCACGCTCGACATCGTGCGCCAACTGTTTCAATTCTCTCAGAAACAGGAACTGATGTACGACATCAAGGGTGTGCTGCATAGCGCGGAAGGACGATTGCCGTTCACCAATGCGGGCACGCTCGTCGAGCCGGGCATGTTCTCCGGCTCGCCGGCGGGTTCTTCTGCAACTCCGCAATAGTGCTCATACGGCCAGAAAAGGGTAGCAGGGGTCTTAACTTCTAGGGATGTCACTTGGCAAGAAGAGCTCTTATTGCCTTCGTCCCTCGAACCATTTAGTAGTACCTTCTACAGTGAATGTGCAAATAGTCGCGTGACCATGCGACTTATTCCTAGACCCAACAAACCCATGACAAGAAGCGCACTCGTGGATGGCTCAGGAACTGCTGTCACGATAAGCTGCGACGGATGACCATAATTAAACTCCACGGAACTAAAGAGCACTCCGCCACCCTCGTCTGCTCGCAGATTGAACGCAAGATACGGCGCGTGGGTATTAGCCACAAACGATGTGACATCAAAGAATGCGTCTTGTCCAAAGTCCAATCCTGGAGGAAGCGTGAGGGTGCCAAGAAATGACCCGGCATTAGCATCTGTGACATCAAGCGGAGCAATTGATGTTCCATATCCGTAAATGTCTATTGTTGAATCCCAAATAGGCAAGCCGTATGGATTCACCGAAAGCATTGCATTCGTCACCACGCCGGGGATTGCCGATGTAGAAAACTTTATTGCGCCCTGTATATAACCGCTGGCGCCAACATAATCACCATCGGAAACCGTATTGCAGCCATCACAGGTATAGAGGGATCCGTCGCTGATTGGAGTAAGGGTGACGGGCGAAGCGATAGCTGCCGCGACAAAGACGATATTAAGAACAGCTGGGAGCAAGAATTGAAGTTTCATGGACTCCTCCAATTTGGGCAAAGATTCTTCGATTCTCTTCTTTACGCAAGATGGTAGGTGCAGGCATTCCCATAACGGATGCACTTCGGGTAGGGTATGACTTAGGATTCTTCCTTTATACTGTCCTCGCGGTTTGCTTTTCCACAGATGGAGTGATAACCACATATCGTTGTTTGTGTTCCATAGTATTATGGGGCCACGTTATAGACACATTTCATTCCTCCGTCAATCATCAACGATCAGAATATTCTTCAAGAGGCCGAGTCACCTCATATCCCATTCTAATTCTCCGTTTATTGGCAATATGCGGGAATTCTCGAGGTGGCCGGATTTTTCGCAAAAACACTTGTTGCCGTCATGAATGATACTGGCCTACGCGCCCCGTGATAGTCTTGGGCGACTGTAACTCCAGTAAGGCTTTTGGATTCACTATTTCTTGTTGAGTGGCCGATCGACTGTACAAGCCGCCTCACCTATCCGAAGACCACGCTGAGTTCCAGAGCTGGATTGCAATGAGTGTTACCCGAACCGGGCAAATCGAACCGCTGAGCAGGAAAACCTGGTCCACCAATGACCGCGCCCGCTGAACCACCCAAGCCAGAACTTGTCGCTAATAGACGCCACTACCGCTACTACGATCTCGTTATGGCGGGCTTCGTGACGGTACTGCTCTGCTCGAACCTGATCGGGCCCGGCAAGACCTGTATCCTCTTCGGCCTCACGTTCGGAGCTGGGAACCTCTTCTTCCCAATCTCGTACATCTTCGGCGACGTGTTGACCGAGGTCTATGGCTATGCGCGCACGCGTAAGGTCATTTGGGCCGGCTTTGTCTCGATGATCTTCGCAACGATCATGGGGCTCTTCGTGATCCACATGCCGGGGGACCCGGATGAACCCTTCAATGCCGTCATCCAACCCGCCCTGGAAGTCGTCTTCGGGAGCACAGGACGGATCGTCATTGCCTCGATAATCGCCTACTGGTGCGGCGACTTCATGAACAGCTATGTCATGGCGAAGATGAAAGTCTGGACCGAGGGGCGTCATCTCTGGACCCGCACGATCGGCTCAACCGCAGTCGGCCAACTCGTCGACAGCACCCTCTTCTATCCGATCGCCTTTCTTGGGACCTGGCAGGCTGGGACAATGATGAAGGTCATCGCCTTCAACTGGGCGTTCAAAGTCTCTGTTGAGATCGTCTTCACGCCAGTCACCTACGCGATCGTCGGCTGGCTCAAGCGTCAGGAGAACGAGGACTGGTACGACAGGCAGACGAACTTCACGCCGTTCTCTTTGAAGGACTGAACCCTTGAAGCACTAGACAATGTTGAGCGATCCCATGGAACTCCTATAAGGCCAGATTGTGAACTACGTATCATCCACATTCCTTGAATTGACTATGCGGCTGATCGTCGAGTAGGGCAATCCCACCGAACTCGATCTCTTAGGCTCTAACTGAATCTTAAGTTAGCACGGCGAATCATCTCAGTGCCTCGCGGCGGGTTTGTGCAAAGAGATCTGAAAATGATTGGATCTGGTGCTGATGACCGGAGTGGTACACGTGTGGCATGGCGAGGTTCTGTATGACATCATAGGTCAAGTAGCCGTGATTCAGGTCCTCGAATCACCGTGACGCAGTGACACCACTATCACTGCCCGATTTCAAGAAACGGAGCCTACCCTCAAACTATTGTTCACGTGCATGTGCAGAACAAAACACAACCCCAATATTGACCTCCACGCATCGGCCATTAATCGGCTCAAAACAATCACGGAACATTACTGTCGTTCATAGATATTTCCTTCGATCGGCTGGAACCCCGTTCCGTCATTTCCCATGAAGAAAAACTCGAGGGTCTGATATCCAGTAACGGAATTGGATTCTCGCTTTACCTTTTCTACCTCGAAATGCAGATGATAGTTTGGTGAGTAACCGCTATTTCCCATTTTACCGAGCTTTGTTGAGCCTCCTCTTGCAGTATCACCTTTCGCTACCACGATACTGCCCTTTTTCAGGTGAGTGTAGAGCGTGTAGGTGCCATCCGAGTGAACGATCCTTACCCTATTACCTTTCGGTAAATCTGATTCCACAGGCACATAATTTGGAGGATGATCATCGTCTCCATCGCGGACATCTACGACAACACCATCTCGGGCAGCAAAAATGGGTACGTCCGGTATGACGCTCGGATCTGGTAGCGGCACTCCAAAATCGACGGCGAATTTGCTGTCGCCGGTATGAAGCTCGTGCTCTGTATTCGGGCTGGTATCAGTAAACGACTGGCTGCATCGCATTTTCACACCGAGACCGAACGGCAGTACGTATTTAGTGTCTGGAGGGAATATTTTTGCATTCGGGTAACCACGCCTATAGGTCGGGAGCAGCTGTTCACTCATGTATTCTTCATTATCATTGAAAAAGAATCTGAAAATAAGGCGAGCGGTCGAATTGCCGGGCA